>CAJQOS010000018.1 GCA_905479975.1 uncultured Puniceicoccaceae bacterium | reverse complement strand
AACCGGCAGATTTTCTTGATATTTCCCATCGGGTTCCCTATTCACCCATCTCTCTTATGTATATACGTGCCCCGTTCATCTTCTTCATCACTTTAGCCTTTCTCATGACTGGTGCATGGTTGTGGGGGGAGGACTCGGCGGTGGATGCCTACGATAAGCAGGCTTCGGGCGTGTCTGAGAAGCGATTTGAGCAAAAATCCTGGTCTGGCGGCCAGCAGTCTGACCTCATGCAAAAGTCATTTCCGTTCAAGCAATGGGATTCGCATTATTCCTCGATCGGTTCGAAAAAATCGAATATTTCGATGAAGGAGGCTAAGGATAAGAAGCCCTTTGAGGCTGAGATGATGGAGTTTCCGCAAAAAGAGATGGATATCTCAAAGTGGAACGGGCGACTAGCCAAACTTGAAGATAAAGCGCAGATCAGCACGGATAAGACCTCGAAACAGATTGAAGACAAGCGCATGTATGAGACAATGATGCAAACATCGAAGAATTACTCAGAAACAGGGGAGACACTTTCGCTGCGCGATATTAATCGCTTTCAATTTCGCCAAAATCGTTCCAATGCCTCTGTTCCCGTCAGCGAGGCTGGTGTTGACGCAGGCTCCTGAAGCCGAACCTAGGGTTGCGGGAGCTTGGGGCACTCACCACATGACTGGTCTGCCTTCTGATATTCCGGTTGGTTAGACTCGGGACGCTTGCATGGCGTCACTCAGTTACAAGTGCATAAGTCGTGGCAATCGCGGTCTCGGTGGAGAGAATTAGCGCGGCTGTTCGCGTTTTTGCTTTTAAGTGATAAATAAATCCTTACATCTTTTCAGCCTATGATAACCAACCCGATACGACTCATCTTACTCCTCATTGCAGGTTTTATCACGACGTCCAGTCTGCATGCGGCTGGCAGCCCGATCAGCGGTGGGCATGGCCATGGAGCTGCTGACATTACATTCCCCATGGCGCTGGAGGCCTACACTCCACTTGAAGAGGCGCGCGCGGAGGAACTCGGAGTGGCACATGGTGAGCTCGGCGTCATTGAGACGCTCAAACTTCGAGCGGCGGCCGATCCCGTCAATTTGATTGCGACACTACTATTTATCGGCGCGATCATGCATACCTTTGCTGCTGGGCCGTTTATGAAGCTTGCGCATAAATACGAGCATGAGAATGAGATCAAGGCGAAGGCTGACAAGCGCGTGTTCGTCGATGGCAAAGATCCTGTTTGTTTTAAGGCGACACTCTTTCACTTTCTCGGAGAGATTGAAGCCATTTTTGGAATCTGGCTCGTGCCGCTCTTACTCTATATTACAGTGAACTATGGCTGGGATCATACGACACACTATATTGATACACGTAACTTTACCGAGCCAGTTTTCGTTGTCGTGATCATGGCCATTGCCGCCTCACGCCCAGTTGTGGCATTTGCAGAGCGCGCATTGAGCTCTGTGGCGCGAATCGGCAAACGCACACCTGCCGCATGGTGGCTGTCGATTTTGATCATCGCACCGTTGCTCGGTTCGTTCATTACTGAGCCAGCTGCGATGACAATTGCCGCTTTATTGCTCGGTCATCAATTCTACTGCTACAATCCGACGCCTACATTCAAGTATGCCACGATGGGCTTGCTGTTTGTTAATATCTCGGTCGGCGGCACATTGACGCACTTCGCCGCGCCTCCAGTGCTCATGGTCGCAAGCAAGTGGGGCTGGGACACACCGTTCATGCTCACGCATTTCGGCTTGCGCGCAGTGCTCGGTATCTTAATCGCGACGGCGGTCTATTTCTTTATCTTCCGTAAGAACTTTGCGATTCTGAAAGAAAAGGCAGACGCCGCAGCGGCCGAGGCCACTGCTTCAGATGAAGAACCAGCGCCGCTCTGGATCATCGTTACGCATTTGTTCTTCCTTGCTTGGACAGTGTTTACCCTGCATCACCCCGCATTCTTTATCGGTGGATTCCTCGCCTTCATCGCCTTCACGATTGCGACCGATCACCACCAATATTCGATTGCACTCAAGGGGCCGCTACTGGTCGGCTTCTTCCTTGCTGGTCTGGTCACGCATGGTGGCCTTCAGGGTTGGTGGATCGCCCCGGTGCTTTCCGCTCTCGGTGAAGTGCCGCTCTTTATCGGTGCGACGGTGCTTACAGCATTCAATGATAATGCCGCGATTACATTCCTCGCGTCTCAAGTGCCCGCCTTTGATCAGACCTTAGCGACTGATCCCGGGGAACTCGCACGTGCGGTTGCTCTGCAATATGCAGTGGTTGCCGGCGCCGTGACTGGTGGTGGTTTGACAGTGATCGCCAATGCACCGAATCCTGCGGGTCAAAGCATCTTGAGCAAATACTTCGATGGTGGTGTTTCACCGCTGAAGCTGATGCTCGGCGCATTGTTCCCAACAGTCGTCATGGCAATTGTGTTTATCTTCCTGCCTCACTAGGCTGAAGTCGCTCACATAAACGTTTTTCAACAGGCTCTTCGGTATTTCCGAAGAGCCTGTTTTGTATTCTAGGGCAAAATACGCGCCTGCACTTCTCTGCTTGGCAACGGGCACGTGGTGGACTTCAGGGATGTTTGCCGTCGCTCTGCAATCTTATCATACACCCAATCGCGAAAGCCGCGCGGCAGCAATCGCGCAATACGAGCGAAGAAGCGCCAGAAGCTTCCCGTATCAATCAGTGCGAGTAGAGCCGCATCGGAGCGAAAGAGGAGAGTGGTTTGACCATCTGTGGCGACACGTTGATAGACGATGGTAGTCAGTGTGACTCGATACTCATCCGCTAAGATGGCTTGTGCCGCTATGCCTTGGAGTGGCGCGAAATAGAGACGCTGGTGCTTGTCCTTACGAATCAAGAAGCGAACGGTGCGACTGCATAGGCCACAGTCTCCATCAAAAAATAATATCGCTTTGTTCCTCGGTTTCACAGGACAGATCTATGCGGGGCAATCAGGATTTGTCGACAGCTGAAGTCTGTAATTGCGCGCATTCCTTTCCTGCGCTTCTCTGGGGACGTGGATTTTGAACTCAGTA
The DNA here is from genome assembly GCA_905479975.1 of uncultured Puniceicoccaceae bacterium. Lineage (GTDB taxonomy): Bacteria > Verrucomicrobiota > Verrucomicrobiia > Opitutales > Coraliomargaritaceae > Lentimonas. Next base: position 37,337 of record CAJQOS010000018.1, on the reverse strand, counting down.
GTGACTATGCCCCACAGGGCGATCAACCGCAGGCGATCAAGGCCTTGGTGGAATCCGTGCGTGCGGGCAATAAGCGCCAGACCCTGCTTGGTGTCACTGGCTCGGGGAAGACCTTCACGATGGCGAATATGATTCAGCAGCTGCAACGCCCGGCGCTGATTCTCTCGCATAATAAGACCTTGGCTGCGCAACTTTACTCCGAGTTTAAGACCTTTTTTCCTGATAATGCGGTCGAGTATTTCGTCAGCTTTTACGACTACTACCAGCCAGAGGCCTACATCCCGCAAACGGACACCTACATCGAGAAAGACTCTTCGATTAACGACGAAATTGAGCGTCTGCGCATTGCCGCATCCTCGTCCTTGATCAGTCGCAAGGATGTGATTGTGATCGCGAGTGTCTCTTGTATCTACGGCCTTGGCTCACCGGAAGACTTCAAGGAAATGATGATTCCGCTCGAAGCGGGCTTAGAGATCTCCAGGGATGACTTTCTGGAACGCCTTGTTGAGGTCCTCTACGAGCGGAATGACGTCGCCTTTAAACGCGGCACGTTTCGAGTGCGCGGCGATGTGGTCGATATCTTTCCCGCCTACATGGAGACTGCGATCCGCGTGGAGTTCTGGGGTGACGAAATCGAGAGTATTCGCGAACTCGACCCGCTGACTGGTGCAACCGCGGCGGTGTTAGACATCTTCAGTTTGTATCCAGCCACCCAATACGCGACGCCAAAGGAGAAAATTGCTGAGACGGTGCCGCAGATTCGTGCCGAGTTAGACGAGCGCATCGCGTGGTTCGAGTCGCAGAATCTATTGCTTGAGGCGCAACGCATTCGTATGCGCACGGAATACGATATCGAGTTGCTGCAAGAAATGGGCTTTTGCACGGGCATCGAGAACTACTCCCGCTATCTATCCGGGCGCAAGCCAGGCGAGCGGCCATTCTGCCTGATCGATTTCTTTCCGGACGATTTTTTGATGTTTGTCGACGAGAGCCATGCGACTTTGCCGCAAGTGCGGGCGATGTATAACGGCGACCGGGCCCGTAAGGAGCGCTTGGTCGAGTATGGCTTCCGCTTGCCGTCAGCGATGGATAATCGTCCACAGACCTTTGAAGAATTCGAGTCGATTACGGACCAGACCATCTATGTGTCGGCGACGCCCGCAGCGCACGAGCTGGAAGTATCGTCGGTCATCGCCGAGCAAGTCATTCGCCCAACGGGTTTGATTGACCCGGTGATGGAGATTCGCCCGATCAAGGGGCAGGTCGAAGACTTTATGGGGGAGGTGCGCAAGGCAGCAGAGCAGGGCGAGCGCACACTCGCGACGACTTTGACAAAACGCATGTCGGAGGATTTGGCTGATTATTTGCGTGAGGCGGGTCTGAGTGTGGAATACTTGCATTCAGATATCGATGCGATTGAGCGTGTTGAGATCCTTCGTCGCTTGAGGCTTGGCGAGTTTGACGTGTTGATCGGAGTCAATTTGTTGCGCGAGGGACTGGATCTGCCTGAGGTGGCTCTGGTGGCAATTCTCGATGCGGATAAAGAAGGCTTTCTACGTAGCGCCACCAGTTTGATCCAAACAGCAGGACGTGCTGCGCGTCATGAGAAAGGCCGTGTCATTCTGTATGCGGATGTCATGACGAATTCCATTAACCAGACATTAGAGGTCACAGGCGCGCGCCGAGAAAAGCAACTGGCTTACAATGTTGAGCACGGCATCACACCCGTGGGTGTTAAGCGCAGTATCGATGAGAGCCTGCAAGCGCCTGGTAAACGTTACGACGAAACCGAGGGGCATGACCTACTCGTGGCTGAGTCCGCCGACGTCGACGTCGCACATGTCATCGCCGAATTGGAAACAGAAATGCTGGAAGCGGCGCAGAAGCTCGAGTTTGAGAAGGCCGCAATGCTACGCGATCAGATCGAAACTCTGCAAACCGGCAAGCACGGCGGCGGTGCCAGTGGTGGTGCTAAGAGTAAACCATACATGCGCAAGAAAGCAGTCTACAATGCCAAGGGATTGCCCAAGAAACGGAAGTAAGCGAAATTTTTATTCCTCTGTCTTGTGTGTTCCGAGCTTATCCATGTATAAGCTATAGCATGAGAGCATATTTAGGTATTGATGGTGGTGGCACTCGCACGCGTAGTCTTCTCGTCTCGGAAACAGGAGACATCCTCGGGCGAGCAGTGGCCGGTCCGTCAAACGTGCAACAGGTGAGCATGGAGACGCTGCGTGGTAATCTGCAAATGTTGCTTGATCAGACCTTTACGAGTTTACCAGATGATATTGAGTATATCTCTTCTTGCTTTGGGCTGGCAGGTGCGGCGTCCGCTAAAAATAAGGATGAGATTCGCGACATTCTGGTCAGTTTAACTCCGGTGCCATCCGAGTCGCCCATACTCACATCCGATGCGCATATTGCTTTAATCGGTGCGCTGGCGAACCGCCCTGGGCTGATGCTCATTGCTGGCACTGGTTCGATTTGCTTGGGACGCGACGCTGAAGGCCTCACGCATCGCACTGGAGGCTGGGGGCCGTCGTATGACGATTTGGGCAGTGGTTCTTGGATTGGGAAGCAAGCGATGCAAATGACTTTTCAAGAGTCAGACGGTCGCCGTCCAACGGGTCCATGGCAGCGCAATGTCTTAAAGCGCCTACGCTGTGCCTCAATCGAAGAACTACTTTGCAAAGTAAAGACGGGTGAGATTAGTAATCCACATGTCGCTGCACTCGCGCCGATGGTCATGCAGCTTGCTCAAGCAGGTGTGGGTGCTGCGGACGATATCTTAAATCGTGCGGTTGAGGAGTTGATTCGTGCCGTCACAGTGACACATCGTAAATCCAAGCTGGGCGACGCGCCGCTTGTTTTGGTGGGTGGTCTACTTGAGAAATCTGAGCTCTTTCGTGAGCGATTGAGCACTGCACTGCAGGCAACCGAGCCTAAGATTCAGATACAGAAGAGCCTCATGTCTCCGATTGTTGGTGCCGTGGTCGTCGCCTGTAAGAAGTCGAATGATGGTCTGCCCAAAGAACTCGAGAAGGCGCTGACCGCCGAACTCGCGGGGTAAGTTTCAGTTTTATCGAACGGGCATGTCATGACAGCATCGAACGGAGAAGATTATACCGAGCCTTCATGGTTTGATGAGCCTCCCAAGCAACCCGCAGCGGTCGAGCTTGCGACGGTTGAATTGTCTAAGTTTTTGCGCAGTAATGCGGCACGTCGGCAGTTAACCGAAGACCCTTCGGCAAAGCAGGCACCACGCGTGTATTGGCATCAAGGCAGTGAGGTGAAGTTTTTCGAGCGCGTGCCGCATCGTTTACCAACCAGTCCACCGCTCACGGCGCACATGAGTGTCTTTGGCTATGAGCAACCGCAGCACAGCGGGCAAGCGCTGGCGGAATGGACACTGAGTGGTAATGTCATCCCAGTGCTGGGGGCACGCTTTCGGGTCTTCGATTTGAAGGCAGGAAAGTGGATCGGATCAGGTCGCATTGAAGAGGATCGCGATTCAGTCTTTGCGTTTCTGGTCGCAGGGCTCTGGTCGGATTTTTATAAGTATGAGCAGGACTGCAGCGGTTTGGTGTTGGTGATTTTCGATTCCTGAAGGAAAAACAGTTCACGTAGTCGAGTTCCTTCAGGTGCTCGACCGACAGGGCGATGCGCACCACTTCCTCTAAGCGCCTGGCCAGCTACGATTGAGGCAAAAAAAACGGCCTTCGAAATGAAGGCCGCTTTGGCATTAGTTCTATCGCGAGCCTAGGCGCTGTGCAGTGCGTTGCCGTCCACTGCCAGCGCCGCTTCTTTGATCGCTTCACTGATGGTCGGGTGCGCGTGCACGGTGCGTGCCAGATCTTCGGCACTGCCACCATATTCCATGTGAGCGACAGCGGAGGCAATGAGCTCAGAAGCACCTTTACCGATAATTTGCACACCGAGTATACGGTCTGTCTTCTTGTCCGCAATGACCTTGGCAAAACCGTCGGTGGCATCGCTTGCAATCGCACGTCCGTTACCGGCAAAGTTGAATTTCCCTGTCTTGGTTTCGTAGCCCTGCGCTTTGGCATCGGCATCACCGAGGCCGACGCTGGCGATTTCCGGTTCGGTGTAGATCACATTGGGAATGACGTCGTAGTTCACGTGACCCGCTTGCTTAGCGATGCGCTCGACACAGGCAACGGCTTCTTCCTCTGCCTTGTGCGCGAGCATGGGGCCAGGGATAACGTCGCCGATGGCATAGACTCCCGCTGCCGATGTTTTAAAATGTGCGTCCACGGGAATGCGTCCCTTGTCGTCGGTTGTGATGCCGATGGTTTCGAGGCCGACCCCATCCGTGTATGGCTTGCGGCCAACGGCAACGAGCACCTTGTCGACTTCGAACTCGATTTCTTTACCAGCTTTTTCAGCTGTGAGGATGTGCTTGCCCTTAGACTTCTTAAGTCCCGTGACTTTCGTCTTGAGATGAAAATTGAGGCCTTGTTTTTTCAACAAGCGTTCGGCCATTTTCGAGACATCCTTGTCGTAGGTCGGTGCAATGACTGGGAGGAATTCGATCACGTTGACTTCTGCCCCGAGTCGTGCCCAGACGGAACCGAGCTCTAGGCCGATGGCACCGGCGCCGACGACGGCGAGCTTTTCGGGGACGCTGTCGAAGGCAATCGCTTCGGTGCTGCTGACGACGGTTTCGCCATCGTAAGGCAGGAACGGCAGTTCGATCGAGGCGGAGCCTGTTGCGATGATGATGTGCTTGCCGGTGAGGATGGTCTCCTCGCCGGTGGCACGCACGCGGACTTTACTTTCGCCTGCCAAGATGCCGAGCCCGTTGAAGACTTGGATCTTATTGGCCTTCATCAAGTGTTGAATACCACCGCAGAGTTGAGCGACGGTTTTGTCCTTTTTCGCCATCAACTGTTCAATGCTGATCGAAAGGTTAGTGAGATCAATGCCGTGCGCCGCTGCGCCATGGCCAGCAAAATGATACATCTCGGTGGAGTGTAGCAGTGCCTTGCTCGGGATACAGCCAACGTTGAGGCATGTGCCGCCGAGGGTGTCGTTTTTTTCGACAAGCGCAGTTTTGAGGCCGAGTTGAGCGCCACGAATGGCTGCCACGTAACCACCAGGGCCGGAGCCGATGATGATGAGATCGAAGTTGTTTTCAGACATGATGAGAACGGCTAAAGCCGTAGTGGGAAGGTGGGAAAGTATTAAAGTGGAAAATTCGGCTGCGCCGAGTGGGAATGTGTTAAGGTGGGAAGGTTAAAGGCGGGAACCTTGGAAGATCCTTACCTTAATACTTTCAAACATTCCTACGTTCTGACTCCGCCGCAGGCGGTTAAATGCCGAAGAGTAGGCGGCTCGGGTCTTCGATCGCGTCTTTGACCTTGTTGAGGAAGGTCACGGCTTCTTTGCCATCGATGAGGCGGTGATCGTAGCTCAGTGCGAGATACATCATCGGGCGAATCACGATTTCGCCATTCACCACGACGGCGCGCTCGGTAATGTTGTGCAGGCCGAGGATCGCTGGTTGTGGATAGTTGATGATCGGCGTGCTGAGCATGGAGCCGTAGATACCACCGTTGGAGATGGTGAAAACACCGCCTTCGAGGTCGCTCATCTGAATCTTTCCATCGCGGGCTGCTTTCGCATAGCCGAGTATGTCTTGCTCGATCTCGGCGAAGCCCTTCTGGTCGCAGTCACGAATTGTCGGCACCATCAGTCCCTTGTCAGTGCCGACGGCGACGCCGATGTCGTAGAAGTGCTGAGTCACGATTTCGTTGCCTTCAATGCGTGCGTTGACTGCAGGCACGGCTTGCAGCGCGTGTGTGACTGCCTTGGTGAAGAAGGACATAAAGCCGAGCTTGATGCCGTGGCGCTCGACAAATTTTTCCTGATGCTGCTTACGCAACTTCATGACGGAGCTCATGTCGACTTCGTTAAATGTCGTGAGCAATGCGCACTCTTGTGTCGCTGTTACGAGGCGCTCTGCAATCTTGCGGCGTAGCGGGCTCATCTTCTTGCGGGTTTCGCGAGTGGATGGGTCGACTGCGACGGGTGCTGCCTTTGGAGTCGCGGGTGCAACGGCTGCAGGAGCTGGAGTGGCTGCGGTAGATGCTGGCGCAGCGGCTGCTGCGAGAATGTCGGACTTGGTAACGCGGCCGTCTTTCCCCGTCCCCGCGAGTTGCGTCACATCGACGCCTGTTTCTTCAGCAGCCTTATGTGCCGCTGGTGAAAGCGTCGCGACAGGATCGACCTTCGAAGGCGTTGGAGCAGCAACTTCGGGAGCACTGTCACTCCCACTGCCACTATCACTTACGTCCGAAGGACGCTCACTCTTCGGCGCAGCCGAAGTATCGATCGTAGCGACGACTTGAGCGATATCGACTTCGTCATCGACTGCGACTTTCAGGGAAATAATACCAGCGACTTCAGCGCTTGCTTCGGAGGTGATCTTGTCGGTCTCCAGCTCGTAGAGCGCTTGATCTTTTTCGACGTAGTCGCCGTCTTGTACGTGCCAAGCGGCGAGGATGCCGCTGCTGATGGATTCGCCCATCGCGGGGATTTTAACTTCAGTAGCCATAATGTGTGTGAGAAAGTTTGAACGTAGGAAGGTGTGAAGGGTGTGAAGGGTGGGAAAGTAGGAAGGTGTGATGAGTTTGAAGGTGGGAAAGTTTGAGTTACTTTGTTACTTTAAAACCTTCATACATTCACACAACGCGAAGCGTTAACCGACGAACGCTTCCTTGACGAGTTTGGCTTGTTCGCGCTTGTGCAAGGCGAGAGAACCGACGGCAGGGCTGGCAGCTTCGGCGCGGCCAGCGTAACGCGGCATATGCTCGATGCTTTCCATCAGGCGTGGTGCGATAAACGTCCACGCACCCATATTCTTCGGCTCTTCCTGGCACCATACGATGTCTTTGGCCTTCGGGTAGTTTGAGGTGACGCGTTTCAGCAGCTCGGTATTGAGTGGATAGAATTGCTCGATGCGAATAATGGCGGTGTCCTTTACCTTATTGGCATCTCGGTGGGCGATTAGATCATAGTAGACTTTGCCCGAGCAGAATACGACACGCTTGGCAGTCTTTCTGGCTACGCTTTCGTCGTCGAGAATCGACCAGAATTCATTGTCGGTAAAGTTCTCTACTTTAGAGACGCAGTCCTTATGACGCAGCAGACTTTTGGGAGCCATGATGATCAATGGCTTCTTAAACTCGCGCTTCATTTGGCGGCGCAGCACGTGGAAATACTGTGCGGGAGTCGTCAGGTTGCAGACTTGGATGTTATTCTCCGCGCAGGCTTGAAGGAAGCGTTCGAGACGAGCGGATGAGTGCTCGGGGCCTTGGCCTTCGTAGCCGTGCGGCAGCAGCATGACGAGCCCGCTTAAACGCCCCCATTTGGATTCACTACACGTCAGAAATTGGTCAATGATGACCTGGGCACCATTGACGAAGTCGCCAAACTGCGCCTCCCACATAGAGAGCATTTGCGGATAATCGAGCGAGTAGCCGTAGTCGAACCCGAGCACGGCGGCCTCAGACAGGAGAGAGTTATGCACGCAGAACTGCGCTTGCCCATCTTTCAAGTCGAGCAATGGCACGTAGCGTTCGCGTGTTTCATTATCGTAAAGGACGGAGTGACGGTGGCTGAAGGTGCCGCGCTCACTGTCTTGGCCGCTCAATCGGACAGGCGTGCCATCCATCAACAAGCTGCCAAATGCAAGTGCTTCGCCCATGCCCCAGTCGATTCCACTGTCGGCATTGAAGGCCTTGAGCTTGGTGTTGAGCTGACGGATAATCTTTTTGTTGGCGTTGAAGCCTTCAGGGAATTGCACCAAACGCTCGGCGATGTGCTTGAGCTGTGCCTTCGGCACACGCGTGTCGAAGCCCTTGAAGTTATAAGGTGGCTGCTGTTTCGCGGACGATTCGGAGAGTAGGTCGCCCTTGAGGCTTTCCTCCTTTTTCGCGATTTCATAGGCAGCTTCGAGGCGTGCGTGGTAATCGGCCTCAATGGTGTCGATCTCCTCTCTGGTGAATTCTCCCGAGGCGACGAGGCGATCGCCCAGTGCGCGGCCAATTGGCTGCATGCTGGAGATTTTCTTGTAAAGTGTCGGTTGGGTGAATGCCGGTTCGTCGGACTCGTTGTGCCCGTGCTTACGCCAGCAATACATGTCGATCACCACATCACTGCCAAAGGTTTGACGGTAGTCAAAGGCCGCTTCGATCGCAGCGATTGTCGCGAGTGGATCGTTACCGTTAACGTGAAAAATCGGGGCATCTACGATCTTGGCGACATCCGTGCAGTAGCGACTGGAGCGTGCTTCGTCTGGGCCAGTGGTGAATCCAATCTGATTATTGACCACGAGATGGATCGTGCCGCCGGTGCGATAGCCCGGCAGTTGTGAGAAGTTGAAGACCTCGGAGACGACTCCTTGACCTGCGATCGCGGCATCGCCGTGGATCAATACTGGGAGCACGCGCTTACGCTCCATATCGCCGATAATGCGCTGTCGTGCGCGCGCCTTGCCTTGGACGACAGGATCGACTGCTTCGAGGTGGCTCGGGTTCGCCGCGAGGCGAATCTCGACAGGATGCCCAGCGCTGGTGTTGCGCTTGGTCTCGAAGCCGAGGTGATACTTCACATCGCCGTCGCCATGGATGGTGTCGGGGATGTAGTTCTCGGAGAATTCGCGGAAAATATATTCGAAGGACTTGCCGAGGAAATTTGCCAATACATTGAGACGGCCGCGGTGAGCCATGCCCATGACGATTTCATCCACCTTGTTCTGCCCGCAACGCTCGAAAATACTTTCCAAGCAGGCGATTAGAGTTTCGCCACCTTCGAGTGAGAAGCGCTTCTGGCCGACGTAGCGTGTCTGTAGGAAATTCTCAAAGTCCTCCGCCTGCATAATCGTGCGGACGATGCGCTCTTTCTCGCCCTTCGTGAAGCTGGGGATGAAGCATTCCGGCTCGATGCGCGCCTGCAACCAACGGCGGCGGGGCGTTTCCTGAATGTGGATATACTCGAAGCCGACAGTATGGCAGTAGGTCTTATCCAGGCGATCGAGCAGCTCACGTGCGGTCATTTCGACACCGTTTAAATAATTGCCCGTATGAAATACGGTATCCAGATCCGACTCTTCCAGCCCCAGGCGCTCAAGCGTGAGACGCGGATTCATTGGCGCTTCCTTAGTCAATGGGTTGAACTTGGCGATGGTATGCCCGATGGAGCGGTAGGCGTAGATCGCGCCGATCAGGCGGGACTGCTTACTCGCAATCGTATCGAATGCTGAATAGTCGGTCGTAGTCGCCGAACTAGTTTTACTACTGCTTTGGGCGAGTTCAAAGCCCTCAAAGAAGGCACGCCATTCAGGAGTGAGAGAGTCCGGGCTGGATAGCCAAGTCTCGTAGTTTTGATCGATCAGATCTGCGTTCCAGCGGCTGGCGAGTGTAGAGTGCTTCATGGCTTCGGTAAGGTCCGGGGATTAGGAGGTGAACCTAGGATTTCGATATTAGCGTTACAAATCTTAAAACTTATTTCTTGGGGTTATTCAATCTGCTAATGCTGAAATAACTTGATGCCACGAATTATCTCTTGAAGTCAAGCTATTTAAGCCGATTGAACACTCAGTTCCTTATGGGCTTGCACCTGTTGGGACGTGCTTATGAGTATGTCCCATATGGATCAAGATCGTCTCAAATTGGATTTGGAATACATCACGCTGGCGCGTGCGTTAGCGGAAGGGGAGAGTCTCGGCACTGTGCTCGCTCGACTGGATGCCTACGCAAAGACCCCAGATCTGCCTGATCGCTTACTTCACTATTTGACAAAGCGCAGTTATGCGAAGGCATTGAACTGGCTCGACCATCCAGATACACCCCACCACGTATGAGCAAACGATCAAAACATAAAATCTCGACGGACAGCGCTGAGAGTGTGCTAGCGAGCAACCCATTTGGTGCCCTAGATACGGGAGGCCTTCCCAGTGGCCCAAGTCAGGAGCAAATGCGCCCGAAACATGGCGATAAGAAGCCCCAGTCCAAAGGCCGTGTCGAAGTGCGCCGCGAAAAAGCAGGGCGTGGCGGTAAGACAGTTACGACGTTAAAAGAGTTTTCAACCAACATCCCGCTGAAGGACCTAGAGGCCATGACTTTTAAGTTTAAGAAGACCTGCGCCTGCGGTGGCGCACTCAAAGGCCGTGCGATTGAGCTGCAGGGAGATGTCTGTGACCGTGTCATGGGCGAACTCGAAAAGCTCGGCTACAAGCCGGTGCGCGCGGGCGGGTAGTTGTATGCCCCTGGCCTTAGATTGTGATTGGTCGATGAGATGGTAGGGGCGCTATTAACTGTTCTACTTTGTGAAAAAAAAACGATCCTTACCTTCCCTTTGTCCTAATATGCATTGCTTTGGCGAGTGCAGTGGGTGTCGCTGATACAGGCAGGACTTGGACATCTCAGGATGGGCGTGAACTTTACGCGACACTGATCCAGCGCTCAGAGGACAGCGTCACGGTCAGGCGTGATGATGGTCAGATTTTTACCTTTCCGATCAGTCGGTTGGGAGAGTCGGATCGGGATTATGTCCGAACTTTAGGCTCAGATTTGCTGAGTGATTGCTGAACCATATGGCTGGCGCGCCAGGGATGAATGACTTTTGGAGGTCAAAAGAATACGTGCAGGCTCGTGAATTCGAAGGCACTCCAAGGGAACAAAGATATGAATTACTGAGAATCGTTACTGAGGAAATCCGATATTTAAGCCAGGAGAGGATTTCGAATATTCTAACGCGGGGCCTTACATTGCCGCATCTATGATTGAAAAGGAGATGGATCAGACTTGGGAATCGATGATGGAAGAGCTGCTCTTGAAGCCTTTGCAGATGGGCAACACGACGCCCCTTAGAAGTCTACAACGAGGTTCGAGTCCGCAGCTGACAGCACCAGGAGGTGGCATACATCCCTCCATGGAGGACTTCGCGAAGTTTTGCATTTTTCACATGCAGTTCAAACCGGGTAACGCCTTGGGAATCAAAAGAAAAGACTTTGAAAAAATGCATGAGGCATCGGGGGACTCCAATTATGGCTTAGGCTTCTTTGCCATCACTAGAAATTGGTCAAAAGGCACCACTTATTAGATGAAATGCTGTGAATGGCGCTTCTGTGGATACCTTTTGGGCAGCTGAGTTGAGTGAGAAGGCGAATTCTCTCGTTCTCAGCACATCGGACTATCGAGAGCTTCAGGTCTCCACCATCGCCAGCTGTTACAAATTCTTCTTTGCGGATGATGCAGCCCTGAACGCTAATAGCAGCCGTCGCTACGAATCTGCCATCGCTAGTCCAGCGATTCTCCCTCCGGTCCATGCGGCTTGAAAGTTAAAGCCTCCTGTAATTCCATCAATGTCTATGATCTCACCAGCAAAATAGAGGTTCGGCACAATCTTGCTTTCCATTGTTCGAAAGTCGATTTCCCTCCTGCAAATACCGCCTGCTGTCACAAACTCCGCAGGCACCTCTTTTTTCATACCTTTTGCTACAAGTGAATCATTGACCTTTAGTTTGTTGGTAGTCTTCCCTTGAATACTAAACTTCGCGGCGATGAGTTCATCGATGAGCTTCGTTTCGATCTTTTTGGAAAGCTGCGACCATGGGGTGTCTTCGCCGATTTCGGCGGATTCGACGATACGCTCCCAGAGGCGGCGGGGGATGGTTTCGAAGACTTTACTGCGCACCAGCGTGCGGCCGTTGTGCTTGCGTAACTTGTCAAATTGCTCGCGCACTTGGTTTTCGGTTTGGTCGCCGAGCCAATTGATCGCGATGTCGAAGTGATACTTCTGCTCCTGTAGGCTGCGGGCCTCCCATGCGGAGAGCCGTAGGATCGCGGGGCCGCTGAAGCCGCGATGCGTGATTAGAATCGGGCCGGTTTGTGGCTTCGCCTTTTTCTTGGTGGTTCCGGCGCTAGGGACGACTGAAACGCTGGCGGTTTGCACAGACAGACCTGAAAGTCCGTGCGTGCGGCTGTCGGCGACATTAAAAGCAAAGAGGGAGGGCGCCAGTGGCTCGATCGTATGCCCGAGGGCTTCGAGTGCTCGGGTGAGTGGCGAGGCTTTGAGTGAGCCAGTGGCGATGCAAACGGCGTCGGCGCGTGTTGAGGTGTCGTTTGTGAGCTCTAGAGTGAATGTGCCGTCAGCACATTGGCTGAGACCTTTTAGGCCAATGCCTTTGTGTAACTTAGCACCTGCGTTGCGGGCTGTCTCGTGAAAGCAATCGATGATGGTTTGCGAGTCGTCGGTATCGGGAAACATGCGTCCGTCGCCTTCGGTCTTGAGCGTGACGCCGCGCTCGGAGAACCAGTTGATGGTGTCTTGCGGTTGCCAGCGATGAAACGCACCGCGTAGTTCGCGTGCGCCGCGCGGGTAGTGGCTGGCCAGCTTTGCCGGATCGAAGCAACTGTGGGTGACGTTGCAGCGGCCACCGCCGGAAATCTTGACCTTGCTGAGCGTTTGCTGACTGCGCTCGTAAATCGTAACAACTGCCGTTGGATCAGTCTCAGCTGCGGTGATGGCGGCAAAGAAACCGCCTGCGCCGCCGCCGATGATGGCGATTTGCTTGGGAGCGTGGGATGTGTCGTTGGAGGTCGTCATAGCGATCTCCTAGCCTTGGCGTATGGCCGAGTGGCAGACAATACTAGAATGTCGCGGTATGATGGTGTCGGCCGCTTTCTTTAAGAGGCTGCCCGCTGTGGTCGCTCGCTATCACTTGCCTGATCGGTCAGGCAGCTAAAGCAACCTGACTACGAATGCCAGAGGGCTACTTCATTTTTCTGGCTTCGACGGCGGCGATGATCATTTCCGCCACGGCTTCGTCGGTGTAGTTATCAGTGTTGATGACTAAATCGTATTGGTGTGGATCATCGACGTTACAATTGAAGTGGCTCTTCATATAGCGTTGGCGAGCACGATCCTCTTTTTTGATGAAACGCTTGGCTTCGTCGATCGACATGCCGTGGACTGTGACCATTTGCTGCATGCAACGTGCATGGGTCCCGACAAAGCGCACGCGTGTCACATTCGAGAGACTTTCGGCGACTTTATTGCCACCGCGTCCAACGAGGATGCAATGTCCTACGCGGCAGAGTCGCAGCATCGTTTGAGTGGTGTCTTCAAACAGTGTCCAGAGTGACGGGTGACGCCCTAGGATTTCGTTAACAATGCTACTGTATTCGTTGACGGCGTCATCCGGCATGAATTTCTCCAAGTTGGTGGGGAGATCATGATCTTTGAGTACTTCCTCCACTAGGTTCTCGTCGAAGAATGTCCACGGCACGGCATCTTTGGGGGAGTCGGCGCGTAGTTTCTCTTTCAGCTTCTTACCAATACTTCGACCACGCGCACCTGCTTGCCGCGAGATGGTGATCGCCGACGGCGTATGTGTATCTTTGGGGACGGCGTGTTCTTGCACTAGCGCAGCAACATAGCTGCAGCATTCGCTGAATGTGGCGTTATCATTCATGGCTTTGGCTTTCTCTTTTTGGGGTTATGTTGGCAGACAGCCCCCAAGCTTGAGAGCTTGTAAACACAATAAACGGTTGGCCAGATTTTGCAATCCAGAATTACGGGTAGTAAGGGGACAGGCCACTGACTCGGGTGCTTCTTTTAACCCCGACGTAGGTCTGTCGGAGATGGCGAAGCAATGAACGTTTAATATCCGGATTCTTGAAAGTGACTCAAGTAGAAGCGGCTTCTAGCCGCGTTGTTGGAAATGAAAAGCGGCAAGATGCCGCCTCTACTTTATCATCAGCCCTCCAGCGCTTCCAATTGCTCGTAAGCGTCGAGCGTGTCGGCCTCCAGCTTTTCTAGCTTTGCGGCATCGCCGCTGAGGTCGTTGCTCTTGTCCTGATAGTATTCCGCGCTGGCCATTTTCTCGCTGAGAGTGGTGTGCTCGGCTTCGAGCTTTTCAATTAAGCCTGGTAAGGTCTTGAGGGCCTCGCGCTCCTTATTGGTCAGCTTGCGTGCGGGTGCGGCGACGGGAACCGGAGCCGCGACTGTTGCAACGGGTGCGGGTGCCTTGGCTGCAAGTGCTTCGGCTGCTTTTCGGGCCTCGAATTGCTCCAGCCAGTCTTCGCAACCACCATTATATTCGGTCACGAGGCCGTCGCCTTCGAGGGCGACTGTGCTGGTGACAACGTTATCGAGAAAGCTACGGTCGTGACTGACGAGTAGGAGGGTGCCGTCGTAGTCGAGTAGGCGCTCTTCGAGGAGCTCGACGGTTTCGATGTCGAGGTCATTGGTCGGCTCATCGAGCACCAATACGTTGGCGGGCTGCAGGAAGAGGCGTGCCAACAGTAGGCGGGCGCGTTCACCACCAGACAGTTTGGTAATCGGTGAGCGTGCGGTTTGCGGAGTGAACAGAAAGTCCTGCAAATAAGTGATGATATGGCGCGGTCGGCCATTGATCGTGACCATTTCGCCATACGGGCTGACGTTTTCGGCCACAGAGAGCTTTTCATCGAGCTGGGCGCGGTGTTGGTCGAAATACGCGACTTCGAGCTTGGTGCCGGCGGTGACGGAGCCTTGCTGCGGCTGCAACTTTTCCAGCAACAGGTTGAGCAGGGTGGTCTTGCCTGAGCCGTTCAGGCCGACGATGCCGATCTTGTCGCCACGCCAAATGACGGTGGAGAAATCCTGAATGAGCGGCTTGTTGCCCCAATCGTAGCTGATGTTGTCGACGGCAATGACCTTGCGGCCGGACAACTGGCCCTCATTCACGCTGAGCGAGGACGTGCCGATGATGTTGCGGCGTTTAGCGCGCTCTAGGCGCATCTTCTGCAGCGAACGCACACGGCCTTCGTTGCGAGTGCGGCGCGCCTGGATGCCTTTGCGAATCCAGACTTCTTCTTCGGCTAGTTTCTTGTCGAAGACGGCTTGTTGCTTGGCTTCACCTGCGAGGAGGTCGGCCTTGCGTTGCAGGTAGGTATCGTAATCGCAGTTCCATGAGGTGAGCTGGCCGCGATCCAGATCGATGATGCGATTGGCGACGCGACGGATAAAGGCACGGTCGTGTGAGACGAAGAGCAGCGAAATGTCGGCCTTGCGCAGGAATTCTTCCAGCCAGCGGATACCAGGGATGTCCAGATGATTGGTTGGCTCGTCGAGCAGCAGGATGTGTGGCTCGGCGGTGAGCGCACGAGCGAGTAGGGCGCGGCGCTTGTTGCCACCTGAAAGCGAGGAGAACAGGGCATCGCCGTCGAGTTCCACGCGGTTGAGGATGTTTTCGACTTTGTGCTCTAGCGTCCAACCGTCGGTGCGGTCCAGCTCTTCCTGCAGGTCATCCAGACGTGCAGCAATAGCTTCGTCATGGTTCTCGTCATATTCGTGCACGAGCCGGTGGTATTCCGCCACGACTTTGGCCGCAGGGCCGAGACCGTCGGCGACGATTTCAAATACAGTGCCTTCGAGATGCGGTGGCACTTCTTGATCGAGTTTACCAATACGTAGGCCGGGAATGGCTTCGATCTCGCCAGCGTCTGGTTTGATTTCGCCGTCGATGATACGCAGGAGGGTCGATTTACCCTCACCATTACGGCCAATCAGGCAAATGCGCTCACGCTTCTCGACCGTGATTCCGGCGTTGTCTAGCAGGCGTGGCCCGCCAAAGGAGACGGTAAGATTTCTGTAAGTAAGGAGAGCCATGGTAGAATTGACTCTTCGACGATGGCGAAGAGTTGATGGCTAATAGCGGATGGCTAATAGCGGATGAAGGAAAGAGAGGAAAGTTTGGCGAAAATTGATCCTCGTCGATCGACGGTCTGAATTTTCAAAAAAAGAAGTGAATGGCGGCATACCGGCACGCTGCCAATGTTATTCAACATCGGATTTTCGTAGCGTGCAGCTTTTGCACAATGGCATTGCATATTAAATCCCTCTTTCAGGGAGCTCCTTCCCTTACCAAGGGAAGGTGGCTCGGTCTGCCGAGACGGAAGGGTTCTCTGTTGATCCGAAGCTATTTATTGAATCTTGAGCTGAAATAGCTGCTAAAACTACCCCGTCTCGCTTTGCGATCCACCCCCTCCTTAAACAAGGCGGGTAGCTCTAAGCGACTGCAAGTCATGCGCTCCATGGTTATATGAGTCGCGTGACACTCTCAGTGCTTTTTGAATGAGCTAATATGCACTGGCAGAGCTTTACGTTGTGTTGCTCAGAGACACTGAACGTTTGTTAAAGCTGCAAGCGAGGAAGGAGAACTCGATGAACCTAGAGACGAAGATACGATTCCACTGGGCACAACGCATCCCCGCGCTACTTGGTGCTAAAGCGGTAGAGTGTTGTCGAGGTGAATGTCTCCTCAGGCTTGAGGATCGCGCCGCCCATATCAGGGAAGGTGACGCTGTCTGCGTAGTCCTGAGTTTCTAGGCAGAATCCACCCATGCGTGGGTAAACGACTCCGCCTTTGCCAACTTCAGGGGCATCGACAGATAGAAAGAGCCCTGCATAGAATTGCACGCCTGGCTCGGTCGTGAAGACTTCCATTAAACGTCCGGATTTCGGCTCGTGAACGACTGCGGCGGATTTCGGCAGCTTGGTGCGGTCATTATCCAAAAAGAAATGAATATCGGCGTTGTTGATATTCAGCTCGCGGCTGCTCAATAACACCGGCTCGCGGTAGTCGTTGAAACCAGCGATCACGGGATCACGGCGCCCTTGCAGGGTCGCATCGGCATCAATTGTCGCGACAGAGTCGGCAAAGATCTGCACCTCATGGCCGAGCACATCGTGCTTGCCAGCGCCCTTGAGATTGAAATACGAGTGATTGGTCAGATTGAACGGCGTGGTCTTGTCCGTCGAAGCGGTATAGGCGATTTCGAGGGTATTATCATCGAGCAAGGCGTAAGTGACGGTGCATTCGACGGTGCCGGGAAAACCGTTGCTGCCATCAGGATCCGTGATCGAGAGGCGCAGTTTATCGACGCCGTGGTCGTTGATCGTTTCTGCGGCCCAGACGAGTTTGTCGTAGCCCTGAAGTCCGCCATGGAGGCAGTTGGGGCCGTTGTTCGCTGCAAGTGGGTAGGTTTTACCCTCCAATGTAAATGTGGCACCGGAGATACGACCTGCGACGCGACCAGTGGTAGCACCGAAGTAAGGATGTCCTGCGACATAATCTTTGAGTGTATCTTTGCCCAGCACCACATCGGCCAGCTTGCCCGCACGATCTGGCACATGGAGTGCGACCAGAATGCCACCGTAGTTGGTGACTTTGGCGGAAAGGCCGTTTTTATTCGTAAGCGTGAAGAGGCTAACCGCTTCACCTGTTGGTAATGTGCCGAATGGCTTTGTTGCAATACTCATGTCGGGGCGCAAAAAAGGGGATTTTAGCGGAATAGCAATACGGGAATCTTAACCGTGCGAATCATAGCAGTGGTGGTGCTACCCACTATAAGATGTCGTATATGCGAGTGTCCGTAGGCACCCATGACGAGCAGATCGATGTGATCTTGGGCAACGGCCTCGCCGATCACTTTGTCCGGCTCGCCATCACGTATCTCTGCGCTGACCTCGTATCCTGCGTCTGTCAATGTCTGTTTGGCCTCATACAGTGCGGCTTCGAGCTTCGCGTTGCCTTTGCCAATGCTCAAAATGTGGCACTTCATGCCCTTTAAGAGTGGATGGCTCGCGGCATATTCGACTGCCTTCTTCGAGCTGTTACCGCCATCGAAGGCCAGCACAAAGCTCTCCATCTTGGTGAACTCGCGGGAGGTCACGAGCACTGGATGTTTGCAACTGCGCACCACGCGTTCAAGATTGTGACCGATATGACCAGCGGCGAAGTCGGCATGATTGCCGCGTTTGCCGATCACAACGAGATCTGCATCCCGCTCGTAGCTATCGATCGAATCGCTGAGGCGGCCATGCTTTTGATCCGCGACGACCTCATTCACGTCAGCGGCATTGAGCTGTGCGGTGGCGTCCGCGAGGATCGCTTCACCACGCTTGCGTGCGAGTTTCGCGCGGGCGGCTTCGAGTTCGACGATTTCCTCTAGCAAGGCACGTTTCACGCCCAAACCGATGCGGCCACTGGTATCAGTCTTGACCGGATCTTCGTGGTGTGGGTTGAGCATGTGCAGCACGTGGACGGAGGCGGACATCTTTGCCGCAGCCCATGCTGTGTGATTGTAAACGCTGGACGCGTAGATGGAGCCGTCGGTGCAAGCAAGTATGTTTGGCATATTAATAAATGACTAATGGGTGATGACTAATGGTGAATGGGGCTGGTTTAGTGACCTCCGGTCTCATCCATTGCGCCGGGTTTGTCATACTTGGCAACTTCAAGAACTAGGGTCTGGCTCGCTTCGTTCATTCCGAACAACTCTACTTCTGTGCCTTCACGGCGAAATTTCAAGACAACACGGTCGAGCGCGTTAATTGCCGACAAATCCCAGAAGTGCGCCTGTGAGACATCGATGCGCACCGAGTCGATTACTTCGCGAAAATCAAAGGCCTCGGCAAAGCGACTCGCCGACACGAAAAACAGCTGACCGCGCACTGTGTAAGTGCGCGCTTTCTTCGAGACTTCGAGTTCTGAAGCGATATTGAGCTGACCAGACACCTTGTAGGTAAAGAACAGCGCGCTGAGCAATACACCGGCACCCACACCATACGCCAAATTGTGGCTGAGCACTGTGGTGAGCACCGTCGCGAGCATGACGACGCTGGACGTGCGGTGGTGCACACGCAGATCGCGGATCGATGACCAGCTAAATGTGCCGATCGAGACCATGATCATCACGGCCACCAGAGCAGCCATCGGGATTTGGCTGACCAAATCACCCATCACTACGATCAGAATCAGCAGGATGATACCCGCGGCAAAGGTCGAGAGACGCCCGCGGCCACCGGATTGAACATTGATCACGGATTGCCCGATCATCGCGCAACCAGCCATACCACCGAAGAAACCAGACACGATATTAGCAACACCTTGGCCGGTGCACTCGACGTTCTTGTTGCTCGAAGTATCGGTAAAGTCATCGACGATAGTCGAAGTCATCAACGATTCGAGCAAGCCGACAATGGCCAGTGAGATCGCAAATGGGAAAATGATTTGCAGCGTTTCTAAAGTGAGTGGCACATCCGGCAGCAAAAAGATCGGCAGTGTGGAGGGCAGGTCGCCCATGTCGCCGACAGTGTTGAGCGTTTCGCTGAGTCCCATTGACATCGAGACGCCAGTCAGCACGACAATACAAACCAGTGGCGAAGGCACCGCCGTCGTCAGGAGTGGCAGTCCGTAGATGATCGCGAGACCTGCGGCGACCATGCCATACATCAGCAGTCCTTGATCATGGAACTGTGGCAACTGCGCCATGAAGATGATGATCGCCAGCGCGTTGACGAAGCCCGTCACGACGGATCGTGAGACGAAGCGCATCAGATTGCCTAACTTAAAGGCACCCGCCGCTATTTGTAAGAGTCCAGTGAGTACCGTGACGGGGAGCAGGTATTCCAGCCCGTGGTCGCGAACCAGCGAGACCAGCAGCACCGCCATCGCACCCGTTGCAGCCGAGATCATGCCCGAACGACCACCGACGAATGCGATCACCACGGCGATACAGAACGACGCGTAAAGACCGACTTTCGGGTCCACGCCCGCAATGATTGAGAAGGCAATCGCCTCCGGGATGAGCGCAAGGGCAACGACCGTGCCGGCGATCACATCGCGACGCGGATTCGAAAACCACTCTTGGAAATATTTGTTCTTTGTCATTGTTCAGCCTAAAAATGAAACGCCAACAGGAGACCTGCTGGCGAGTAGGGCGCGCAGCAAGACAAAGAGTGCGCCCTTGATCAAGTAGAACTTTCAGAGTATCATCGTATTCATGAGTTCGGCGGATTCCAGTAGGAACTCGGGCCACGCTTCAGCCTGAATGGTTTTGTCGGCTTGATAAACGGTTGCTGATTCTCCGCGAGCGTCCGCGGCTGAAGAGTTTCATCTCGCCGAAACCGAATGCGTCCGGATCGACTTTGTCCGGCGAGAATTCCATCCCTAAGTTATGTGCGATTTGAAGTCCGGCGGCCCCATGCTAGGCCGGTTTTAGTGGATCCTATCCCGCCATTGGCTGGTGGTGCAGTGCTTCAGACTGCAGTAGCGCGGAATAGACCTGAGTGACTTGATGCTCCAGCGAGTGTATGTGAAGCTGGCTATCGGTCACGTCACGCTCGATTGCCATGAAGCCTTCGACGTCCCCTGAGTCATTCTCGATTGGGGTGATCGCGACCGAGACCCAGTAGGGGTGCCCCTTTTTGTGGTAGTTCAAAATTTCAGTCCGGATGTAGTTTCCACTATGGACGGCATCACTCAGTGCTTGTGCCGTGGCAGGATCCGTATTTTTGCCTTGCAGCAAGTGTCCGGGCTTACGCCCCTGTGTTTGTTTGTGACTATAGCCACAGAGCTGGTGGAAGGCATGATTGGTCCATACGATACAGCCCTCCCGATCTGTTAGCACGACTGCATCAGAGATGTGGCGTGCCAGTGATATAAAACTGAGGTCCTCGTATTGTAGATGCATCACGGCAGTTTTCTCGGAGTATCGGGGTGAGTCCGTACTATGTAGATGGAATTATTAAAAACACAAACCAGCACGACGTGTTATTCGTTTTTTTGCCTCTAATTAGGGGCCGTAAAAGCGGCATCCTGCCGCTTTGCTTCTAGGGAGGGGGCTCGCAAAGGCTGAGGTTCTGATATTAGGCTCTGTAATTTCGACTACAACGAAAGTTATCATGAGTCGGGGTGTGGCCTCGATCATCAGAATAGGGGAGCCGTTTATTCGCCATCATTCATCCGCCGTATTCACTTGCCGGTCCTATTCGCTCTGGTCAGTGATCAGATGGGTTGTCGCTTCGCTCGGATTTGCGGTTGCCACCTTTGGGGGCTCATCATAAATTCTATTTCTACGTCCCCCCTGTGATTGGCCCCGTAGGCTGAGTTTTATCGTCCTTATTGTCGTTTGTCTGTAAGTTGATAAAGCCTTTTACGTTTTAAAATATATGTTCAATCCCCACCAAGTTATTACTTTCGGCTCTGCCCTTTTTATATCGACTCATCTCTCCCACGCTCAAATAGGGAAGCCCATTAAAGAAGGCCAAGTCGTTAGCTACGTGGAGTCACTCTACGTCTATCATGCTGATGCGGATATCGACTCCGGTGGTGATGTCGGCCTTCAAACTTACGGAATCAAGGCAGGCTCTAAAATTGGTTTGGCCAATGGGCATTCACTTGGCTTTAACCTGTCCGCTGGATTAACAGATTACTCCTTTTCCAGCCCCACCAAGTTTGGTGCCCAAGCTCCTTGGGATGAGGTGCAGCGCTATAGTTTAGGGCTTCAATACAATCATCGACTGGATCAAACCCAATCGCTGTTTTTGATGCCAAGTGTTGAATTCGCTGGTGAAAGTGGCGCGAACTTCGGAGATGCCCTAATTTACGGAGGCATTGCTGGCTACATGAAGCAGTTCAGTCGCACACTCAGTCTTGGAGTCGGTGGCGCAGTTTACAGCGGCCTCGAAGATACCTCCGTTTTTCCAGTGATTTTCGTTTATTGGCAATTTGCTGAGGCGTGGCGTGTGTCGAATCCGTTGCGCCCTGGCCCCAGTGGTCCCGCTGGGCTGGAGGTCGTATACACTGGGTTCGAACAATGGGAAGTAAGCGCAGGCGGCAGTTACCGTTCCAACCGATTTGCCCTCGATGACTCCGGATCAGCTGAAGGCGGCTTCGGCGAGAACGAAGGTGCCGTGCTCTTTATGCGGAGCACCTATGAGTTCGCTCAACACTCCAAACTCGATTTTTATGTGGGGACGATGGTCGGAGGTGAGTTGACCCTCGAGGACTCAGATGCTGATCGTATTGCATCCGACGACTTTGATCCCAGCCTGATCTTAGCTGCCGCTTATACGTTCTCTTTTTAGATGTTTCTTCGCTCTTTTCGGCATGCGGAATGTGTCTGCGAATGTGTTTGTTTTACACTTTTCCCACCGCGGTTTCTCTGCACTCTTTTGTTTCCCTGTTGGCATCGTGTCATACTCGATTTATGAATACGCTGCCAATTGGTTGGCTCAGTTCGCCTAACTGATGTTATGTTTCTAATCGTTAATCTGTTCTGTGCGCTTTCTTTTTTAGGATACGGGGTCAGCTGTATTTTCTCTCCTCGTATGGTCGTAGAGTTCGATCGCTACAGACTTGGCAAATATCGCGTGTTAACGGGAGTCCTGCAGGTGCTCGGTGCTGCGGGGCTGTTGCTCGGGATACTGTATGAGGCGGTTGGCATGCTCGCCGCAGCGGGCTTATCGCTGCTGATGTTGGCTGGCTTCATCACTCGGCTCAAAATCCGCGATCCGATTTTGCTCTGCCTACCTTCACTTGCCTACATGGCTCTGTGCGCATGGCTGGCTGTGGTCAGTCGCTGATATGTCTAAGCTGCAAGTGTCAGAGAGAGCATTAACACGATGCAGGCCGGCACAAACTTAATGGGTGCGTCTTTCACTTTAAAGTGCATGACGATGGCACCGATCATTAGGATGATCAAAATAGTGGCGGCAGGTTGAACCAGTCCCGGTAGTAGGATGCCCGCGAGTAGGGCGATCGCTGCGCTGATTTTCAATGCACCGACGATGTAGAACACCAGTTTCGGTAGGCCGTAGGCCGCGAATTCTTCTTGCAGGGTCTTGGAGGCGCCTCCTCGGTAACTGGTGGCTTGTTGGCTGCGCAGTAGCCATACGTTTAAGATGCCGAGTCCGACAATGAGCTGGCAGATGATGTGTAGTAGTGTTGAAGTATCCATAGTGTTGAGTGTGAGGGTTTGCTGTTCAGGCACATCATAGGCCTATTGCTTTGGCGGTGTTCTATACGCTTATTTTAGCCAGATTTTATCGATTTGCAGCACGAACGATTCCGCTTTTTTATTCCCAATGAGGAAGCGCATGTGAGCCATGGTGAGTCTTGGGTAATTGGGGAGTGTCAGACGAGTGCCACGAAAGGATGGATACATCTCAGCGAGCGGGACCTCGATCGTTTGCCAGGCGCCGCTGGTCTCGAATTCATAGAGGTAGCTCCAGCGTTCACGACTGCTGGATTTGACCCTGAACTGGTAGTGCTTGCCGTCGCCCTTGATTCGCATGCAGGCTGTTGTATATGCCGAGACGTCGATGGCATCGAAGGTATGTTGTATCGATGAAAAGCCTCCATTGTTCTCCAAGGAAACTTTTCCTGAAAATACACCGTGCCCGTCGCTATTCATTGCAAAGGATCCAGCGGAGCGGCCACCCATCACCACATCGTCTTGGACTTCCCATCCTTTTGTGTCGTTCTCCATAATAAAGTTTACAATTGTCAAATGCGCGCCTGCTGCTTCGTTCATGACTTCGGCCTGTGTGAAGGCAGGCAACCATGCGGTCATGAGCAGGCAGACGAGATAAGGTGCTTTGACTGTTTTCATACGAGCAGACGTTCTAATTGTTCGAGCAATGATCAGAATAATTCAGAGCCATGTGCATATATCTGAATTGGCCGCGATTCTTTACAGTTTTTCTTCGAAAATGACAGGGCAGAGGTCGTATTTGGTCTGCTTCACCGCACGCACGACCTGATCCACCTCGATCGGGCGCAGCAAAAGTTTTTTGAGCACCTGCTTGGCGTGGAGGATTTTACCAACGGCTGAGTGAGCTCGTTGGCAGAAAGAGGGGGGAGCGTATAAAGCATATCCTTAAATTATTGGCTGCTGTTACGATGGTCGTCGATTCGAAGAATAAAAAAAAAGCCCTGCCGTGCAAGACGGTCAGAGCTTTGAAATTTATAGCAATCGTTGAAACGATTAAGCGGCTGCTTCGAACACTGTTGAGTGAGTCTGCTTGCCGTCTTTCTTTTTGTCGCTATCGCTAGTCTTGCCGCATGCGAGTGTCATGGACGAGTCAGTGAATCCAGACTTCTCCATATCCTTCTTTTTGTCCCTATCGCAGGTCTTGTCGCATGCGAGCGTCATGGACGAGTGTGTGAGGTCTGACTTTTCGCCCTTTTTGTCAGTGCTGGACTTGTCGCCGCAGGAACCTGCCTGTGCCAGTGAAGCGGTGACTGCTAGTATTGAGAGTATGAGTAGTTTTTTCATGGTATGTATTTTGGTTGATGTGGACTTGAGGTTACCCATCGAATCAGAGGAGGGTAGATTACAAAGTATTTCATATTTGTTAGAATAAATCGTTTCTGGTGCGGCATTGAGTCAGGCGCTTCGTTTCTGTCACTGGCAGTCACAGTACGAATGATGTGTGCCCAGTTGTCCCTTCCTTAAAACATGAAACCCCACCCCTCCGAAGAGAGGTGGGGAGTTTGTTTTATACCTTATAAGTTACCCCTAACTTAACATATGAAAAAGCCATGCAATGCATGACGCATGACGTAGTCCCCAATGATTTAGATAAGTTCCAAAGAAAATCTGTTTTTTCAAAAGAGGAGCGATTTTCACGATTTTGTCGGTGGTTCAGAGCCTCGCCGCCTGAAACCTGGATCACCTCTTGCCGCTCGTGTGGGGTGGTGCTTGTGCTAGTTATAGGCGGAGAAGGTTGTCGCGCATAGCTGTCGAAATGGGGCGATCCCCCAGCCAGATCCGAAAATAGTGCGGCCCGAAGTCATCTCCAGCGATTGTAATGATTTCTTGTCCGTTGATTTCGAGCGTGGTGCCATGCCCTTTGTGGTAGCTAAGTGAGGAATGGTCGCCTTTGTGCACTGTCGTGTAGGCGGCATTGAGTGCTTGGACTCGATCTGTGATACTGGCGAATTCCATCGGGCTTAAATTGCGCTGTAGCATTTTGTCTGCAGATTCTAGTATAATTGATTTCTTGATGGTGCGCAGGTAGGTGAATTCTAGTCGTAGTGCATGTTGTCCACTTAGCAGTTGTGTGGGAGTCACTTGCTTAGGCGCATCGGTGTAGAGCGTTGAGTCGTAAAGCTTGAATAGCATGCCATAGACATACTGGAAGCTGCCACGTGCGTGGAGCGGCGCGGAGTCTCTTTGATGAATGGATGCAGTGGCCAGTTGAGAGGCGAGCAATACAACGGTGCAGAGACATTGCATGAGTCGGTGTCGTCGTGAGTTCATAATGGTGCGTGTGCATCACACAGATAGATACATCCGTCTCCGGCGCTTTCAGCTTACAGAAAAAAAGTTTCGAGCCTTTGACTCGATTTAGTAAGTCCGTGGTGATTGTGGCGATTCCTCCAGATATGCAGGCGCCTCCAATCAAAGCTTATGTCTATCCTGGATACGGAATTGTCAGTGTGGGTAAAGTTGCTGTGGAAGTGACGCTGCAGTTGTATCTCTTCGATTTTTACACGCGTATCCTTGGTTTAAGTCCTTTGCTGGCAGGCTTGGCCTTTGCGGTCGCAATTCTTTGGGACGCAATCAGCGATGTGATTGTTTCGCTTGGTTTGATTGCCATTCGGCGCCAGGGTGTTTCATATGGTGCGTTGATGTGGACGGGCGCATGCTTGCTAGCTTGCACCACGGTATTCTTGTTTTCTCCTGCAATTGGGAGCACGCAGATGCAGCTTTTTTTGCATTTGTTGGTAGCGTATGTGTTGGTAAATACGGGGATGACTCTGTTGGACTTGCCCCAGAGCAGCCTGAGTGCGGAACTGACTACCAGTGCGAACGAACGCAACAAATTACTCGCCTCACGTATGGGGTTTGGCATCTTTGGTTTAGCGATTGGCAGTGCATTGCCCGGGTTTTTTATCGCGCAGCATGCAGGAGTCGTTTCGGATGATTTACTGCGTTCGTCACGTGAGATGAGTGCTTGGGTGCTGGCAGCAATGGTGCTGGTTGGGGCGACTGTTACGGTGTGCATGATTCGGCGACGCGAGCGAGCGACTCAACATACTGCGCCTCGTCAATTGCCCGGTCGCTCTGAGTTTCTGAGCTTGTTGAAGGATCGCGGCTTTATGTCTGTTTTGTATGCGGGTGTGATTGCCGCTGTCGCACGCACGGTGAACGCTGCTTTGGCGCTCATTTACTATCGCTTGGTTTTGAGTCTTTCAGAGGCTCAAGTGACGCAGGCAATTTTCCCGGTTTTTACGCTATGCATCGTCGCCTCCATTCCCTTGTGGATTTGCTTGTCCAAGCGCTATGGGAAACAGCGCCCCGCAGCCTGTGCAGTCTTCCTGCTTGGTGCGGTCGGTTGTATCGCTTATCCTTTGCTGCCAGCCAGTGTGCTCTGGCCGACCTTACTGGTTTCCGTTGTAACTGGAGTGCTGTGTGGTGCGGTCTTTCTGGTCGAATCGATGATCACTGATTGTATTGATGCTGATGCGATTCAAACATCTAAGCGCAAGGAAGCGCTGTATTTCGCAGTGTGGAAGTCCGGGCTTAAGGTCGCTCGTGCCATTGCCTTTGTTTGCGTTGGGGTGGGCTTGCACTTGCAGGGTATCGATCTGGGCGCAGAAAGTGTTTCTCCGCAGTTGAAGAATGGTATTGTGCTACTTTTCGGAGTCTTTGTTGGCATGTGTTTCATGCTTTCAGGTTGGTATCTTTCGCGCGCACGTGTGCCTGCTCCACTGGAGACTTAGTGGTATGACGTTTTGTCCACCAATCAGCACTTCATCGCCGCCAGTTCTAAGTAATCGGGCCGTTTGTCCGCCCGCTGCGGCTTAAAGTCGCCCACGATATTTCCGTCGCTGAGAAGAGACACACCTGGCATCTGCAATACGTCGCCGACCATGCCTTTTAGCTTTTTGCCTGGAATGAATTGGCTCTTCAAACCCGCACGAACCATCCCCATCCAGGACGCAGGCGCCAGCAACTGGCCTAGAGACGTGCGCTCGAGTCCAAAAGCACGATAAAGTCTTCGCTCAGGGGCACTGAAGCGCTCGACGTTCGAGAGCCCAAAGAGCGAGAGCAGTTCCTCCGCCTGTGACTCCGTTCCCATGTGCACCACGGCAATCTTCACGCCTTCCGCTTCAATACAATCTCAGTAATGGCATGCCGATCGGCGAGCTCATGTTGTTCTTCAGTGGCTGGTGTGTGTAGGACACCATTTCGCAGAAGGGCGGCATTGCTGGTCGATTCTTTGTATTTTGCGTTTGCCCCCTGAAGTCACCCCTACAAATTACGATGAATAAAATATTATAGTCTAGACGCTCGGCAGCGCATGCCATGCGGCTTTTTACCATCCTCTAAAAATAAAACCTTATGTTCAAAGGCATCCTAATTGAAAAAGACCAGGCGGGTTACCGTGTGGCGCTACAAGATATTGACGAGAGTCGACTACCTGATGGCGACGTCACGATACGAGTGGACTATTCGACACTCAACTACAAGGACGCGCTCGCCATTACCGGCAAGGGACCAATCGCGCGTCGTTTTCCCATGGTGCCAGGTGTCGATCTGGTCGGTAAAGTGGAGCAATCGAGTCACTCCAGCTATGATACCGGCGATGTGGTCATTCTGAATGGATGGGGCGTCGGCGAGAAACACTGGGGCGGGCTCGCTCAAAAGGCACGAGTTGACGGAAATTGGCTGGTTCCCCTTCGAGGTCGATTCAGCCCACAGGAGGCCATGTCAATTGGCACTGCTGGCTACACGGCGATGCTTTGCGTCATGGCACTCGAGCGCCACGGAGTCACACCCGATAAAGGGGAAATCTTGGTCACAGGAGCAGCCGGAGGTGTCGGCAGTGTCGCAACAGCCGTGCTCACCAAACTCGGCTACAGCGTCGTTGCTGTCAGTGGAAGACCCGAGGAGCGGGACTACATCAAGAGTCTCGGTGCGGTTGAGATTCTGGATCGTGACGTATTTGCAAGTCTAGGCAAGCCCTTGGGGCAGGAGCGCTGGGCAGGCGCAGTCGATGTCGTCGGTAGTCAAACACTGGCAAATGTCTGCGCAACGACACAATACCGAGGCGTCGTAACAGCCTGTGGTCTTGCTGGCGGCATGGACTTTCCTGCGACCGTCGCTCCCTTTATCCTACGAGGCGTCACCTTAGCTGGCATCGACAGTGTCATGTGTCCACGATTGGAACGTCTCGAGGCATGGCGTCGTTTAGCCCGCGATCTCGATCTTTCAAAACTCGCAACCATTAGCACAGAAGTCGGTCTAAGTGAATTAATACCTTACGCTTCAAAGATGCTTGACGGCGAACTCAGAGGACGTGTGGTGGTGGATGTGAATCGCTAGTGCATTCAATGGAAGTTTGAACCCAGTTTTCTTCCCCTGCTACAGCTTCGGCTTCGGCACAATACTGGAAAGGCCGCCGTCCATAACAAAGACTTGCCCTGTGACTTGTTGAGCCGCGTCCGAGAGTAGCCAAGCTGCTAGGCTGGCCACATCTGCCGCGATATTGATCGCGCCCAGTGGATGCATTTGTTGCGATATTTTCAGCGCTTGTTCATTGCTGGTGATGCCACTGCTCAGCGGGGTATCGGTGAGGCTCGGTGCGATGGCGTTGATGCGAATGCCGCGCGGCGCATAGGTCGCCGCAGCGCTGCGCACCAGTGCCGCCAGTCCGCCTTTTGAGGCTGCGATCGCCTCATGATTGGCGAGTCCGACCTCGGCTGCCACCGAGCTGAAGAAGAGCAGGCGTCCGGCGCCCTGTTTCTGAAGGATCGGCAGCATCGCGCGTAGGGCATAGAAGGCGCTATTCAGATTTTGATTCATCACATGCATCCAATCCTCGACTGGTGTGAGATGGGCCGGTTTGAGGTAGATCGAGCCGATGGCATGCACGTAGCCATCAATCCGGCCAAGCGCACTGGCAGCTTGCTTGCAATACTCTGCCAATGCCTGTGGATCGGTGGCGTCGCAGGCTGCTGCGCCATCAGTGCCGCTGCGGGAAAAGCCTGCGACGGTGTCACCCTGTGAAGTTAGTTGCTGAGCCAGTGCACTACCAATGCCGCCAGTGATGCCACCGATGAGGACCGTCTTTGTCGTCTGTTCATTTTGCATAACCACGGATCGTAGCTAGCCAGTAAACATTACAGTATCGTTGTCGCTGTGGGCCGCTCGTCCCGTTCTTTCCGCGGATCTTAGAGAAACGCACCTGCGCACTGGCAAAGTCAGTCGATGTGGCTACCTATGCACGTTTATGAAGCCATCTACTGAAAAACGAACCATCAGTTCTTTTGTATATCCACTACTTGGCGCCATCGTGCCGAGTTGTGATGATGCCCTGCGGCTAGTCGAATTAGGGCAACAGCGCCCCCTGTACTTACACGAACGCTTCATCCTTTTTTATAATTCCCCGCTATGCCTGCACTGTAATTGTAAGCGTGGCGAGTTTGATAAGCAGCGAGCCAAGTTGCGCGAGATCCAAGCAAGCCGCTAGCCGCGTGAGCGAAGCTCGATACGCGGTGGCCCGATCGTCGTTCGATTCATTTCTATTTGTTCATGGTTACTTGGTGCTGCCAGTTGCAAATCAGTGAACTTCGCTATAGCTGCTTGATGTGAGTGAGTGTCATTCAATTTTAGAAGTCAACCAGGTGACCAAAGCCTACGGTGCTGTGGAGGTGCTGCATGGCGTCAACCTTCAGGTTCGCGCAGGCGAACGGGTTGCCCTGACCGGCCCGAGCGGTAGTGGTAAGTCGACCTTGCTCAATTGCCTCTGCGGGATCGAGCCCATTGACTCTGGGCGCATCACGATCGCGGGGCAGCCCTTGCAGAGCGAGTCGCGTGACCACTTGGACCGTATACGCCGCGAGCAGATCGGCTACGTCTTTCAGAGCTTTCATTTACTGCCGACGTTATCCGCGATTGAGAACATTGAGCTCCCGGGCCAGCTGATCGGCATGCAGAAGCAGGAACGTGTCGAGCGCGCTCATCAACTCCTAAAGTCGGTCGGTTTGGAGCATCGTGCCACGCATCGGCCGGATTCGCTCAGTGGCGGCGAGCGGCAGCGAGTGGCACTTGCGCGCGCGGTCATGCACCGGCCACGCTTGATCCTCGCCGACGAGCCAACCGGGAGCCTCGATTCAGTGAACGGCGCCAAGGTGCTGGACCTGCTCGAGGTGCTCTCTCAGGCGCATCAAATTGCAGTTCTTCTCGTCACCCATGATCGGGAGTCGACTCGTATCTGTGAACGTGTCGTCGCGATGCGCGATGGCCGTATCATGGATGCGCCGATGTCGTGATGCGCCTACGAGATCATTTAGCACTGCTGCTGTTGACCAAGACGACCCTGCGCCACTGGCGCGAGGGCTGGGCCAGTTATGTGGTGTTGCTTTGCATCGTCGCGGTGGGTGTTGGAGCCTTCAACGGCATTCGTCAAGCGAGTCGCGCGGCTTCAGCAAATTTTGGGCTGTTCAATGAGGCAGTGTCAGGCAGGAGTGATTTTATCATCGAAGCCTCGGTCGGGGCGCTCGAGCCTGCCATGCTCGATGCACTGGCAACGATGGCGCTGGATCCGGACTGGCACTTATTACCCGTGGTCGAGGGTTCGGTGGCACAAATGGATCCTCAGGGGCAGGCCATCCGCCAGTTGCGCATCGTAGGCTTGGACCTCATTGCAGTAGGCAACTTACCAAACTTTATTGAGCAGGGCCTCTCGTTCACTGGCGAGGAGGGCGATTCGAATGAGTGGTATGACTGGATCGGTGCGGAGTCGGGAGTCTGGATTTCGGGGCGCCTGGCGGAGGATGCCGGACTGGCTCGTGGGGACGCTCTCAAATATGCCTTCGGCGGCCGTCTCGCTGAGGTGCCTGTGGCAGGAGTGCTGCGCTCAAACACTGCACCGCTCCCAGAGGATTTAGTCATTTGCGATATCGTCGTCGCGCAACAATTTTTGGCCAAGGTCGGCTCGCTGGATCGTGTCGAGGTGATCCTCACGAATCGCACCGCACGCGTCGATTCCGACTATGTGGATGCCGTGGCGCAACGTTTGGCGGCAGTGCTGCCGGAGGGGGTAGTCCTGAGCCTTTCAGCAGAGCGCGCTGAAAAAAGAGCGAGTATGACGCAGGCCTTCCGGCTCAATCTCACGATCCTGTCATTGATTGCGATCCTCGTTGGGGCGTATCTGATTCTACAAGCACTCGATGGCGCCGTGGTGCGTCGCCGCTCGGAAATGGCGACCCTGCGCAGCCTCGGAGTCGGTGCGCAGACGCTGTTCTGGCTGTACCTGTTAGAGGCGTTCTTGATTGGGCTGGTCGGCTCGATCGGAGGTATCGGAGTGGGGGTCCTACTCGCTGGGGGCGCGGTGCACTTGCTCGCAGAAACGGTCAATGCGCTCTATTTTGCCACCTCCATCGAGGCGATTCAGCTTACCGGCTACGATTGGGCGCTCGGTATCGGCCTAGGCGTGGCTTTCAGTGTGCTCGCCGGATTGATTCCTGCACGCGATGCCATGTTGACACCGCCAGCACAGGTGCTCGCGCGCGGCGATTGGTCACCGGGGTTCAGTTGGCTGCATCGGCCCGCTTTCGGCACTACCTTACTAGTGATGGGGATGCTGTGCCTGCTACTGCCTTCGCATTCAATGAGCGGTGGGGGGAGGCTGCCGGTGGGTGGCTTTGCCGCGGCGGCCTGTTGGATATTTGGCGTCGCGCTACTGAGTGGGCAAGTGCTATCGTGGGGCGCTGGGCTCTGCCGCAAATGGGCCGATGGCGCAGTGCTGCGCGTCGCGCTCAGTCGACTGGCCGACGGATCCAGCCGCCATCGCCTCGCAGTCGCAGGGCTCGTGGTGGCGGTCGGTATGGTCGCTGGCATGCTGCAGATGGTTGGCAGCTTTCGTGGCACGATCGAGCGTTGGTTCGACGTTCGCTTTCAGGCGGAACTCTATATTTCCGAGCGCGGGGCATCGGGGGCGGGTTCGGTGAATGGCATCGACCCTCATCTACTCGTAGAGCTCGAGGCACTCGAAGGTATCCGCTTTGCGGATACGGTCTATGTCGAGATCGTCGATGCACCCGTTGGCACGACACAGCTCGTCGGTGTGGATTTTGAGCTGTGGTCCGGGCCACTGCTGCAGCTGTGGTTACGTGAGCCCGGCCAGTTGCAGGCGCTTGAGGGAGCAGAGCCTGCACTCGTCAGTGAGACCTTCGCCCGACGGTTTGATCTGCTTCAGGGCGGCGCCGTCGCGTTGCAGACTCCCTCCGGACCGAGGCTGGTCTCGCCGATTGGCATCTTTTCGGACTATGGCAATGAGTTTGGCTCCGCTGCGATCGATCAAGCGGTGTGGCAGGAGTGGACGGGCTCAGCGCGCGCGATCAATACCAGCCTGTTTTTAGAGCCAGGCATCGCTACCAATACACTCAGAGATACCCTCCGCTTGCGCTACCCAGGGCTGGATATTCGCAATGCCACCGAGCTGCGCACCTTGGCCCTGGGTATTTTTGATCAGACCTTTCGGGTCACTACCGCGCTCAATGGTATCGGCTTGAGCGTCGCATTTGTCGGTTTACTGCTCGGGCTATTGGCTATCTTCCAAGAGTCTGCCAGAGCATGGGCGACGCTCGACTGTTTAGGGTTTTCACGGCGTCGCTTGATCGCAGCGGCGGGGTTGGAGGGCGCTGGGATCGCACTGGCCGCGTGGGGCAGTGGCACCTTTCTTGGAGTCGCGCTGGGCTGGTTGCTGGTTGCGGTGATCAATGTGCAGTCGTTCGGCTGGACGCTGCAATGGACGCTGCCATGGGTGCAGTTCGTCCAATTTGGCCTCTTGCTTACGGCATGTGGCTACCTTTGCGGCGTCGGTGCTGGGGCGTGGTGGTTTACACATAATCAAACCAAACATCTATAGTATATGCGCGTAAATACTCTCAGTTATCCTTTGGTAGTCGCTTCGATCGTCTGGGCCAGTGCGCTCTGTAGTGGTTTTGCCAATACATGGATCGAGCCCCCGCTACGGACCACAACGGGCTATCCTGTACCGCAGCCTGATACCGCGATCGTGCTGCCCGCAGCGCACGGCGCGCATCCCCAATATGCGATCGAGTGGTGGTATTGGGTGGGCCACCTCGAGGCAGTCGAGGGTGTGGAGGCATTTGGTTTTCAATCCACGGTGTTCCGACTCGCCGGTGATCCTGCGACGGATTTGAGTCGTGCTGGCAGTGCCGCGGTCTTTGGCGACCAACAGCTGTATATGAGCCATGCTGCTCTGAGCGAGATCAGTGCGCAGCGCTACCACAGCGTCGAACGGGTCAATCGCGAAGGTTGGCAGGCACGTGCGGCCACTGGTAAACTGGACCTGTGGGCGACCCCGATTCGGGCGCATGAGAGCGCCGATGGCAGGTCCTTTGATATGGACTTTAAACTGCCTGATACCACGCAAGTCAGTCTGACTTTTACACCGCTCAAACCGATTGTCAGCTTTGGGCAACGTGGGCTCAGCCGTAAGGGAGCAGATCCCGCTGCGGTCAGCCTCTACTGGACTTATACACGACTGCAGGTCGAAGGCCGCATCATCCGCCAAGGTGTCGTTACCGAGGTCCAGGGCGTGGCGTGGCAGGATCACGAGATCGCTTCGAGCCAGCTCGGCTCCGACCTCGAAGGGTGGGATTGGACGGCCATTCAGCTCGACGATGGCACCGAGGTGAAAGCCTATCGCTTGCGTAAAGCCGATGGCGGCAGTGATCCCTGGTCAGCGGTCTATTGGATCGACGAGGCCGCGCAGGTGCGTGGCGTCTATGCCGATCAGTTTCAATGGCAAGAAGACGCCTACTGGACCAGTCCGCAAACAGGCCAGCGCTATCCGACCAGCGTCAGCATCGAAGCCATCGATCCGCGTGATGGCAGAACCAAGCACTATCGCCTGCGTCCACTTTTAGATGCGCAGGAGTTCATCGGGAATCGCTCCGAGAATCCTTATTGGGAAGGTGCCTGTCTGGTCTTAGATGCATCTGGCCAAGAGATTGGCCGTGCCTACCTAGAGCTGGCCGGTTATGGCGGTGGTCTGGCAAGCGAGTTAAAGTAGGCGCGCGTAGACGCGGCACTCCTTCGCTTGATCACCCGTCAAAGAGTGCTGGGCTCGGTTGCAGGATTTCACTTTTACAGATATGATGCTGCACGTTACTGACATTTACCCGCTAAAAGAGACTCCTGATCACACACACACACACACACACTGCGGTTATGACCAAAATCACCTCTCTGTCACTCTTCCTACTTCCAGCTTTCGGCATACTTCATGCCGTGGTGCCCAATGGCTATAACACTCCAATCCCCTCGGAGATCATGACCCCCGATACCGTAGAGACCCAATTCCTCGGTAAACTCGAGTTCACCGATGGTCGCCCGACCCAAGAAACTGCCGACAAGCTCCACGATCATCTCACATATCTGCGAGCCGTGGAAGTGTTTCTCAATCTCATGCCAGCCTGCTCCATCGAAGCGATGCGCCTAGCCCATGTTGAGCATGGGCTGACCGCAGCTAATCACGCCCTGCTGGCCGAGGACCTGCTCGATTCCAATCCGCTCTTCCTGACCGGCAATACCGACACCGTTTACTGCTCCGCCATTCTCGATCTCGAACGTGATGGGCCCACCGTGGTTGAGATTCCACCTAAATGCGGACCTGGCACACTCAATGACGCCTTCTTCCGCTTCGTCGTCGATATGGGGGCGCCCGGCCCCGACCGAGGGCAGGGCGGTAAGTATCTGATTCTTCCGCCCGATTACAACGGGCTGCCGATTACCTTTGCCAATGATAATTCCCAGATTCCGGTAACCACAGCAGGCGTGACTGAGCACTACTACGTGGTCCAATCTCCGTCCTATACCAACTGGCTCATCCTGCGTGGCTTCCTCGTCGATGGGAAAACCGACACCGCCGTCAAGATGTTCCGCGAGGGCCTCAAAGTTTACCCGCTCGCCGCAGCGGCCAATCCGCCTGCGATGGAATATACCAAGCTCTCGGAGATGCAGATCAACACCATCCACGCCAACAACGAAAAATTCTACCTGGAATTAAACCATGTGATTCAAAAAGAGCCGATCAGCTTCATCGATCCGGAGCTACGTGGACTCGTTGCCGACATCGGCATTCAGAAGGGCAATGCATTCCAGCCCGACGCACACCTGCAGGCCCTGCTCCAGGAGGCCGCTGCGGTTGGTAATGCAACCGCGCGCACGATTAGCCTCGCCAGTCGTGACCCTGAGATCCTGTTCTACCCTGACAGTCAGTGGAAAATGGCCTTCGTCGGCGGCGACTACCGCTGGTTGCGCGATGGCGGTCTGGGCGGGCGTAACCTCAATGCACGCACCTTGTTCTTCTACCTCGCCACCGTGAACACTCCCGCCATGGCCGCCAAGATCGTCGGCGCTGGCTCCCAGTATGCATGGACCGAGCGCGACAACAGTGGCGCCTACCTCGAAGGCGATCAGCAGTATACCCTGACCATCCCCGCCGATGCCCCCGCCAAAGATTTCTGGTCAGTGGTGATCTACGACCCTCAGACTCGCTCTGAGCTGCAGACCGACCAACCCTTCCCAAGCCGCAACAACAAGCGGGACCCTCTGCTCGAGAACGACGATGGTTCCGTCACACTATATTTCGGCCCCGAAGCACCCGCAGGCAAAACTCACAATTGGATTCAAACCGTACCGGGCAAGGGCTGGTTTACCATCCTGCGCCTCTACGGCCCACTTGAGCCCTGGTTCGACAAGACTTGGCAGCCAGGGGAGATCGTGCCAGGCGCATGGTAAATAGGAGGAGGGACATGGTCCGGTTGATTGAGTGGCCTCGACCCGTTCGCCGCGGCTCTGGAGTAAAGAGTGACGGAGTGCTCCTTCACCTCACTTCGTAAGGGGCGTATGTCCCAGACGTCCGCCAGTATAGATAACTTTGGTTCTGCATTGTTTAACCGCCCGCAGCGTAAAACGCTACGCGCACGCGGCAGGCTACGCTCGAGATCGCGGAGCACGCAGAGCGATTGGCGAGAGGGGAGGCGTGCATCCGCCATTAATACTCCGCCGTAGCTGCTTGCCGTTTCCGATCGTCTTCGGTCTGTGATCAGTTGGGGTTTTCGCTTATTAAAATATCGCAATGCAAGAATTACGGAATGACCCGAATGGCACGAACTTAAGCATCACATTGAAATCACTGGGACCGGCTGCTTTAGCTGCCGTTTTTCTATAACGATCTACCACGAAATGACTAGGGGTTCTGCGGGCAGCTAAAGCAGCCTATCCCAGTTAGTCTTGACTGTCGTCAAAGCCCCTTGATTTCGGGCCATTCAGAAATGACCCCATTCTGGCGCGAGGGCCCCACGGTGTGTCTGCTGGAGGATCTCTGTTGTGATGGCACGCCAGTCGCGTCTGTTTACTATAAAATGCGGGTGTCCTTGATCGTCCTCTGA
Source organism: uncultured Puniceicoccaceae bacterium (assembly GCA_905479975.1). Classification (GTDB taxonomy): domain Bacteria; phylum Verrucomicrobiota; class Verrucomicrobiia; order Opitutales; family Coraliomargaritaceae; genus Lentimonas. The sequence goes on along the minus strand of CAJQOS010000018.1, from coordinate 1,036 downwards.
TTTTCGGCTTCTGATAGTGTCCATTTTGACCACTCGGCGCTCCACCAGCACTCACGCATAATAATGCCTTGGGTTGACTTCGCTCGTTGCTGCCTAACATTTGAGTGATTCATTTCCTGTAACCGCTTATCGCTCTCATTCACGTGTCCATTCAAATCTTAGCAAAGTCATATCATTGGCAACTCTCTCTCTTATCTCTCTGTGTCGGGCTCTTTGGTAGTCCATTGTGGGCAGACACCAGCGCTCAGGACACGACCGCACCCGCTGCGGCAAAGGTGCCCCTGTCCGAAAGCCGCGCAAAGGAGTTGTCTGCCAAATGGGAGCAGATCAATGCCAACCGCGCCGATCTCAGAGCGTTGGAAGCGCAGATGGACGAAGGTGAGCGGGTCATGGTGCAAGTGCTGGGGCGGCGCACCGACCAACTCTGGGAAGAAACCGTTAAATTATCCTTAAGCTATTGTGAGCAAGTCGCGGGCTTCAGTGATGCGGGCTTCGCCTTGGACACGTATTATCAGGACGCGGTGCAGCTCTTGGGAGAGATCCCCTCCAATATTGAGTCTGCCCTCGAGCGAATTCGAGAGCGCATCGCTATGCCCGATTTTAACAAGCCGGCCTTGGAGCAGATTGCGATCGACCGCGAACTCTATGAGGCTGCTCGTCTGAACAATCGTATTAATCGCACCCTGCTGGAGACCTGTCGCGTCGCTGAGCGCTACCAAATCGACCTTTCCGCACTGCAGATCGACGCCCAAGAGCATATTGAGACCAGTGCAGTCAACATCTCCGTATATTTAGACCTGTCGCTCGACGAAGTGAAAAACCTGCGGTCCAGCCTCGCGGTGATGCCCGACGACGCCGAGGTGCAGGCGAAGCTCCGCGTGGCCGAGATCCGTGTGCGCGAAGTCATTCGCATGCTGACTGCCAATGTCGATACGCTCGCCACACTTGGCAGCTCTACGACACAGTATCGGCGACAACTCTTAACTGCGACTGGCACGGTGACCACCGTCTCCATGGATATGCATGTCTTGCTTCG
>CAJQOS010000017.1 GCA_905479975.1 uncultured Puniceicoccaceae bacterium | reverse complement strand
ATAACTTTATGCCGTCTTCAATTTGATTGATCTGCCCAACAGGCAGTTAATTAAAGAGATTTTTTGCTCGGTAGCTCAGCGGTAGAGCAGGTGACTGTTAATCACTTGGTCGCTGGTTCGATCCCAGCCCGAGCAGCCATTTTACATGAAACGTCAACCAACTGAAAAGTAGTTGACGTTTTTTTGTTTAATACCTCAAAAACAACCGCTTACGACATCCAACTGATGTCAACCACTAACAGGGCCAATCCGAAAGCGGCATCGACCGTTCGCATGTTGAGACAAGTGGCCGGCCTACAGGGAGGCATTACGAACCGATTGATTCACTGCGTTCAGGGCTGCGCGATGTCCCTCTCCGCTACGCTCCGTCTAATTTTCTAAAACGGGAAAGCGTTTCCACTGCTAGCGATGAGGATGGAAATACAATCCGAGGCGAAGCCGACAACCCTCAATTAGAACAGTGTGCTGCGCGATAAACGAATCGGCGTAGCGGATCCCACGAATAAAACGACTAGCCACGCCATAGGATCACGTGTATCGACTACAGAGACAGAAACGATCCTACCACTTAAATGAGTCAGACACGAACATCCCAAACCGCCCCATCCGCACAGCCATTTCATATCATGGCAAAGGCGATCGGGCCGATTTGTAACCTCGATTGCAAGTATTGCTTCTATCTAGAGAAGGAACAGCTCTACCCCGATAACGAGAAGTGGAAGATGTCTGACGAAAAGCTGGAGGCCTTCGTGCGCGACTACATCGCAGCACAGCCGGGGCAAGAAGTGAACTTCGCCTTCCAGGGCGGCGAGCCGACTCTGCTCGGCGTGAACTACTTCCGCAAGGTCGTCGAATTCCAAAAGAAGCACGCCAACGGCAAGCAAATCAGCACCGCGTTCCAGACAAACGGCACCCTACTCGATGACGAATGGGGGGAGTTCCTTTTCGAAAACAAGTTCCTCGTCGGCCTTTCCATTGATGGCCCCGAAGACGTGCACAATGCCAATCGCGTTGATAAAAAAGGCCGCGACTCCTACAAAGAGGTCATCCGCGGACTCAACATTTTACGTAAATACAAAGTCGAATTTAACACGCTCACCTGCGTCAATTCAGTGACAGTGCAGCACCCGGTGCGCATCTATAAATTCCTCAAAAGCATCGGATCCAAATATCTACAATTTATCCCAATCGTTGAACGCGAAGTGGACACCGCAGCAGCCAAACTAGGGCTAGACTTTGCCGCACCACCCAATCTCGCCGAAGCCCCTGCATCCAAAGAAAACCCGCGCATGTCGGAGTTTGCGGTGCCAGCCGAAGCCTATGGCGATTTTTTGGTCAAGATTTTCAACGAATGGATCAAGCGCGACGTCGGCAAGACCTACGTGCAGCTGTTCGATGTCGCACTCGGCAAATGGCTAGGCGCCCCCGGCGGTCTATGCTATTTCGCGGAGACCTGCGGACGCGCGCTGGCCATGGAGCACGACGGCGACGTCTATACCTGCGACCACTACGTGTATCCCAAATACAAGCTAGGCAACCTGATGAACACCTCGCTGGCCCATTTAGCGGACAGCCAGATGGCCGTCGACTTTGGCAACGCCAAGCGAGACACACTGCCCAAATATTGCCGCGACTGCAGTGTGCGCTTCGCCTGTAACGGCGAGTGTCCGAAGCATCGCTTCACTTGGACGCCCGATGGCGAATGGGGGCTCAACTACCTTTGCCCAGCCTACAAGAAATTTTTCAAGCATATCGACCCCGCCATGAAAATCATGACCGATCTGTATCACTCCAAGCGCCCACCTGCGGATGTCATGCAAATCCTAGCAAACCAACGAAAGAGTAAGAAAAGCTAGACCACTCAGAAAACCGAATGGGGTTAAAAATATTTTCAAGAATCACGCAGATTCTGCGTGGCAGCGGACTACGCATTTTTCCACTCAAGGACGTCCTAAAGGACTACAGCGTTGCGAAAGCGAAGGCGGATTCACGCGCCGCCGTGAACGTCGCCCTGCTGGACTTTCCGCAAGCGATGGCCTACGCACTGATAGCCGGCCTACCCGTGCAACTCGGCATCTACTGCTCCGCCTTATCCTCCATCACCGGCCCGATGCTCGCTAGTTCGCGCTTCGTCATGCTCGGCCCGACGAATGCCACTGCGGTCATGCTGCTGAGTGCCTTTCTGACGCTCGGCTACGATCAGACACAAGCAATGGCGGCTCTGCCCGTCTTGCTACTCATGGTCGCCGGCTTTATGATTCTCGGTGCGTTCTGTAAAGTCGCCAGCATCGTGCAATACGTGTCACGCTCGGTCGTCACCGGCTACATTACAGCGGCAGCCTGCTTGATCATAGTCAATCAGCTAAAAACCGTTTGCGGACTCGAGGTGGCTCGCGCAGGCACGTTCCTCGAATCACTGGTCATCATCATCAAGTCGATCCATCTCAGCGAGTGGAGCTCACTGTTAGTCGCCGGGATTACACTGGCGATTTATTTGCCCCTCAAGCGCTTTGGCAAAGCATTGCCCACTGTCGCACTGACACTCGCACTGATTGGCGTGATCACTGAGTTCCTACTCAAACCCTCCAGCATTGCCGTGCCGATGCTCGGCGGCGTCTCTTTTAGCTCATGGCCACTCACCCTCCCCTCAGTCACACTCTCCGACGTGCCACTACTAGCGAATACCGCCATGGCCATCGCCTTCCTCTCGCTGCTGGAAAGCGCGTCCATCGCCAAAACCCTGGCCGCACAGGCAGGCGACCGAATCGATCTTAACCAACAGATGCTCAGTATGGGCGTCGCCAATGCGGTCGGCGCCTTTGGTTCCGGCATGTCAGTCTCCGGCTCACTCACCCGATCCGTGCTCAACTTCAACAGCGGCGCGAAAACCGCCATGTCCAGCATCTTCAGCGGACTGATAATGGTCACCGGCCTCATCCTACTCGGGCCCATGATCGCCTACATCCCCAAGCCAGCACTGGCCGCACTCGTCATAACCGTCGGCGTCTCCCTCATCAACAAGGAACACATCCGACTTTTTGTCAAAACCACCAAGAGCGACGCCAGCGTCTTCTTTATCACATTCGGCAGCGGCCTCATCTTGTCACTCGATACCGCGATCTACATCGGCACAGCCGCATCCATCGTGCTATTCATCCGTAAAGCCGCACGCCCACAACTCAAAGAAATCGCCTTCGATGAAAAAGGCGCCTTGGTCGAAAAGCAACTCACTCCCCCCGAGCAACGCCGCCCCAGTATTGCGATCGTTCACATCGACGGCGACATGTTCTTCGCCTCCTGCGACATGCTACTCGAACAAATGCGCAACCTCGTCGAACACCCCGAGATGCGCATCATCATTCTACGCACCCGCAATGCCCATGCGCTCGACGGCACCGCAGCCATGGCCATCCGTGACCTCATACGCTTCGCACGCTCCAGGGGGCGCGACGTCATCGTCAGCGGCGCACACGAAGAAGTCGAACGTGTCTTCTACAACTCAGGCTTGATCAACGAACTCGGCGAGGAAAACTTCCACCGCTGGCACCCGAACCAACCCAATCTATCGACCCGCCACGCCCTCAAGCGCGCCCAAGAAATCCTCGGCCAAGAAAGCGCCAACATCACGATCTACGCCAGCGAGAAGAAAAAAGAATAGTCGAACCACAACAAAAGGGGATATCACTTTAAAAAAGCCTGACATCCCTCGACCATGATGCTCCACTCGCAAGACACCCCCAACACTTCCAGCCCCCTAATATACCTAATATATAAACTGGAGATGCACTTCACGCCGTCCCCCTATAGAACGAAATGAAGCCGGCATGATGTCTCGCTAGTGGAGCAAACTGATTGGCCTTAGTGGCGACCGGAAAGCACGGAAGCTTCGTAGCTCTTCACTGAATCAAGCAGTGCCATTTCACCCGGCACATTATTACGCTTACAGAACTCTTCCCAAACGACCGACCATGGCAGCGACTTTGCCTGCTCTAACAAAGCGAGACGTGTGGTGTAGTCGCCGGATAGTTCAGCAGCGCGGAGCTTTTCGCGTGGCTCAAGCAGCGCAAGGAGCAGGCTCTTCTGCGCGGCACGTGTGCCGATGGCCCATGCCGCGATGCGGTTGATGGAGGCGTCAAAGAAATCAAGGCCGATATGGGTGCGAGGTAACGCATCACAACGGACGAGTTCTTGCATGATCTGCTGCGTCTGGTCGTCGAACAGCACAACGTGATCACTATCCCAACGCACCCCACGGGAAACATGGAGCAGCAGTTCCGGCACATACATGAGCACGGAGGAGATTTTATCGGCAATACCTTCGGTCGGATGGAAGTGACCGGCGTCCAAGCAAAGTGCAGTCTGGTTCTTCATCGCATAGCCCATGTAGAACTCGTGCGAACCGACCACCATGCTTTCGGAACCGATACCGAATAGCTTACATTCCACTGCATCGATATTGTGCGCAGTATCGAGCTTCTCAGAAAACACCTCATCAAGACTATCGGAGAGACGTTGACGGTAACTCTGACGGTCCGCAGGCATATCCTTCATGCCGTCCGGAATCCAAACATTGGTGACAGCCGCGCTGCCGAGTTGTTCGCCCATCGCTGCAGCAATCTTACGACTGCGCTTACAATGCTCGATCCAGAAGTCACGTTTGCCTTCATCCGGGCTACTCAGCGTCAACCCGTCGTCGGCTAAAGGATGTGAAAAGTTGGACGGATTGAAATCCATGCCGATCCCCTGTTGCTTGGCCCAGTCAATCCACCCCTGAAAATGCTTCAGTTCAATGGCGTCACGATCGACCGCTTCGCCTCCAAAATCACCATAAATAGCGTGAAGGTTCAGGCGGTGCGCGCCAGGAAGCAACGAGAGCACTTGCTCCAAATCCTGACGCAGCTCATCAATACTACGCGCCTTACCAGGATAGTTGCCAGTTACGGCCAGTCCGCTACCAAGCGCACCTGCGCCCGTTTCAAAACCAACCACGTCATCGCCTTGCCAGCAGTGCAACGAAATCGGCGTCTTCGCCATCGCGGCGAGGGCCAGTTCAACATCAACGCCTAGCGACGCATACAATTCTTTAACTTGAGTAAACATAATTCTACGGGATTGATTAAAAACAATCATAATACCTCAATGCTGCATAAATTAAAATGCACCTACTGACATTAAATTTGCATTTTTTGACAAACCAGCACTGACTGGATCGATGCCCCATCGTCCACAGAATTTCAGCCGCTACCTACCCACCGATCAACAGGCAAAAGAGTGGGGCTGGCGACTTGTGCACGCTGGGCGTCAAAGCGTGCCTCCCCACTCTCAATACCCCAACACCGAACACCCATTAAGTTACCTTTTTGACACCGATGGGCGACGCACCTTAGACGAATTCCAAGTCGTCTACATCACGAAAGGCTCCGGCACCTTCGAATCACGTTCACAGTCGAAGACAACGGTCAATGCTGGTGATGCCATACTGCTCTTTCCTGACGAATGGCATCGTTACGGCCCTGATCCGGAAACCGGTTGGTCGGAGTGCTGGACTGGCTTCCATGGACGCGAGGCGAGTCGCATCATGGCATCTTTTTTCTCCCCCAAAGAACCTATCTGTAAAGTCGGTCAAGGCGATGCATTGATCCATCACTTCGACCAGATCCTACACTGGCTACAGCAAGCCATCGCCGCCAAAGAACAGGTTCTAGCGAGTCACGTGCCCCTCATCCTCGCATTTCTAAAATCAGGCGCTAGGACTGAAAACAGTTCACAAAGTAAAGGCAGCGAATTCGTGCTTGAAGCGAAGACCACGATGCTCGCGAACCTGTCCGAGCATACCGATCTAGAGCTCCTGGCGAAAGAGCTCGGAATCAGTTACACGCGCTTCCGCCTCACCTTTAAAGAGCAAACCGGCTACTCGCCCCGCGAATTCGAGAACATCATCAAGCTCAACCGCTCCCGCGACCTGCTGCTACGCGAGCAAAAGAGCGTCACCGAAACTGCGGGCGCACTAGGATATTCGTCGATGTATTACTTTTCCCGCGCCTTCAAAAAACAATTCGGATGCTCGCCACAGCAATGGCTGAAGGAACAGCGCGACTAGATACAAATCAGAGCCTATCAGCCTTGACCTGTCGCGGGCATTTGAGACGATTCGCCCCCATGTTTCCTGTTTTTATTAAGGCCGTCCGGCCAATCCACATTTTACTTGGCCTCTCTCTCTTTTCATTTTGCGCCTGCGATAAAAAGGAAGACGCCAGCTACCCCGCAACCGAGAAGGCCGCAACAGCAGAGGCCACTAGCTACGCCCCGGGCACCTTTGCGATTTCCCACAATCCAGAGCGCCAAGCAAAGATCGGCCCGGAGGCCTGCGTCGAATGCCATGCAGACGCCGTCGCCGATTGGAAAACCAGCCACCACGCAAAGGCCAACCGCCCGGTCTCTGTCGAAATCGATCGCCCGGCCTTTACCCCCGCCCGCCGCATTCAGGAATCCGGTGTGACCTACGAAATGGCCGAGACCGATGGAAAGTTTGAGCTGCGCGTCCTTCACGACGACGGCAAGATCGACACCTACGCCCTGGTCGGCGTGATCGGCTACACTCCCCTGCGCCAGTATCTGGCACTCCTACCTGGCAATAAATTCCAAACCATCAGCGCCACTTACGACGTGCTCGAAGATCGCTGGGTCGATGTTTACGCAGGCGAAGACCGCCTTCCCGGCGAATGGGGACACTGGATCGGCCAAGGCATGAACTGGAACGCCAACTGCGCCTACTGCCACACCACCGAATATAAGAAGAGCTTCGATTTCGAATCTGATAGCTATCACTCCAGCTGGACCCAACAAGGTCTCGCCTGCGCAGAGTGCCACACTGGACTGGAGGAGCACGTCGCCGCGGCGAAGGAAGGCGACAACACCACAGGCCTAAGCACGCTCACCACCATTCAAACCGAGCACAACTGTGCAACCTGCCACTCTCGTCGCGATCAACTCACGAGCGATGCCTTTCTGCCTGGAGACAATTATCACGATCACTTCTCCCTCTCCTTCCCCGATCAGCCCAATCTCTACCACCACGATGGACAAATCCTCGACGAAGACTTCGTCTATGGCTCATTCCAAATGAGCCGCATGGCTCACTCCAACGTAAGTTGCAAGGATTGCCACAACCCACACACGCTTAAAACAATCCTCCCCATAGAGAACAACCTGCTTTGCATGCGTTGCCACTCTGGCGGAGTTGAAAAGGCACCTGTGATCGAACCACTCGCACACAGCTTTCACACAGAAGGCAGCACGGGCAACCAATGTGTCAACTGCCACATGTCGAAGACCACTTATATGCAGGTCGATCCACGTGCCGACCACGCATTCCTATCACCCGATCCACTACTCACCAAAGAACTCGGCATTCCAAATGCCTGTAACAAATGCCACACAGACGAAAGTGTCGACTGGGCGGTTGAGCACGCAGAAGCATGGTATGGCGAAAAGATGAGCACACACCGCCAGCGCATCCGCGCCCGTGCCATTGCTGCAGCTCACAACTACGAGCCCGTAGGCCTGACGGAACTTCTAAAACTATTAAAAGACGAAGACATCCCAGGCTGGCGCGCCACCTACGCTGGCCTACTCGCCAACTACCTGCCCAACGAAGACGTGATCGCCGCACTCCGCCCATTACTCGAAGACGAGAGCCCGATGGTTCGTGCCCGCGCGGTAGGTTCACTCGGCTCGCTCGATGCAACTGATCCCAACAACAAAATCATCGAAAAACTCAGTGACCTTGCAGGTAGCGTGCGTATCGCAGCCTCCCGCAGCCTAGCGTCAATCAATGAGCCCATCCCTGATCCGATCGCGAGCAAAGAGTGGGATGACTACCTGGAATTCAACATCGACCGCCCGCAGAGCCTGCTCATGTTGGCCAACAAAGCGAGCAAGGCAGGGCACCGAGCCGACACCTCGAAATATGTCGAGCGCGCCATCAAACTGGATCAGCTCAACCCTGAGATGTATCATCAGGCCGCGATCCTGCTCAGTAGCGCAGGCCTAAACGACGAAGCAAAAAGCGCACTCTATAAGGGCTGGGACTTGGCACCGAAGAACCCAAGCTTCCCCTACTCGCTCGGCCTAATCGCTGCCGAGCAGCAGGATCTCGAAAGCGCCGTCGGCTTCCTCGAAGAGACCGTCGCCATAGAGCCGCGCTTCAGTCGCGCCTGGTATAACCTCTCCCTCGCCTACGGGAAACTCAACCGCCCTGAAGACGCTGCCCGCGCAATGCAACGCGCACAAGCCGGACAATAACAAGACCTCGGCTACCGACCAACACACTGACCAAACTATCGTAATGAAACTAAAACAGGGACAAATCTGGAAAAACGAAACCGCCTATCTTCGCATTGTTGAGCTAGAGCGCCTCTCCGTGGACTTTAAGATCATGGAGGATGCCTTCACCAAAGACGGCACGCACAAGCAGCTCAGCAAAAAAGAATTCTGCCGCCTGATCAAAGGCGCGACTCTGGTCGAAGAAGGGTAAGGTTCAATGAGCAATAGCGCCCAAAGCCGACGAACTACGCCGCGTCAGCGGGGCTGCTGTCTTCTTCCGAATTGGCAGTTTCAGATTCCTGAACCTGTGGCTTAGTCGCCTTTGCTACCTTGTGAAGTTTGAGTTTGGGCTTACCACGACCTTCGACGACGGCGCGATTGATCACCACCTCATCGACATTTTCAGTCTGCGGCAGATCATACATCACATCGAGCATGATGCGCTCCATAATTGAGCGCAGTGCGCGCGCACCGGTCTTCAACTCAATCGCCTTATCGGCAATCGCTGCGACGGCATCGCGTGTAAAGTGTAGGTTCGCACCTTCCATCAAAAAGAGCTTCCCGTATTGCTTGAGCAACGAATTCTTCGTGTTCTGCAAGATGTGCTCCAGATCGGAACGGCTCAATTCATCGAGCACGGCAACCATTGGCAGACGTCCAATAAATTCTGGAATCATACCGAAGTGCACCAAGTCTTCCGGCTGAGTATCGCGGAGTAATTCACTGAGAGGCACTTCGTCCTGACGCAGATTGTGCTGTGTATCGAAGCCCATCGCCTTAGAGCCGATACGGCTCTGGACGATTTTATCGAGACCAACGAAAGCGCCACCACAAATGAAGAGAATATTCGAAGTATCGAGCTGGATGTATTCTTGATTCGGGTGTTTGCGTCCACCTTGTGGCGGCACATTACAAACCGTGCCTTCAAGAATCTTAAGCAGCGCTTGCTGCACACCTTCACCAGAAACATCACGTGTGATTGAAACGTTATCGGTCTTGCGGCCGATCTTATCAATCTCGTCGACGTAAATGATGCCGCACTCGGCTTTTTTAACATCGTAATCAGCGGACTGCAGGAGGCGTAGCACAATGTTCTCCACGTCTTCGCCCACATAACCGGCCTCAGTCAAAGTCGTGGCGTCAGCGATCGCAAACGGCACATCGAGCATCTTAGCAAGGGTGCGTGCGAGGAGTGTCTTACCACTACCCGTCGGGCCGAGCAGCAGGATATTACTCTTCTCGACTTGGACATCGGCAAACTTGCCATCGAGCTCTGAAAACTCAGCCGCACCTTCGATACGATCTTCAGAGCGTAAGCGTTTGTAGTGATTATACACTGCAACTGCGAGGGCACGCTTCGCGTAATCCTGGCTGATGATATGCTGATCCAAACCAGATGTAATCTGCGCAGGCTTGAGTACATTAAAGAGCCCCTTCCCCGCAACTGCAGCATCCTTCTGAACTTCACTCTCTTCGGGAGCACTGGCGAGTTCCCGATCAATGATAGTCTTGCACACAGATACGCACGAATCGCAGATGTGCACACCGGCGGGGCCTGCGATCATCTTGCGAACCTCATTCTGCGCTTTGCCGCAAAACGAGCAAAAAGTCATCCGTGTGGATTTTGCCATATCAGTAGTATTCTCTTTTCCTAAATGTTTAAGCGCTTGGCTTGTTTTCGATCACCTTATCGACGATCCCGTAGGCCAATGCGTCTTTTGCTGTCAGATAGAAGTCGCGATCCGTATCGGCGGCGATTTCTTCTGCAGTTTTATTGGTGTGACCTGCCATCAATTCGTTCATCTGCGCGCGCCAGCGGAGGATCTCCTTCGCAGCAATGGAGATGTCAGAAGTCTGACCAGTCGCACCACCTGTTGGTTGGTGCATCATCACACGGCTATTTGGCAGCGCATAGCGCTTCCCCTTGGTGCCGGCTGCGAGTAGCAACGTCGCCATGCTGGCGGCCTGCCCCACACAGTATGTGACGATGTCACACTGGAGGAAATTCATCGTATCGTAGATCGCCATTCCATCTGTGACGCTACCGCCCGGGGAATTGATATACAGGCTGATGTCCTTTTTAGGATCCTCCATCTGGAGGAAGAGCATCTGCGCAACCACGGCATTGGCGACGAAGTCATTGATCGGCGTGCCGATAAAAATGATGCGATCACGCAGTAGGCGGCTGTAAATATCCCAAGCGCGCTCGGTGCGCCCCTCGCGCTCATAGACTGTAGGTAGTGGAACGTAACTCACGATAGTTTATAAATAATGATGATAAAGAGTCTGCGGCAGGCCTTAGTCGCCTGCCGCAGGTTATCCAGTGCTTTGAATAAATCAACTTACGCCTCAACACTTGCTGCTGCAACTGTTTCGCGCTCTGCCTTGTCAAGGATCAGATCCATGGTCTTGCCGAGGAGAATTTCGCTGCGCATCTGGTTGATGCGGCTTTGATCCTTCTGAATTTCCTTCACGATCTTCTCTGGTTTTTCGCCAGACTGCTGTGCTTCCATCATGATCATGCGGCTGAAGTCATCATTCTCGACCTTCACCTTTTCCTGTTCAGCAATCTTGCTGAGGATCAGGCGGGACTTGAGACGATCGTATGCAGCCTTGCTAGCACCTGCATGAAGTTCTTCCTTGTTCGCTTCGAAATCTGCTGCAGAAGCGCCTTGCTGCATGTTGCGCTGCATGAAGTCGCGAAGCACTGCGTCTGTCTCGCTCTCGATACCGCTTTCTGGAATCGCGAACTCAACGCTACCGAGCAACTGCTCAGTGATCTGCTGACGCTCAGCCTGCATGTTCTGCTGCTTCTTTTGGTTTTCGATGTTCTCGCTGATGCGCTCACGCAACTCAGCTTCATCCTTCACCTGCACGCTCTTAAAGAATTCGTCGTCCATTGCTGGCATGACCTTCTCGCGAACTTCTTCAGCTTTCAAAGAGTAAACCGCTGTCTTACCAGCAAGTGCCTCTGGCTTGAAGTCTTCTGGGAATTCCATGGTGACTTCCTTCTCGTCGTCAGCCTTCATGCCGACCACACCATCAACGATTGCTTGCACACCAGGAGTGCCTTCTGCGCCGGCTTCTTCCCATGTTACCTTTTGAGTGCCGAACATTGGAGTTTCAGGAACGAGGTCTGCAACCAGTTCGTCGCCGATCTTACCTTCGTAGGAGCAGCGCACATAGTCACCCTTCTCAGCAGCCTTCTCAGCGACGTTGAACTCGGCACGTTGGCTGAGCAATTGCTCGAACATTTTTTCAACCTCTTCAGCAGACGCTTCGGTCGGCTCATTCGTGACCTTCAGGCCTTCGTAAGCTGGCACTTCAAAAGCTTGAAGCACATCAACGGTGAAAGTGATGGTTGCGTCGGAACCAGTCGCGATCTCGCCTTCCTTCAGATCAACGATGCCGAAGATCTCGAAATCAGACTTAGCGACACCTTCTTGGTGTGCCTTAGAAACAACACGCTGAGAGAGCTCTGACTTCAGCTCCTTTGCATAGCGCATACGGATCATGTTCTCAGGAGCCTTGCCTGGGCGGAAGCCAGGGATCTTAGCATCGCGCTGAAACTCTTTGATCAGTTTCGCATCGATTGTAGCGATTTCTGCAGCAGCGACACTCACGGTGATCGTCTTGCGTGTTTCTGTAATGTCTTGGACGTCGGTTTTAACTGTGCTCATAAAAATAATTGGTATCGCCCAAAATGGGCAGGTGTAGGAAAAAGCGGGCTATAAAAGTGGAAAGGTTTTTTTCGGTCAATGCCTATGTTGCTCTAAGAAGCCATATCTCGCCTCTCTGGCATATTTTTAACGAAATTACGGCGAAATCCCACGCCCAGCCTCGTAAAATCAGGCATCAGGCGATCTGCGGAGGCCTATTTGAATTCGATCACATCCGGCCCAACCGCTCGAAATAGCTCCGAATATGGCTGCAACGCCTCAATTGTAGCTGGCACGGCATCAATTTGCGTGGTCAAGACTCCCACCACCGCAATCTGGTCTTTTCGGTTAAACATTCGCAAACGCAAGCCCAACTCGTCGAGCATTGGCTTGAGCGCCGTCACATCCACGTCGTCCGCCAATTCGATCAAAACCTGATCTGCCGCCATGTAAGAAAAATCGCCAGTGGACAGGTCCTCCTCGACCCGGACATACGGATAGCTTTCCTCAAAATTCAGATGCCAGACCCTGCTCTGCGCCTCCGCTTCGTTCGGCAAATAGCCGAAGTCCAGAATCTTACCAATTTGGATCACCTCCGGCAATCCCTCTGGCAAGCCTTCCGCGCCCGCTTCGACTGCCGCCGCATTATGCATCACCCACGGATCTACGCTCGCCTCCTCTTTAAGCGCACGCCGCTTCATAATCATCGACACCAGCAGCGAGCCCAAAATGAAGCCCACTATATATATAAAGATTCGATCAAATTTTTTCATAGATAGGCGCGCACCGTGAAACGGAAATCCGAGCAAGGCAAGTCTGTGTGTGTGTGTACCTAACCCAGCGTATTTCAAAACCACGGTTAAATACACACACCACTCATTTCACTCTTCACACCTTCCACAGCACTCCACACACTGCCACACAATGATTCACACAATTTCGCACATACGTGTTCGCTACGCCGAAACCGACCGCATGGACGTGGTTTACCACAGCAACTATCTGGTATGGTTCGAAACCGCCCGCATCCTGATGCTCGACCAGATCGGCATCCCCTACTTAGAGATCGAGGAGCGCGGCCTACGACTCCCCGTCCTCACAGCCAGCGCCGAGTATAAACGCCCGGCTCGCTTCGACGACCGCCTAGACATCCACTTATTCATGCGCGAAAAGCCCCGCGCCCGCTTCCGCTTCGACTACGAAGTGCGCCGCGGCGACACCTTACTAGCGACAGGCTCCACCAGCCACGGCTTCATGAATGCCAACGGCAAAGGCCTGCGCCCTCCGGAAGAATTCCTCGAAAAAATCGACGCCGCGTGGAAGCCGAAGGATGCGGAGCCGATTGAGCTGTAGTCGTGCACCGCACGGAGTGAGGAGTGGTAGTGGTAGTGGTAGTGACACAGGCATGCAGTCTCACGTCATTCAACAACCAGCCTTCGGATCCACATACGGGCTGCTTGGCTTCGATTCCGCTTCAGCCATCGCCTTTTCGGTTTTCAAGCGTAGCTGGCCGCAGGCCGCATTAATGTCGTGGCCCTTCTCGCGGCGGATCGTCACTGAGACGCCGCCTTTACGCAGCACATCCACGAACGCATCTTGGCGGCGCACACTCGGGCGTTTCCACTCAAGCCCTTCCACCTTATTGTAAGGAATGCAGTTCACGTGCGCATGCAGCTCACGTGCGATCTTGGTCAACTCCTTGGCCTGATCGAGGCTGTCGTTGATGTCCTCGATCATAATAAATTCGAGCGTCAACATACGCCCGTGACGATCTTTGAATGCCTTCGCCGCAGGGATCAGTTCTTCCAGTGGGTATTTTTTATTCACCGGCATGATCTGGCTGCGCACTTCGTTCGTCGCGCCATGGAGTGAAATTGCCAGACGCACGGCAACGCCCTCCTCGGCCAATTGCATGATCCTCGGCGCGAGCCCTGAAGTGGACACCGTGATGCGACGCGCACCGAAATTCAGCCCCCAGTCTGCATTCAAAATCTTGATGGTCTGCACCAGCGAATCGTAATTCGCGAGCGGTTCACCCATGCCCATGAACACGATATTATCGAAGGACGCGATTTCCTCCTTCGCGCGCTTGGTATGCGCATCCTCCATTTTACAGATGTGCATCAACTGAGAGACGACCTCGGCCGCCATCAGATTGCGCTTAAAACCAGCCAAGCCCGACGCACAGAATTTGCAACCATACGCGCAGCCCACCTGGATCGACACACACACTGTTTTGCGCGAGCTCTCCTGACCGACGCCTGTCTGCGGCGCACGAATCAAGACGGTCTCGATCAGCGCCCCGTCCTCCAGTTGCAATAAGAACTTCTGTGTCACATCGTCCGAGCGCTTATCCAGTAGCGAATCGGTCGGATACATAATGTAATTCTCATCCAACCACGCACGAAACGCCTTCGGCAGGTTGCTCATCGCATCCCACTCATCGACGCGTTTCTTATAGAGCCATTCCATGACCTGCTTCGCGCGGAACGCAGGAAAGCCCGCCGCGACAACGCTCTCTTTCAGACTTTCCAAGGTTTCGCCAAACAGGCTCGGTTTTACAGGTGTAAATTTCACGAGGGCGAACTTGCACGGATTTCTAAGAATCTCCACCGAAATCTGACAACTGACGCTTCGGGATTGCAAAAATTAAAAAGCGCACCAAGTTAAGTGAACAGATGAGCATGCTATATCCCACAAATCGACGCATGAAGGACATGGTCGCCAGCGAGCGCCCCCAAGAGCGACTCGCGAAACACGGCGCTGAAGCGCTGAGCGACAGCGAACTGCTCGCGATGATTCTGCGAACCGGTCAACCTGGGATCGACATCGTCTCCATGTGCTCAGAGCTCCTGCAAGACGCTGGCTCGCTCACGAATCTACTGCGTTGGAGCGCCGCAGACTTTCGTAAAGTGAAAGGGATCGGCACGGTTAAATCCCTACAGTTGATGGCGGTGATGGACTTCGCCCGCCGTATTTTGAAAGAAGACGACTCGGTCGAAACGATCTTCGATGCGGCAGAAGTGGTCGCTCGCCATTTTCGCACATTGATCGCAGGCAAAGAAGTCGAACATTTCTGGGCGCTCTGTCTGGATCGTAAGAACCGCCTCATTCAGCGCATCGAAGTGTCGAAAGGCACGGCCTCTTCCTGTTTAGTGCATCCAAGAGAAGTTTTCAAAGACGCCATTAAGCTCAGCGCCTCAGCCATCATCGCGGTGCACAACCATCCCAGCGGCGATCCAGCTCCCAGTCGTGCCGATATACAAGTCACCCGCCAACTCCGCGAAGCCGCCAAAATCATCGGCATCGATTTGATCGACCATATTGTCGTCGGCCAGAAAAACAAAGACCCCCATGGCATCGGGTTTTACAGCTTCAACGAGGCAGGCTTGATTTAGTCAGAGACCTCCGGCGTTTGCACCACCCAGAAGCGGCAGTCGTCGGAGAAATCATCGACCTCCGACGACTCGTGCGCTAGCTGCGAGCGCATCACCGTGGCTTCGACCCGGAAACCGACACGTTCCAGCACCGCGTCCATTTCCTGCATCGAGGGCACATGCATATAATGTGCACCGTCCGCAGTCGTTTCTGTGCGGTCACCAAAATCATCGAGTTCGGAGGATTGCTCGGCTTGTTGCCAGCGTTGCTCCTCTTGTATCCAAAAACTGCGATGCGGCGAGCGATCGCGATCATGCGAGGTAAACACAAACCACCCGCCCGGCCTAATGACGCGGAAGATTTCACTCAGCGCCTGCTCGCGCTGCGCGGCCTGCGGGATCTGCATCAAACCGTTGAACCCGAAGATCGCGCCATCAAAGACATTATCTTCGAACTCTAGATCCGTGGCGTCACACACGCGAAGCGGCATATTGCATTCCAACAAGGTCGAAAGGTGCCGCGCTCGCTTGATCATTTCCGCCGAATAGTCCGTCGCCATGATATTCTGATAGCCCAGCTCATGTAAGCCAAACGCAATACGCCCAGCTCCACAGCCAAGCTCCAGCAACGAATCGGTCTGCGCAAAGACGCGGGTAAAGATCTTTTCCTCCGACTCCCAGAGGCCTAGCCGCGCTGCTGCCTTAGCGTAGTGATCCACCACAGATTCAGAATCAAAATATTTGAGCACAGTTTCGCGATCCATGGACTGAGAAAACGGTGCATCCCCACGATCTGGCAACTCTTAACTGGCACTCCGCCGTAGCGGCCAGCGCCGATGAAAACTTGCGGGGCATTCGTTGCATTGCCGGCGTTTGGGCAAATCAGCGATATTTCCGAGGAGATGTGCCTGATGGAATGAACGCTCAACATGAAACGTTCAACGTTCAACGCACAAGGATGAGCGTTCTAACTTGGACCTTGAGTGTTCGAGCGAAGCGTCCTGAGCCGCCATCCCGACTGCGACTATTAACAATTCCCAAAATCTACGTCTTGCCACTGGAACCGTTCTGTCCAAAGTTTGACCAACATCAACTCATGGTCGCCTTTATCAAAACCATTATTCTACTGCTCATTGCGCTCTTCCTCGCAATGGTGGCATTGCTAGTGCCTGCACAAATACGCTCCATCGACCAAAGTGTCATCGAACTGGCAGGCAGCAACGGAACTTCCGTCGAAGACAAGCTATGGGAAGAAGTGAATGCCGCCTATGTGGGCCCGGCTCAACGCGTTGCCGCAGCCACGCAGACCGAAGAACCACTGCTTCAAGCACGTATAGCAGAGCTACTCCAGAAGAACCCCGAATTCTCGCTGACCGGTGGCCCTGACCGCAGTTTTGAGGATTACCTAAAGGCCAGCGTAAACTCACGCCGCGCAGAGGCAGTCATCCCTCAACTGCTACCGCGCAGCGAGCGCGCGGCACTCAGCACGACACTGGCCGCCTCCAATAACCGCAACATCGTCGCGCTCCTCAACATTCGCGACCTAAGCGGCCTACTACGCTTACACCCAGCCAGCCACGCAGCGGGCGCGCCCTACGACTCTGGAGTGCTCACCTTGGCGTTACTCATCGAAGGCGGGCATTTTCAGCCCGCACTCGCCCAGCAAATCGGCAACTTAGCCACACTCGCAGCCAACCGAAACCCCGATGCCGTCATCGCCTGCGAAGACTTCGTAATCGGCACCCTCTCGCTCGGCCGTCAACTCGACTACCGCTCCCTCGCCAGCCTAGCCGAAATGACCCACACGCTCAGCGATTGGTCGCAAATGGCCTCACTCTTCCGCGCACAGCCCAAGCGCGTCGCCGAAAACTTCACCGCACTGCTCTTCGCCCAAGATCCGGACGGTCTCTACACGTATCTAGCCGAGCACAGCGAAACGGGGGATCGGGATATCGATCTGGCCCTGCGTAATGGCCCCGACGCCGTCAGCCACCTGATCCAATCAAATCAACCGATCTACCGCCCCTCTGCACTGCCTGCCACCGTTTTGAGCTACCTGGCTCCCTATCGCCCCGAAAGTTTTGCAGCCATCACACTGCAACAAAACTCACTCGGTCAGCTGCTCAAATTCGCCCTACTCTTCCTCGCCGGTCTGGCCTTCGCGTTTGCGATGGGCAGTGCGTGGCGCAGCAGCATCGGCAACATCACCCCCGTCTCGCGCACCAACCCGATGGTTATGGCGCGCGATGTCCTCATCAGTTTAGTCGTCGTGCTCACCGTCTGGACTTTCTTCGAGCCGGACATTCTCAAATCACAAGAAACCGCCCCCGACAACACGCCGCGTATTGAATTCGCCGTCGCCGACTCACTTTCAGCAATCAAATCACCCGTCAAAGCCATGCAAGAACTCAACCAAGTCACCCTCCTCGTGCTCGCACTGTTTTTCATCATACAGCTCGTCATCTATTCCTTCTGCTTAATCAAGCTGCGGGAAGTCTCGAAACAACAACTCAGCGCCGAAATGAAAATCAAGCTGCTGGAGAACGAAGAAAACCTCTTCGACTTCGGGCTCTATGTCGGCCTCGGCGGCACCGTCCTGTCACTGATTCTGGTCGCTGTCGGCATCGTCGAAGCCAGCCTGATGGCCGCTTATGCCTCCACACTGTTCGGCATCCTCTTTACCGCAATGCTCAAGGTCATGCACCTGCGCCCGTTCCGCCGCAAACTCATACTCGAAGCCGGTTCTACTGCAGCACCGTCGACGTTGATGAAAAACATCGAGCTGTAGAAGACTGGTAAAAAGTGGAAAGGTATGAAGGTGCAAACGTAGCTACCTTTTACTTTCCCACCTCAAGACCTTCATACTTTCCGACATTTCCACCTTCCCACTTCTTAAGCTATGAACAAAACTTTGATGCTCGTCATATGCGACTTCCTGCTCCTGAGCATGTTAGCGCTCGCACGCTTTGATCCACCGGAGGAAGCACCAGTCGCCACGCTCGACGCCACCGCGTCTTCGGCCAGCGCCGAAGCTGAGTTGATCAGTCTCTTGGAAGATTCGCTGGAGTCCGAACTCGAATCGCGCTCCAACCTGAACGAAGATCTGAGCGAAACACGTCAAGACCTGATCGAAAAAGCCCGCATTCTGGCCGAGCGCGAAGCCGCTCTGGCAGAAACTCAGAAGAACCTCGAACTCACCGCAGCCGAAGCCAAGCAACTGGCCGAGGCCAAAGCTGCAATCGAGAGCGAACAACAAGTGCTGAGCGCAGAGAAAGCAAAACTCGAAGCAGATCGCCTAGAGCTCGCAAATAAATTTGAGAACACTCGCACCAAACTGGAAGACGCCAACAGCGAGCGCGTGGAGTTGACTCAGACATTAGGGCAACTCAAAGCAGAAAGTTCCGTATCCAAAGAGCGCCTCAGCCAGACAGAGGAAGCCCTCATCGCACGCGAAGTCGCCCTCGCTCAACGCGAAGCCGAACTAAAGGCCGCAAAAGAAGAAGCGAAGCAGCTCAACCAAGAACGCGAAGTGCTGAACAAACAACTCGAAGTCGCACGCGCCGAACGCTCGATGCTACAGCGAAACCTAAAACAAGAACAGCAAGAGAAAGCGCAAGCAATCGCCCATGCCAGCCGTTTGACTGAAAATGTTTCCGAGCTCGGTGTCGGCGTATCGGAGCTTGGTGTCGGCGTCTCTCAACTCGGACAAGGCGTCTCTGATCTAGGCCAAGGGGTGAATGAACTCGCCCAGTCTTCCGAAGACATCATCGAAGAGATGGATGCCAGCCGTCCACGCACGATGAGCGAGATCTTTACCCGTTTCCAAAGTAACCGTGCTACGATCCGTTTCACCTCATCCGAGAAGCCACGAATCGGCAGCCCTCAAACACACCAATATGAGAGCAAGAGTATCCTCATCTCGGATACAACTGGCACTTACCTAGTCACACACACTGCGGACACGCCATTTGCCTTCTTTAAAAATCCGTTGAGCATCCTCAGCGTAAAGCTCGAAGTCTCACTGGGCAATCGCACCTTCCCCGTCAATCAAATCGCTTACCTCAGCGCCGACCCTCGCCTGATCTACATCCCGCTACCGAAAGGCTACGTTGATGCCTCGGGCCTCGAAACTTTCGAACTCGCACTCCAGCCCGAACGCTGGGAAGAAGCCGTGCTCGTTAAGAACGACGAGAGCAACTTCGGCCGCAGCGAATTCCGCCGCCTCACTAGCAGCCCCCGCTTCCTCAAGATGGAGCGCCCTGCCTTGGGTGAACTCTTTGCCGACTTCGCCTCCTCTCGTGGCGACTTGGCATTCACAAAAAACAGTCAATTCATCGGCGTGCTGACCGACAGTAAACACGCCGTCGTGATCGATGCGTTCTTAGCCAGTGGCGTCCAAAACCTAGGCAGCGCTTACAGCACGCAGAGCAATGCCACGACGATCGCACGTCTTAAGGACCGCTTGCGGAAGCTACCGAGAGAGGTGCAGTAAGAACAACGCTCTACCCCTTCACGCCACTCGCCAACACGGTCTGAAAATTAGGCTCTTCATCTTCGCGGGCGACGACGTTGATCTCGATTTGGCGGAAGCCCGCTTCTTTTAAGAATTGATAAAGCTTGTTTTCAGAGAAGCCGAGCCACACGTCGGCATACAGATCGTGCGCCTTTTCAAATTGGTGCTCCAAAAGGTCGATGATGATCAACTGCCCTCCGGGCTTTAAGATGCGTGCGGCTTCTTCGATTGCTTTTTGAGGATGCTGTGCATGGTGCAAGGCTTGACTCAAGAGCGCGAGGTCGAAGCGATGATCCTGCAGTGGCACCTCTTCAATATCACCCAGCATGTAGCTGAGATTGGTAAATCCATTCTTCTTCGCAAGCTCACTGCCGAACTCGACCATCTTGGGCGAATTATCCACACACACCACTTCCTCTGCGCGGCGCGCGAGTAATTGAGAGAGCAGGCCTTCACCCGCGCCGAGATCCGCGATCTTAATCTTCGGAGTCAGGTGGAGTAAAAAATGCCCAATCGCTTCCCAACTGCGCCCAGGGCAATAGTTCTTGCCCAAACGACCAGCGACCGAATTGAAATATTGCTCCGACTGCTGTTTACGCTTCTCAAGGATGCGCTTCAAATTCGCATTGTCTTCGCCGATCTGAGTCGTGGCTGCCACCGCAGCACAGGCCGCCTGCATCAACGCCAAGCCTTGAGCATCAAAACCTCCGTTCAATGCATAGAATGTTTTCTTACCTTCACGGCGATCATGCACCAACTCGCCCTGCCTCAATAGACCTAGGTGCGACGAGATGCGCGACTGCCCCATATTCAACACCTCCTGCAGCTCTGCGACCGAGAGTTCCTCCTTCGTCAGTAGCGATAGAATGCGCACTCGTGTCGAGTCCGCCAACAGTTTCAAAATTTCCCAGGAGTCTGCCATATATAAAGAAGTTAGAATTAGGGAGATCTCCGAGATTGCGAGTTGATATTTAGCAACACTCATAAACAATAAAATATAAATACACGATAAACGCCTAATTAGGCGTATATTGACATTTGAAAGCAATTAACCGTCAGATAAGACGTATGTTAACATAACTAACTTACGCCGAAATAGACGTTTATTGTTGAAAAATCATAGGTAAATGCCAGATTAGACGAGTAATGAACATACAAGATCACATAACCGATGACGCCATCATCCACGAATTAGGACAACGACTCGCTCGGCTACGACTCGACAAAAACCTCACTCAAGCGCAATTGGCCCACGAAGCGGGAGTCGGCGTGCGCACCGTTCAACGTCTCGAAGCAGGGAGTGCCGCACCGCAGCTCACCATGTTCATCCGCATCTGCCGCGCGCTTGGCATCGTCGATCATTTCAACCTACTCATCCCCGAGCCAATCCCCAGCCCGATGCAACAACTCAAAATGCGCGGCAAACTACGTCGGCGCGCCAGCGGCCAGAGCATGGCAGTCGCCGAAGATCCTGGCCCATGGACATGGGCTGACGGCACATGATAGCAGAAATCCAGCTCTGGGGGCGCACCATCGGCGCCGTGACATGGGACACGAGCCAAGACATCGCCGCGTTCGAGTATGATCGTGCATTCTTACAGAGCGGGTTTGAAATCGCTCCGTTAATGATGCCACTGAGTGACCGCGTTTATAGCTTCCCAACACTCCCCCGTAATACGTTTCTGGGACTGCCGGGTTTACTGGCAGATGCCCTGCCCGATAAATTCGGCAACGCGCTGATCAACACTTGGCTCGCGAGCCAAGGCCGCGAGACCGAACAGTTCACGCCCGTCGAGCGGCTTTGCTATACAGGCAGACGCGGCATGGGCGCACTTGAGTTCCTGCCCGTAATCGGCCCGCGCGCGCGCAAGGCGACGCGGATCGAGATTGATGCCTTGATCGACCTCGCATCCGATGTGCTCAGCCACCGAAATACACTCCAAGGCAATTTCAAAGACTCCACCCGCGAGAAAGCACTTAAAGACATACTACGTGTCGGCACTTCAGCAGGTGGCGCGCGCGCAAAAGCCGTGATCGCATGGAACCGCCGCACCAACGAGGTGCGCTCTGGCCAGGTCGCGGCAGACTCCGGCTTTGAATATTGGCTACTCAAATTCGACGGCGTCAGCGGTAATAAAGACAAAGAGATGGATGACCCGAAGGGTTACGGCGCGATCGAATATGCCTATTATTTAATGGCTCAAGCTGCAGGCATCGAAATGAGCGAATGTCGCTTACTCGAAGAGCACGACCGCCGCCACTTCATGACGCGCCGCTTCGATCGCCGCTCTGGTGGCGAGAAGCTCCACATGCAATCGCTCTGCGCCCTCGCCCATTACGATTTCAACGCCGCCGGAGCCTACGCCTACGAGCAGGCATTCCTCGTAATGAGCCAACTGCACTTGGATATGGATGCCACCGAGCAGCAGTTCCGCCGCATGGCCTTTAACATCATCGCACGCAATCAAGACGACCACGTAAAAAACATCGCCTTCTTAATGGACAAGACAGGCCGCTGGGCGCTCTCCCCCGCGTTCGACATCACCTATAGCTACAATCCCGACGGCGCATGGACTGCCACTCATCAAATGACGATGAACGGCAAGCGCGACGGGTTCACCATGGACGACTTCAACGCCTGCGCAAAAAGCGCACAAATGAAACGTGGCCGCGCGCAGGAAATCATCAACGAAGTCATCGCCTCCGTAGAGCATTGGCCCGAACACGCGGAAGCAGCCAAAGTTAAAACTGCGTGGATTAAACAGATACAAGCACAACACCGCCTCAAATTCACCAAAGACTAAACACGCCAGTTAGAATCATGAAATTTTTAAACAATCTGAAAAGCACCTATCCTTGGACCATCAAACACATGGGCGGCATCTTTCAGGTGCAGTTAAAATCCGTCAAAGATCTGGAGGCACTCGCCACACTCGACCCGAAGCTATGGGTCGCGCTGAGTTGCCCCGTCAATGACCTGGAGATCGACCGCCGCACACTCTCACTGATCGATTACGACACCGATGGCCGCGTGCGTATCGAAGAAATGCGCAACGCCGTGGCATGGACATTGAAGCGACTCGCCAAACCAGACTCGCTTTTTACAGGCGGCGACTTGCCGCTCGACGCCATCAACACCTCAGACCCTGAAGGTGAGAAACTACTCGCCTCCGCCAAGCAAATCCTCGCCAACATGGGCGTGACAGACGCCACCAGCATCTCGGTCGAGCAAGCCGCGAACACCGCAAAAATCTACGGCCAGTCACGCCTCAATGGCGATGGCGTGATCGCAAAAGACGCCACTGACCTCCCGGAACTACAGCAACTGATCGCCGAGATCATGGATTGCCTCGGAGCCGAAACGGACCGAAGCGGTGAGCCAGGCATCACACAAAAGAAGCTGGATGCCTTCTTCACTGAACTGAAGACCTATGAAACATGGTGGACTCAGGGCGAAATCGACTCCGCCAAAGGTGAAGCCATCTTCCCTCTCGGCGACGACACTCCAGAAGCATTTAACCATCTACGTGCCGTTGAAAATAAAATCGACGACTTCTTTGCCCGCTGCCAATTAGCAGCCTTCGATGCACGCGCCGAAGCACCACTCAACCACGATGTATCCCTCTATAAAGCCATTGCAGAAGAAGACTTCTCTGCCAGCCGAAAGGACATCGCAAAACTACCACTCGCCAAAGTATCGGGCACATCGACTGTCCCGCTCTTCAATGGAATCAATCCAGAGTGGAAGCAACGCATGCAAACACTCTGCGAGCAAGTCGTGCGCCCACTCAACATAGGCACAGGTGATTCCCTCGAACTCGACGAGTGGCAAGAGATCAAACAACGCTTCACCGCCTATCGCAAATGGCGCGAGTCAAAACCAAAGACCAATACGGAGAAGCTCTGCATCACACGCGTGCGCGAAGTCCTAGCATCCGACCTCGGCTCACAACTAGCCGCCCTACTCGCCGAAGACCACGCGCTGGCTCCGCGCATGAAGTCCGTCGATGCCGTTGAAAAACTCGCCCGCTTCCATCGCGACCTAATCCGCGTGCTGAACAATTTCGTAAACTTCAATGATTTCTACGACGAATCACAGCCTGCAATTTTTCAAGCTGGTGTCTTGTATTTAGACGGACGTGAATGCCGCCTTTGCCTACGAGTTGCCAACCCAGCCAAGCACGCAGTGCTCGCCACATTATCACGCGCCTTTGTCGCTTACTGCGAATGCCGCCGCAAAGACTCTAAAGGTAAATTCTACATTGCCGCAGTCTTCTCTGCGGGTGACTCGGCGAATTTAATCGTCGGGCGAAACGGTATTTTCCAAGACCGCCAAGGCCGCCTTTGGGATACCACCATCGTGCGCTTAATCGAAAACCCGATTAGCATCCGCGAGGCATTTCTTATGCCGTATGTGCGCGTCGGTCGCTTCATCGGCGACAAGCTTGAGAAGTGGGCGGTCACGCGCGACAAGGCCATGCAAAAGCAAATGGAAACAGGCGTCGAAACCGTCGGAAGCAGCCCCACCGCAACGGACCAAAAAGGCAAAGATACCACATCTTCAAGCGGCGGCATGGGCGGATTCGCGGGCATGCTGGCCGCTGGCGGCATCGCGCTCGGGGCAGTCGGCGCCGGCCTCGCATCCCTCTTCGATACGCTCAAAGCACTCGCATGGTGGGAGCTCCCGCTAGTCATCACTGGCGTGGTAATGATGATCTCACTACCATCGATGGTCATCGCCTGGTTGAAGATCCGCAAACGCACACTCGCTCCCCTACTCGATGCATCAGGATGGGCAGTCAACGGCCGCACACTCATCTCTCCAAAGCTAGGGCGCAGCCTCACAACCAGCGCCACACTGCCAATTGCTTCCTGCTGCCAATTCGACGAACGTAATCAAGTGCGAAAGTGGCTCTGGATCGCGCTCGGCATCTCGATCTTTGCGACGCTCGCGGGCTGGACCTGCGTCTTTCTTTGATCCGAATTGACTAAATGGCTTAACGATTCTTCGCATTGTTCCGATAGTCCTTAGGCGTCATACCTAAGCTATTGCGGAAGAAGCGCGTAAAGGTCGATGGCGAGCTAAAGCCAATCGAGGCTGCGATGGAAGTCAGCGACATCTGAGAATTTGCCAACATGTCTGCGGCTTGATTCAAACGGAAGTGGCGAATAAAGGAGCCGAGTGTAATATTGAAATGCCCGCGGAAAGTCGCACGCAGATGGCTAGCGGAGACGCCGAGTGCTTTCGCAACATCTTCCACGCTGGTCATTTCAGCATCCGCACTGAAGAGCACCTGTTCGATGTCGGCAACCAGTTGAGCCGACTCCGATTTCACACTATTCAGACTTACAGAGCTTGAGTCACCCTCACGCGCAAGTTGCTCACTAAAATTGTGAAGTAACAAAGACACCTTGAGCGAATGAGCCACATTTAGGAACTCACTTTCAGCGTGTGAGAAATCCTCGATCACCTGCCCCAACAAATCGAAACACTCTTCACTGACTCGAAAACTTTCATTTCGGAAGACTTCCAATAATTCGGCAGTCGAGGTCTCAAACGAAATCATGACCCACAGCATGCTCTCCTCCTCCACCATCGGGAAAGAGTGGAATTGATAAGGCAGCAGCATTGCCGCCTCACCAGGATTTAGATCCATTTGGACACCATCCAGACTCAAGACACCAGCGGTGCCTAGGTTGAAAAACAACACGTGGCGGTGGTGCAAATGACTCAATGAGTTCTGCTGTAGATTGGTGCGCGTCAGGCGGTTAAACACCAGCACATTATCCACCTCGCAAATCGGCCCATGACAACGCCCCTCAAACAAGTCTTCAGATTTAACGATCTTCTTGGCCAGTCTTTGTAACTTCGATGGAATCGCAGATTGCGTCATATATGATAAAAACGCAGCCGAAATCGCCAAAAAGCAACACTTTAATTCTATCGAAATTCGACGATTCAAGCACCAAAGAAGCAGCAAGAGTCACGTCTCGCTGCTTCTCAGTGCCAGATCTGCCTATACCTCTGCGGCTTTCGCCAGAGCTTGTTTCACCTGTGCGGTGATCGTGCTCCAGTCCTTGTTCGCGATCTGCGCCTTCGTAGCCAGCCAAGATCCGCCGATTGCAAACACTTCAGGAATCGATAGATATTCATTCATATTATCGAGCGAGACACCACCGGTTGGGCAGAATTTAACGCCGAGATTTGCATACGGAGCGGCCATTGCTTTGAGAAGCTTCGGTCCGCCCGCTGCACCGGCTGGAAAGAATTTGAGATGCTCGCAACCTGCTTTGATCGCAGCTTGGATATCCGACGGCGTCATGATGCCGGGGATGAATGGCACATCGCGCTTCTTAAAGTAAGCGATGGTCTCTGCGGCTGTGCCCGGAGCGAGGCCGAACTTACTGCCGCAATCGATCGCGATCTTGGCTTGCTCGGGTGTGACGACTGTGCCCGCGCCGACCAGCATTTCCGGAAATGCATTGGCGATGGACTCGATCGCACCGGCTGCGGCAGCGGTGCGAAACGTGACCTCGATAATATTGAGGCCGCCTTCGAGCAGTGCGTTCGCAAGTGGTTTGGCATCCGCGACATCGTCGAGAACGATTACGGGAATGACGGGATATTGGTCTAGTGCTGACATTTTGTTTAATGGATTATAGCGAATGATTGATGAATGATTGGAGACTTAGCGATCAACACGTGCACCGCCGCCAGCTTTGACTTTTTTCACTTCCTTGAGTGACGCCATGGTGGTGTCGCCTGGAGTGGTCATTGCAAGTGCGCCGTGGACACAGCCGTAGTCGACTGCTTCCTGCGGATCGTTCTCCGTGAGAAAACCGTAAATCAGGCCAGATGCGAAACTGTCGCCACCGCCGACGCGGTCGAGAATTTCGAGGTTGGGGAACTTGATAGACTCGTAGAACTCGCCATCGTGCCAAGCCATCGCTGCCCAGTCATTGACGGTCGCGGATTTGACGGCGCGGAGTGTAGTCGCAGTCGCCTTGAAATTCGGAAACTCCTTGGTCGCGGTGGTGATCATGTTTTTGAACGCTTCGACCGGGATGTGGGAGATATTTTCGTCCACACCTTCGACTTCGAAGCCGAGGCAAGCGGTGAAGTCTTCTTCGTTGCCGATCATGACATCGACGTATTGAGCGATCTCGCGATTCACTTCCTGGCACTTAGCGAGGCCGCCGAAGTCCTTCCAAAGGGATGGGCGATAGTTCAAGTCGTAGCTGACAATCGTGCCGTGCTTCTTCGCGCATTTGACGGCATCGAGCACAAACTCGGGAGTCGTCTCGCTAAGTGCGGCGAAAATACCGCCCGTGTGGAACCAGCGCACGCCGAGTGTGCCAAAGATGTGCTCCCAGTCGATATCGCCGACTTTGAGCTGGCTCGCTGCGGTGTTACCACGATCAGGGCAACCAACTGCGCCGCGGATACCGAAACCGCGCTCGGTAAAGTTGAGGCCGTTGCGGACGTTGCGACCGATGCCGTCGTAGTCCACCCATTTGATGAATTGTGTGTCAACGCCGCCTTGCAGGATGAAGTCTTCGACCAGACGACCGACTGGATTGTCAGCAAATGCAGTGACGACGCCTGTCTTCAGGCCGAAGCAGCGACGCAGCCCGCGAGCGACGTTATATTCGCCGCCACCTTCCCAAGCGGTAAATTGGCGCGCGGTGTGCGCGCGGCCTTCGCCGGGGTCGAGACGGAGCATGACTTCTCCAAGAGAGATGCATGCGTATTCACAAGATTCGGGGGATTTGATGTCGATAGCCATGGGAGAATTACGTTTTGAGTGTGCAGTTGGTTTTGAAAAGTGACACGCACAGCCGGACCACCGTGCGATAGGCCAAGGAGACTAGCAACTTAACGCGGAGATTATAATTGCATAATTTAGATACATTTTGCAGAAATGCGCAAGTTATGCGGGTAAAACATGTATTGATGGTATTGGGGAGCTACGACCAGTCGGCGCACGAAGGGATCGCTCAATATGCGGGGCAGCATGGCTGGCATTTGAACGTCAGCATCTTGAAGGACTTTCAGCTGCCCGAGCATTGGCAGGGAGACGGCATCATTACATCGCTTAATAATAGCCGCGCGCTGGAAGAATTCGTCTTACAGGCAAAAGTGCCGACGGTGGATCTGTCGATTTGGCGTGAGGATATCGATCTGCCGCGAGTTGCAGCCGATAACCCGGCGCTCGGTCGAACTGGTGCGGAGCATTTCCTGAGTCTGGGGCATCGGCATTGCGCATGGTTTGCACTGGCGAGTAATCCCGTGAGCCGCGCACGCTACGTCGCGTATAGTCAGTGCCTGGCGGAAGCAGGCATCACATGCATACGCCTGGATACGACGCGCCCACAGGATGCGACTTATATCACAGAGCGGCTTCAAGCATTGTCGAAACCCTGCGCCATTTACACTAAGAGCGACTACGACTCAGTCTGGCTATCGAACCTCTGCATGGCTGCCGGACTGCGCGTGCCTGACGACATCGCAATCCTCGGCGCGGACGACAATCGATTGATCTGCGAGAATCAGGCCGTGCCTCTATCAAGCGTGCGACATGACTTGAAGACCATCGGCTACGAGGGTGCCGCCATGCTCGATCATCTGATGAACGGCCAAAAACTGAAGCAGCGCCTCAAGCTGATCCCGCCGCGCGGCATTACGATTCGCCAAAGCACCGATGCGCTGGCGGTCACCGATCCATTAATCCGCAAACTGCTGGAATACCTAAAGGCCAACTTCAAGCGCTCCATCGGCACCGTCGAACTGGCGGAGATGTTCGGCATCAGTCGGCGCAGTCTGGAGATGCGTTTTCGCAATAGCATGCACACCAGTATCCGCGAGCATCTGATCGGCATCCGTATCGATGAGGCAAAGCGCCTGCTGAGCTATACCAATGAACCGATCGAGACCATCGCCGCGTTGACAGGGTTCTGCCACGCACCTCACTTTAGTAATACCTTTAAAAAGCAAGAAGGCATCTCCCCGATTCGGTATCGTAATCAATAAGAGCAGGGTTCCACTTCGAAATATCCCCCGACACCTTTTTCTTTGCCATTCGGCAATCAGCTGCTTTCATACCGCGCCTTTGCCCCTTCGGGCCTAAAAGTGAGAGTGAAGGTGAAAGTGCTGATATCCAGCCTCTTCACGCTTTGACCACTCTCACGTTCACTACCACTCATCACTTTTCTCATGATTACGATCAATCAAGTCTATCACAACTTCGGCAAGAAGGTTCTCTTTAACAAGATTAACTCCGTCATCGGTGCACGTGATCGTATCGCACTCATCGGCTCCAACGGCTCCGGTAAGACCACCCTGCTGCGCATGCTCATGAATGAGCTTGAGCCCGAAGAGGGTTCGATCGACAAGCCGGACTACGTCAGCGTCGGCTACCTGCCACAGGACGGTATCTCCGTATCCGGTAAAACCCTGTTCAAAGAAGCCGAAAGCGCTTTCGGCGACGTGCTCGAACTCCAGAAAAAGGTCGAGCAAGCCGAAGAAGACATGGTCGAGATGGACACCAGCGAAGACGCCTACTACGATTTGATCGACCAAATAGGCGAATGGGAGCAACAACTCGAAGACCACGAGCCGCACAAAATGAAGTCCCGCGTCGAGAAGATCCTCATGGGCATGGGCTTTAAGGCCACCGACTTTGAGCGCGACACCGGCGAGTTCTCCGGAGGTTGGCAGATGCGTATCGCGCTGGCCAAGCTGCTCCTACAAAACCCGTCCCTCATCATTCTTGATGAGCCGACCAATCACTTGGACATCATTTCGCAGAACTGGGTCGAGCAATACCTCAAGCACTACCAAGGCTCACTCATCGTCATCTCTCACGACCGTGCCTTCCTCGACGTAGTCACCGACCGCACACTTGAGCTCAAGATGGGCGACCTCAACAGCTTCAAGGGCAACTACAGCTACTACGTCACCGAGACCGAAAAGCGCCTCGAAGTGCTGCGCAAGGCCTACGCCAACCAGCAGAAGGAGATCAAAGAAGTCAAAGACTGGATCACCCGCTTCCGCTCCAACGTCAAAAAAGCCAGCATGGTGCAGAGCCGGATTAAAGCGCTCAACAAGATGGAGCTCATCACCATCCCGCGCGATGAGAAGAAGATGTTCTTCCGTTTCCCGAAAGCACCACCAGCCAGCGCCAAGGTGATCACCATCACCGACCTGCACAAAGCTTACGACGACAACGTCATCTTCAACGGCCTCAACCTCCGTATCGACAAGGGCGACCGTATCGCCGTCGTCGGGGTCAACGGCGCTGGTAAGTCCACCCTCGCCCGCATCATGGCTGGCACCGAGCCTTACCAAGACGGCACCGTCGAAAAGGGCCTCAACACCGTGCTCGGCTACTTCGCTCAGTCACAAGCCGAAGAGCTCGACCCAGAAAACAACGTGTTGCAAGAAGTCGAAGCCGCCGCCATCGGCAACGACGACGCCAACCCGCGCGCCGCCCTGGGTGCACTGCTCTTCTCCGGCGACGAAGCCCTCAAGAAGACATCCGTCCTTTCTGGTGGTGAGAAAAATCGCGTCGCCCTCGCCAAGATGCTGATGCACCCGTGCAACTGCATGATTCTCGACGAACCGACCAATCACCTTGATATCAAATCCAAGGAAGTATTGCAGGAAGCGATCAACCTGTTCGAAGGCACCGTCATCCTCGTCAGCCACGACCGTTACTTCCTCGACGGCGTCGTTAACAAGGTGCTCGAAGTCTCTCCCGGCAGCACACGTATGCTCACTTGTAACGTTTCCCAATACATCGAACGCCTCGAACAAGAGACCGCCGAAAAGCTCGGCAAGTAGGCCGCACTCAACCACACGACTCCGATGCTCCAGCTCACTGCCAAACGCCTTCTTCTCGCTCTCGGCACTGCAGCGAGCATCGGCTCCACGTCGCTATCCGCACAGGAGCTCACGCCACGTCGCTGGAGCCACCTGCCCTCCGACATCAACATCATCGGCGCTGGCACGGTCTATACGACTGGCGACATCTACTTCGACCCTGTGCTTCAAGCCGAAGACGTCGACATGGAGTTCTACACCACCGCGTTTCGCTATATTCGAACATTCGAGTTTCTGGAGAAATCGTCACGCATCGAAGTCGCTCAAGGCTACCAAGACGCAGAATGGAGTGGCACTGTTGACGGCCAACCACAAACCCGCAACTCAAGCGGAGCCACAGATACGGTCTTACGCCTAGCGATGAACCTCTACGGAGCGCCACCACTTAAAGGCAAAGCCTTCAAGGACTACAGAAAATCAGTCTATCAAAGCGATACGGTTGTCGGAGCAGGCGTCATCGTGACTCTCCCCACCGGGAAATACGACGACGACAAGCTCCTCAACATCAGCGGCAACCGCACCGTCATCCGCCCTCAATTCGGCATCATGCACAGCCGCGGCAAATGGACCTACGAGACCACCATCGCCGCATGGTGCTAAACTAAAAACGACGATTTCTGGAACGGAAACGAACTCGAGCAAGACCCCTTCTACGCCATTCAAAGCCACCTCATTTACACCTACAAGCCCGGTATCTGGGCAAGTGCCAGCATCGGCTACGGCGAAGGCGGCGAGTCCCAAGTCAACGGCGTGGACAAAAGCGACCGCAAGCGCAACCTCGCGTGGGCGCTGAGCGCCGGCTACTCATTCACGCCTCGCTTCGGCATCAAGGCCGCCTACATCGGCACCGATACCCAAACCGATAAAGGCTTCGACAGCACCAACTTCGCCCTAGGCGCTTCCTACGTCTGGTAACGCTCGGCGTCAATTTTCAGACGAGCAACATGTCCGGGAGGGATCGCCAAGATCTACCATCACTGAGGAGCTGCACCTGGGAGCGCCGAAGACGATACAAAAAAAGGGCTCCGCGCCAGTGCGCGGAACCCTTTATAAATTCAAGATCAGCTAAGAACTAAAGCTTGGCTGAGATCGACGGAGCCGCCTTGAAGGAGATTTTACGCTTCGCCTTCACATTAACAGACGAACCATCCAGTGGGTTGCGTGCTTTACGTGGAGCGGAAGCACCTACGTAAAAATTACCAACACCTGGTAGCGCTGCCACGACGGAAGCCTTAACAGCTGCTTCGCCCTTTTTCGGTTTCTTAATTGCTTTGGCAGCCTTTTTAAGGGCTTTCAAGTAGACAGCACCAACAGCATCAAGCGTGCGACCTGCTTCTGCTTTGCTATCTAAACCAAGCTCCTTCTGGAGCGCTTCAACTAGTTCATTTTTTGTCATAATCTTTGAGGTATTATTTTTTAGCCAACGCACCCGCGATGACCCGAGATAAGAAAACCTAGGCACATTTTTCTAAATACCAAGCATTTAGATCATACTGTTTTCAGAAAAATGCAGACTTACAAATTACAATAAATCCGCAGCTAAATCGGCCAGCTCTGAGCGCACTCCGGTCGTTAGCTCCAAGTGGGCGGTAATCTCCGTCCCCTTGAGGCGCTGCGCGGTGTGCACCAGGCCGTTCGACATGGCATCGAGAAACATATTATCCACCTGATACGGATCGCCGAGTAAGATGACTTTCGAACCTTCGGCCATACGACTGACGACGGTCTTCGCTTCGTGCGGCGTGAGATTCTGCGCCTCATCAATAATAAAAATCGTATCGGCCAGCGAACGACCACGGATGTAGGTCATCGCCTCGACTTCGACCATTCCATAGTCAAAGAGGAATTGATACGGCTTGCGCGGTTGCTTGGAATCATCCTCTTCCTTATCGGCATGCGAGGGTTGCTTTGCCATCTTCGACATCGCTTTCTTGCGCTTCCGATTGGAAGTGATCCGCTCCAGCTTCGCTTGCTCAGGATTCGCATCCGGGCGTTTGATGACTTTACGATTACTGAAGAGCACCTCAAGGTTATCATAAAACGGCGCGATGTAAGGCGCCATTTTTTCTTCTAAGGTGCCGGGGAGCGCACCGGTATCTTTACCAATATGCACCAGCGGACGGGTAATGAATACGCGCTCGTAGAGATTGTCTTCGCCGATTGCTTGATACAATGCCATCGCGATTGAAACCAGCGTCTTACCCGTGCCGGCTTTACCCATGCAGGTGACCAGTTTAATGTCTTCATCCAGCAAGGCATCCATCAACATGCGTTGCTCATCATTGAGCGGATTGATACGAATGCCTTTCGGAATCTTAATGCCCGTCCCACTACTCAGAATCAAGCCGTCAATCTGACCATCGCCACGGTAGCGCGCAGGTTCGCGAAACTCTCCGTTGCTCAGATAGATGTATTCATTGATATGAAGATGACTCGTGAGCTCCGGCGTGAGATCCACACCGTGCTCCTCGATGAAGCACTCATAATCCGCGTCTTCGACCACGACCGTCTTGATCCCGCCGCCAATGTTGGCCGTCTTGATCTTGTCGTTCATGTAGTCCTGCACTTCAAGACCGAGCGCAATGCCCTTCAGCGCCATGTTGGCGTCTTTGGTCACTAAGATCACGCGACTGTCCGTGCAGACTTCCTTCAAGAAAAAGCAGGATGCCAAGATGCGGCTATCCATTTTCTCCATATCGACAAGCGTCGCACGCAGGCGATTCATACCCTCACTCTGATGATCGCCGGAGACGAAATAATCGTTGATCACCACGATCAGGCGGCCGCCGTTAGGCAGATCACAACTGAGGGCTGAATTCCCCTTCCCTTTCATTTCAGGCGGGATGGCGAGCTCTTCATCGAAGAGCGCTCGTAGATCTCGATGAATCTGACGGGCAGAAAACCCTAACTCCCCCGGAGCGGATTTCTTACGGTCGAGCTCTTCAAGCACTTCGACGGGGATGGCAACGGTGTTATCCTCAAACTTATGTAGACACTGGGGGTCATGAAGGAGAACGTTGGTGTCGAGGACAAAGATCTTGGCCCCGTTTTTGGTAGTTTTTTGTTTAGGCAAGGGTCGATTATTAATAGCTGCTAACTCTATTTTCGGCATTGTATCGCCGTTCCTTTAGACAAGCATAGAGTAATTCCAAAATCCCCATTCGTGCAAGCGGGAAAGCCAAACAATTCTGAATAAATTGACGATGCCCCATTCCTTGAACCCTTTCGAAGAACAAATCAGGGCTGCACAACGGATTAGACCACGGGATCGTCTACGATTAGACCATGGCGTCGCATTTTATTATAAATGCTTTTTTCGGCGATCCCCAACACGCGTGCAGCTTCGGCCTTACGTTGCCCACAGAGCAGCAAGGTTTCGACGATGGCACGCCGCTCGACCTCGGCCAAGGTCAGTCCGCCCAGCGATGCTGCTGCAACCGAGGGCACCGGCGCAGACATACCCATCAAATCATCGGCAGACAGGCACTGAGGCTCTGCCCGTAAGGTCATTGACCGGATGACTGCGTTTTCCAGCTCACGCACATTGCCGGGCCAAGGCATCTGCTGCAGCAGTATTAAATACTCATGAGCAATGGTAGGCACCGACTGCTGATTCTCGGCAACAAAACGATGCACAAAATGATTCACTAACATCGGAATATCTTCCACCCGTGCAGTCAGGCTCGGCATTTCAATCGGCAACACATTGAGACGATAGAATAAATCCTCACGAAAGAGTCCCTCCCGCACACGTTGTTCGAGGTGTTGGTTCGTCGCGGCAATTATCCGCACATCACTGATCTGAGCCTTCTCACCACCGATGCGAAAGTAAGTCTTGTCCTGCAAGAAAGTCAGCAGCTTCGTCTGCAATGCCAGAGAGAGCTCATCGATTTCATCGAGAAACAAGGTGCCACCTTCCGCCAGTTGCACACGACCGACTCGTCGTGCGGTAGCCCCGGTAAAGGCGCCTTTTTCATGGCCGAACATCTCGGACTCAAGTAGCTCTCCGGGCAAGGAGGGGCAACTGACACTAATGAAGGGCGCCTCGGCTCGTGGGCTGGCAGTATGAATCGAGCGTGCCAGCAGAGTTTTCCCTGTGCCGCTCTCTCCGGTAAGCAGCACGGCATTCGCAGTGGGCGCAATCCGCTGCACTAACGCCTGCACTTGCTGCATCGCTGGCGACTCACCGAGTGCCGGTGATTTCAACTGCGGCTCGGATAAGGAATTTTTAAGCACATCGCGTTCACGCTGGCTGCGACTATAGGCCATTGCATTCGACACACGATTAGTCAGTTCCTTCAGATCAAAGGGTTTCGTAATATAATCAAAGGCGCCCAGGCGCACTGCCTCCAATGCTTCGGTCGCCTGATTCAAGCTAGTGAGGATGATCACTTCGACCTGTGGAAAGTCTTTTTTAATACGCTTCAAACAATCCAAGCCATTCGTCCCAGGCATCTGAATGTCCAACAAACAGGCTTCAACCGAATCATGAAAGCCTGCCAACAGATCATCTCCATTTTCAAAATAATCCGCCGTCAACCCCACAGAATCAAAGCCATGTTTGATCACCTGCCGAGTGATCGGATCATCATCGGCCACCAATAGGCGGCGAGCTTTAACTGAAGCACTCATATATTACTTTTCCTCCACAATTGTTTGAATCTCCAGAGCCAACTGCTCAAACGCGTCTAAGCCTACTTTCGTGCGAACGAGGCAAGTCGCAACGTCAGGCGGATCCTCCATTAAGCTACGCTCAAAAGACAAGAAATAAGCCCGCACTTGATGCGCACAAATGGTGGCGGCAGACCCCGCCAACTTATGAAACCGGCTACGTGCGGTCTCTAAGTCATCTGCCCGCAAAGCCTCCACACCTTCCTGCGCATACCCACGAGCATAGTCGACAAATTGACTCAACAGCTCGTGCGCGATCAACTGCTCACCGCCAAGTAATCGATAAAACCCCTCAACATCTAAAAGCGCTTCGCTGGGTGCTTTCCCAAACAATTCATCGGCAGGTGACACCTCAGGCCGGGCTTTCCCATTCGCAACCTCTTCTCCGTCGCCGGCATGCGACCTGTAATTATCCATTAATACACGGACCAGGTCAGACTCCACCATTGGTTTACTCAGGTAACCATTCATCCCTGCCTGCAAGAAACGTTCTCGATCGCCCTTCATCGCATCCGCGGTCAACGCATAGACAGGTAACGTCAGCCCCAACGAGCGTAGCCGTAAACAGGCCTCGACTCCATCCATCTCAGGCATGCGGATATCCATCAAAATCAGGTCATACTCAAAACGTTCGACTAACTCCAATACCTCGATGCCATTCGCAGCGATATCTGCAGCACCGCCATAGCGCTCGATCATCATACGTGTCACTTTTTGATTAATGGTATTATCCTCTGCGATCAGGACACGTAGCCCACTCAAATCAACGGAACCGAAAGACACACTGTTATACGATTGAAAGAGCTGATCTGGCAGGCCAAGTCCGAGGCTCGAATAGATCGTCCGTAATAAGTTGTATCTAGAAAACGGATACTCGATCACCTGCGCCTGGCTCACGGAATCCGCTGAAATAACTTCTGAGATCAGAATACGGTGTAACCGACTTGAGAATTCATGTAACAAATCTCGATCTTCATTCGGCCTATAGCTAGACTGTGAGGAACGATCCAATAGCATTACCGCATCACTGGGGAATTGTTCGTCGAGGTAGTATTCTACTTGCTCGGCACTCTCCACTCGAACCACTTGCGCATCAGCATACCCCAACATAGATTTCACCATACGGTAAAAGATTTCGGATCGGGTGAGCACAAACACACTAATCCCCGAAGCGTCCGGAAGCGGTTCAACGACCGCAGAGTTGCCACTGATCGTGAATGGTAGTTCAAAAGAAAACGCACTGCCTCGGCCCAACTCAGACTCCGCATTCAGCGCGCCTCCCATCAGTCGAACTAAATCACGACTAATCGACAACCCAAGGCCACTCCCACCAAAGCGTCGACTAATCGAAGTGTCCGCCTGCGTAAATGGCTCAAACACATGCTCCACATCGACCGCACTCATACCAATACCGGTATCACGAATAGTCATCCTCAACGTAACAGAATCAATAGACTGGGCTCTGACCTCACAGGTTAAGGTCACGCCTCCCTCTGAAGTAAATTTAATGGCATTTCCCAGCAAATTTAAGAGCACCTCATTCAACCGACTCGGATCGCCTTGCAGCAAAGGAATACTTGCCTCTGGATATATCACATCAAAGCGTAACTGCTGCTCCGTTGCGTTGGATTGCAGAACCGCAAATACAGAATCTAGCACATGTGCGATGTCGAAATTCACAATTTCGATATCCAATTGTCCTGCCTCTACTTTCGAAAAATCGAGAATATCATTCAGCACATGTAATAAAGAATCAGCACTAATCTGAATGCTTCGAACCTGTTCAGCAGCATTGGGATCCAGCGCCTCACTCTTTAGAAGACGTGCCATTCCGCAGATACCATTGAGAGGTGTGCGGATTTCATGACTCATATTCGCGAGAAAGGTAGACTTCGCATGATCCCCAGCCTCAGCACGCTGACGCGCGTCTTGCATCGCAAGCTCTTGTCGCTTTCCTGCGCTTACATCACGAATCGCCCATAGTGCACCATGATAGGTGCTACCGACATTGACCGGGATACGATCCACCACCAGGTAAGTATCATCATCAATACTTAGTTGAATATTTTCGCATTTCTCATCGATTTCAATCAGCAGATTCATCGCGACTTCAGATGCTTCGTCACGACAACGCGAATGTAATTGCTCAAAGATAGGAGTCGCGACACGCAAACCAGTAAATACGTCACGCTTCAAACCTAACATACCCAGAATAGTATTATTGTATAAAATATCCTGCCCTCCCGAAGCGTCTTCAAACAAAACACCCACCCGAATATTTTCCAACAATGCACTCAGCAACGAATTCTGAGTCTGCAAACTCATCAAAGTGCTCAAGCGTTCAGATTCATCCCGGCAAACCCAAAGAAGCTCACTACTGGGCAAGCGATTAATCGAAAAATGCCCGGAAAACTCGCTGCCATCATGCCGGCGCCCCACACCCTCGCCACTATAAGCTTCTCCCACCGCCAATTGACTCGAAATCGCAATTTCAATACGCAAGGCCTCAGCATCTCCGTAAAAAGTCTGCCAGCCTAATCCAATCAAAGCATCGCAACTGTCATAACCAAACATTGAGGCACAGGCATTGTTGGCAAAAACAATGCGCCCCTGCGAATCCGTCATAGCAATGCCCTCACTCGCATGTTGCAGTGCAATTACCAACTGCTGCATCTGCTCCTTCGAACGCTCCTCCTCCGAAACATCCAAACTCGCCCCACGAAAGCCCACCACATCCCCCGCAGCATCGAAACTAGGCGCACCACTACTACGCTGCCAAATCACCTCTCCTAATTTAGAATGCGAACGATGTGCCAAATTAGTAAAAACTTGGCTGGCACTCGACGCTTCCTGAAACGCTATTTTCATCTGCGAGGCGTCCTCGGGCGGCATATAATCGAAGATAGAACGGCCGATCAAATCAGCTTCACTATACCCCAAGACAGCGGCCACATGACTCGTGACAGATGTAAAACAGTAATCGGCATCAATCTCCCACAAATACTCACCCACAATACTAGCCACATCACTGAAGCGACGTTCACTCTCCCGCAAGGCTTCAGCCACATCGACAGCACCATTGCGCTCAGTTTCCAACTCCGCGGTGCGACGCTGCACTCGTTGTTCCAAATTATCCGCTAAAGCAAGCAGTCGTTGATTGGTATCGTAGAGTTCAACGGACTTCTGATCGAGTAAACGCTCGGCTTCCTGACGCGAACGACGCTCACGTGCCAGTAGCCGCTCAAAAACTTCGGGGCTTAGTTCCTTCGAATCCGACATCAGTATAAACTTAGTTCAATTTCTTCAATGTGAAGCGGGCACTACGCCCGTCTGCCGAGGGACCATCCTCACGAATCACCTCAACCTCCTCGTTGAAATACTGACTGGAAGCACGAATCAAGCCCTCTGCCAAATCGGCAAACGGCCGCCACGACGAATAATCCATGACTAACTCAGTCTCACTACGACGCTCACACTCGAAATCCGGCAAGCGTGCGTCCGGATACAGTCGACGCACTTCACTGTGTATCATCGTCTCAATTCCATTTA
This sequence comes from uncultured Puniceicoccaceae bacterium, assembly GCA_905479975.1. GTDB lineage: Bacteria > Verrucomicrobiota > Verrucomicrobiia > Opitutales > Coraliomargaritaceae > Lentimonas. The sequence goes on along the minus strand of CAJQOS010000017.1, from coordinate 12,759 downwards.
AGAAATCGAAGGAATTATCAATCCGCTCAAAAAACTCTGGATGCACCTTAAGAAAGGTGCCGAACAACCATTCAGCAAACGCCAGAATCAACTCTCGTTGTGGCAGCCCCACTGCACCATGCAGCTCATCCAACATCTTAAGCATCTCACCATGTGGATAGTTCCCTACCGAGGTATAGGCACCGTGACTTTTAAGTGATGGTAAAGACGTCAAGCGGTCCAGCACCTCATAGCCAAACTTCGTTTCCACCATCTCGAGAAATTCTGTAAATACTAATCCCTTCATAGGCACATAGTTTTACTGTAGTTTTTACAGAAAGCAAATCAAACCACTAAAGTGCCGCACCGATGACTGTAATTATTACAGGGCCCTTCGATCACTGAAAGGAGCATCCACATAAAATAGATGCAGATACCACTCAATACCATGCGGTTAAGATACCACCGAAAGAATTGGCACGGGGATTGTTTATGTATCTTGCATGCGACTCCAAAAAAACGCTCCAACTCAGGTCAGCTCCAAAGACCACACCGCACGCATCGGAATCATCGATGACGATCCAATCGCAGCTGGTTGCATGCGTGCACGCCTGCTACAGAAATTCTCTCCATGTTCGGTCACAGTCTACGACGAACCGGTCGTCACTCCCACGTTGGATGTCTATTTCGTCGACAACGACTTTAATGGCCAACGCATGGCCACCCAACTGCTGCGCGAAATACGGGAGCTAAACCCCAATGCACTCGTCGTCGCCATGTCATCGACACTCGAGCAGCCAACCTTGCTCGCACTGATGAACGGCGGCTGCAACGCGGTGTATGACAAGAACCAGCCACACGACTGCGATGCCGTGTTTGAGGTCATTGAGAATTATTTATCCGTGCTGCAGCGGTTACGCGCAGGCCACACACGCAACCCCTTCAGCGGCGTCGTGCTTTCACTACGCGAACTACTCCACGAGTGGAATAGCCGCTTGAGCAAAAACAGCCTGTAACCTGCAAACTTCACCGAATCATGAACTACAATACAGGATTCCAACTCGGCTACCCACTGGAGCGTCTCGATACCGTCGTTTCAGAAACATCCACACGCCGCTACCGGCTATGGCAAAGCGGCATGCGTCTCGCTGCTGGCATCGCACTCTTAGCCATGCTCCCAATGTTCGCCTGCATCTGGGTCGCCCACAAATGTAATGACCGTGGCCCGTTCTTCTTCAAGCAAAGTCGCCGTGGTTATCAAGGTAAACGCTTCGAGATCTATAAAATCCGCACCATGCGTGTCGGCTCCGAAAAGGCCACGGCCCTGGGCACTCAACTTTCCAGCCCTCAAGTCACTTCACTCGGACGCATTCTACGTAAGCTTAAAATCGATGAAGCCCCACAGCTGCTCAATATTTTGCGCGGCGACATGACTATTGTTGGTCCTCGCCCCATCCCACTGGCACTGGACGAAGAACTCTGCGCCAAGCTGTATGGCTTTGAGTCACGCTACTCCACCATGCCCGGCCTCACCAGTATCGGTCAGATCTGCATCGATGATAACGCACTGGGCGAGGAAATGCTACACGACTGGAAACTACGCTTTGAGGGTGAACTCCACTACATCCGCAACCAATCAATCAGCTACGACCTGCTCATGGTCAGCATGACCAGCTGCTACGTCATCAAAAAGCTCCTCAACCACTAAGCCCCCTCTAACTATGATCTACCGCACTCCACATTCCGCCAATAGTTCAACCGAAGTCACAGGCACTGCTCTGTCCAACGTCAACTACGATAGCGCCCCTGCTCGGATCATCGACTGGGCCAAAGCCAACGAACACCGCTACGTCTGTGTCTGCAACGTGCACTCGACGACGACCGCCCACTGGGACCTCTCCCTACGCCGCGCCCTCGACGAGTCCGACATGAACACCGCCGATGGCATGCCACTGGTTTGGATGCAACGCCGCCTCGGTCACACAGATGCCAGTCGCGTATATGGACCCACGCTCATGCTACACACACTTGAACAAGCATCGCGTGAAAAGCTACGCGTCGCCTTTTACGGCGGCCATCCAAATCGCATGACAACACTTCTCAAAATGGTGCGTGAACAGTATCCACACATCGAAATCGTCGCCACCATCACACCCCCTTTCCGTCCGCTCACTGCAAGCGAAGACGACGCTTACACTGCCGAGCTCATAGCTGCGAAACCTCAGATCACTTGGGTCGGCATCGGTTGCCCCAAGCAAGAAATCTGGATGAATGCACACGCACATCGTATTCCAGGTGTCATGATCGGTGTCGGCGCTGCATTTGACTTTCACGCCAACGCAGTCGAGCAAGCACCCGAACGCCTACAGAAATTAGGCCTCGAATGGGCCTTCCGTCTCAGCCGCGAACCAAAGCGCTTACTGCGCCGCTACCTCACCACCAACCCAGTCTTTCTATTCAAAGCAGCCAAGCAACTCTTACAGGCTAAATACCAGAAACGTCAGTTCAGATCGCTACGCACTAATGATGCACAGCAAACCAGCGAATCACTCAACCACGGCAAACGCATCGCCATCTGCATCGCCTCTTATCAACGCCCCGTCCTGCTCTGTGATTTACTGAAAAGCATCAACGCCTGCCAACGTCCCGACGGCATTCAGGTCGAACTACGCATCATCGATAATGATGCCACCGGATCCGCACGGGCCGTCGTCGATGACTTTCGCCAAACAGCAAGCCATTTTGCTGCGATTCATTACGCCGTCGAATCACGCCAGAACATCGCCCACGCACGCAACAGTGCCATCGATATGGGACCTGCCGATGCCTACCTATTTGTTGATGACGACGAAACCGTGAGCAGCACCTGGTTGATCGAACTCATCCGCTGCGCCAACAATCATCAGGCCGATGCCGTCTTCGGCCCGGTGCTGGCAAAGCTCGGAGAGTTGAGTGGTGGTTGGCAAGAACAGGGCCGCTTCTTCGAAAAGTCAGTCGCTGCCACTGGCACTTCCATCAATTGGCAAGAAACACGCACCAGCAACACGCTCGTGCGTGGCAAATGGTTCAACCACATGAACTATCGTTTCGACAGCAAGCTCGGCCGTAGCGGTGGATCCGACAGCGATCTCTTCGCCCGCATCTCCGCTCAAGGCGCCAACTTCATCAGCTGCCGCGAAGCAGTGGTCGAAGAATACGTGCCGGCCAGTCGTGCCACACTCAGCTGGTTATGGAAACGTGCTTATCGCAACGGACTCATCTACGAACGTAACCTGCGCCAGACGGCACCAGTCAACCATCCACTCGCACGGGCATGTAAGCGCCTCGCGGCAACCGGACTACTCTGCCTACGCAGCACACCCGCACTGCTCAAAGGTCAGCCAGCTGCCTGCATCCGCGGTCTACTTAAATTGCCACTGATGCTCGGCGGCCTACACGCCACGCTCATCCCTTCGAGCACGACGCGTCACATCGCTTACCAAGGCAACACTCAGTCGGGTACCAAACGAGTCGCCTTTCTAACCAACATCGTAAGCCCTTACCGCAAGCCCGTCTTTCAAGCACTCGCTGAAACTCCAGGCATTGATCTACGTGTCTTCGCCGATGCTCAATCAGAGTTCGACCGCAACTGGAAAGTCGAACTCAGCGACCTACCGCTGGAGCAGACTCACTGCTACAGCTGGAAGCAAAAAGAAGTCACACCTGGACCGATCCCTTTCGAACAAACACTCACCAAGCACATGCCCTATGGCCTTCCCTATCAATTGAAGCGTTTCAAGCCGGAAGTCGTCATCAGCCTAGAACTCGGCCTCCGCAGCGCGCTTGCCGCCCTCTACTGCAAATGCACCGGCACAGAGTTCGTCATCTGGTGCTATCAATCTCGCGTCAGCGCCACTCAATCTTGGCTACGCAAAACATGGCGCAAGGCCTTACTCATCCAAGCCTCTAGTGTCGTCGGCATGGGCACTCAAGCACGCGAAGTCTTACTCGCGTGGGGCGTGCCGGCTGAAAAAATCATCGATGCACCCAATGCATCTGACCAAAGAAAATTCCTACAGACACTCAACCAAGACAAAGCAGAGCGCCACATCGAGGCCATCCGCGAAGTCTACGTCCCACAGCAAAAATTGGCACTGATCGTGGGTCGCTTGGTTCCGCTCAAAGGCATTGAACATATCCTCGAACAATGGAACGCCCTGCCTCAGGCAATCAAAGAACAATGGAAATTGGTCTTCGTCGGTAGTGGCCCTCTGGATACACTCATCCAGCAACAGGACTCACGTTTCATCGAACTCGCCGGCAACGTGCCTACCACGAGCATGCCTTATTGGTATGCGGCCTCCGACTTACACATCTTCCCTACCTGCGGCGACGTTTGGGGCCTGGTAGTCAACGAAGCCAGTATCTGTGGCACCCCAACGCTCTGCTCCGAGCATGCGGGTTGCTTCGATGATCTGATTCGTGATGGCGAAACCGGCTTTCAAATCAATTTCGCTGCCAGTCAAGAAGCCCCACAAAAACTGCAGTTAGTGCTACAACATGAAGACCTACCTCGCGTCGGTCGTGCCGCACAATCTGCAATCCGCTCCTACACACCGCAAAGTATGGCCAACAGTTTCCAACAGGCCATCACCGCGAGTGCTCACTGATAATACTCCAACTCCATCACGGCCATGAAGACGCTCCACTTCAAATTCAGCCGCAAGACAATCGCTCTCATCAGCTTATTGATTTGCTCCGCCCTAGAGGCAACCGAACCCTCCTCCTACGACTGGGCCTATCGTCTACGCGAAGAGGTTCAACAAGTCCCACACTACACTGAATCAAGTTCGCACAAAACGATTCAGTCCGATGTAGCACCAACACTTTCACAAGACGCATGGCCTTGGGGCACTCCCAAGAATTTGCTCAAGCCGGTCGAAAATGCCGGCAGAAACAGCACCTCAGCGACTCGCCGCACCAACGATCGACTCCGCAACAACAGAGGATCCAGCAACAGCGCGCCCAACACATCCTCCATCACCGTCAACATCAACAACGACGGTGAGGAGCAACTCCCAGAAAGCATCGCCACCGCCGACAGTCGCTCACGCTTAGAAGAACTCTACAGCGGTGACTTTGCACGCGAAGCCAGTCGTGAGCTCGAACAATTCGGCTACGACGTCTTCGAACCGGACGCTGCCGATGCCTTCTCCACTGGCCCGACGCCCGCTAGCTACATCATTGGCGCAGGCGACCAAATCCTAGTCACACTCAGTGGCACAGTGGATGCCTTCCATCAACTCACGGTCGATCAGGATGGACTCTTGAGCATTCCCGAATTTGGCACAGTTCAAGTCGCAGGAATCAGCTACGGCAAACTAAACCAGCACCTACTCGCCTTTCTTCAGCAACGCCGCCACGGCTTCGAACTCACCGTCAGCATCGGCAATCGTCGTGCGATTCAAGTCAACATAGTCGGCCGAGTCGCTAACCCAGGACGCATTCAAGTGCCTGCCTTATCCAATCTACTCATCGCGCTCAGTGCAGCGGGCGGCGTCAACAAAGACGGCACTCTGCGCAACATCGTCCTCACGCGTCCGAGTTCACAAGGCGATACCCAAATCGTGATCGACCTCTACGACTATCTGCGCGATCCGGGTAACGAGAAGCATTTCCCACAACTTCAAGAGCAAGACACACTCTACGTGCCAGCCATTGGCAGCACCGTCGGCATCGCTGGCTATGTGCAAGCCCCGGGCATCTACGAAATCAAGCAGAACGCATTCAGCGTCGGTGATGCACTCGAAATCGCCGGTGGCCTCACTGCATTTTCCTTCACCCCACTCGCTCAAATCGAACGCACCATCGACGGTCGTGGTCGCAAACGCTGCGACATTGAACTGAACGAAACCGGCTTATCCGCTCCGATGCTCAACGGCGAACTACTCATGATCGAAGCAGTCGATGATCAACGCCAATCCATCGTCCGTATCGAAGGAGAAGTCGCCCGCCCCGGCGACTACGAATACACTCCAGGCATGACGCTCAGCGAGCTGATCGAACGTGCTGACGGACTCACTGTCGATGCCTACATCAAACAAGCATTCATCTCTCGTCAAATCGGTGAACACAGCGCGATCGAAGAAGTGCCGGGCCGCACCGTCCACCATCAGTCCAAACGCGTCTTAGTCGCTCAACTGGATAAAGCACTGCTGCGCGTAACAGAGCATGACCTCGAACTCATGCCACTAGACCTCATCACCATTCGTTCACGCGATACGGCAATGACTCAGCCAGTCGTCGAAATCATCGGTTCCGTTCAACGCCCAGGCAAATATGAGCTCACCGCCTCGATGCGCGTCTCCGACATCATCGCCATTGCAGGCAACCTCACCCCTGAAGTGTATTACGACGAAGCCGAACTCATTCGCCGCCACTTCGATGCGCACGAGCTCAAGCTCGACGTCAAACGCTACCGCTTCAACCTACAAGAAGCACTGCACCCCGCACATCACTACGACAACACATTCAACCCCGTCCTCTCCAATGGCGATCAGCTCGTCATCCGCTCACTACAAAAAGCACAAGTGCGCGTCAAAGTCGGCGGCCGCGTTCGTTTCCCCGGCGAATACATCTTCCCTGACGGCGCACAAATCACTGACTTAATCACAGCTGCCGGCGGCATCCTTGAAGATGCCGATCTACGTGCGAGCATCTTTAGCAGAGAGTCCACCCGCAGGTTACAACAAAGCCGCCTCGATGATCTCGTCGAACGCACCCGACGCCTCGCCGAAAACTCACTCCAACGCATGGTGCAGACAGGCCAATCCAAGGAAGGGCTCGCTGCTAAAATCGCGCTGGAACAAACCGAAGACATGCTGGCACGCCTCGACACCAAAAGCACGAATGGTCGCATCGTCATTCCCTTCAACGAACCAAGCTTCCCGAGCAGCCCTTACAACCTACCTCTGCAAAGCGGCGATACATTATTGATCCCACGTAGTCATCCAACCGTCAGTGTCTCAGGCGATGTCTTTCGCCCCGTCACCTTCATCGTCGTCGATGGCATCACCGTCCAAAATGCACTGGAGAAAGCCGGCGGCCTCACCGAAATGGCCGACGAAGACCTGATCTATGTCATCCGTGCCAACGGCGAAATCGAACGTTCAAAGAAATCAAGAGGCTTCATCAAAAAGAAGACCGTGCTCTACGCCGGCGATGTGCTACTGGCCCCAACACAACCAATGAAACGCACACTCGGAGCACAGTTCTCCGACATCATGATGCTCACACGTCAACTCGCTGAAATCGCCGTCATCACCACCAACGGCAACAAAGAATTCGATGTATCACTCGTCAGCCCATTTACCCCCAACACACCGGGAGTCGATGCCGCCATCCTACTAGACAAATAAACCAAGGATCTACGATGACTCAGACAGATACCAATTCAGCCCCACGCATCGCCTGGCAGGAACCGCTGCTGGACATCCTCGAAGCAATCATCCACCGCAAGTGGACCGTCATCATCATCATGGTCGTCGGCAGCATCGCCGGCATCCTACGCCTCGCAAGTATGCCCGATGTTTACTCCGCCAGTGCCGTGGCAGTGCTACTCCCCCGCGAAAAAGCAATCATGGATGCATCCATCGACACCAGCTCGATCGAAACCAGCGATGACCGCGCGAGCCGTAGTAGCGCGGGCAACTTAATGCTGCCCCCAAACCCTGCACTCTACACCACCATCATTCATTCACGCGCCGTGTTGGAAGAAATCGCACGACGATTCAGCGACCAGCTCTCCAGCGCCAATGCGATCTCTAACAATGATCGCTCCGAAGAAGTGATCGATCAGTTGCGCCGTATGATTCGCACCACGACCACCGAAGAAGGCATCATCACAGTCCACGTCGACAGTCACTCACCACAGCTCTCAGCCGACATCGCCAATGCGCTCTTTGAGCAATGCGAAATCGCCAGTAAATCGATCGAGCGCAAGTTACTGATTCATCAAGCAGGCCACCTAGATAAAGCGCTACTGATTGCCGAAAAGCGACTCACTGAAACCGAAGAAAAGATGAGTGCCTTCACCTCGGACATGGGCCTCGTCAACACTGACCTACAAGCCAGCAACCAACTACGCGGCCTGCGCGAGCTACAAACCGAACGCGATGCACTCGAAGCCGACCTTGATGCACTACGCCTGAGCTACACAGACTCCGCACCGGAGGTCACCGCAGTCAAAGCCCGCATCGCCACCATCGAACGTCAAAGCACCCTCTCTCAGCAGAACGTCGTCGGTTCGGTCGGCACCGCGGACTTTGGCCGAGTCAGCATTGCTTATAAAAGCCTGGAGCAAAAGGTGCGCTTCGAGCGCGACATGGCATCCACACTCTCCACCAAATCAGACATCTACCGCCTACGCGCCGAACAACCGATCGGGAACCTCGCCATTATCCGCCCAGCCAACACACCGACACGCCCAGCCGGCCCCTCAAAGAAACGCGAACTGGGACTCGCACTGGGACTCTCAATGATCTTCTCCATCGGCTACTGCCTACTCTGCCAACAATGGCAGAGCATGCGTCAGGATCACGGCATGGCCGCTCGCACGGACGATTTGATTGATCAAGTCCTCCCAAACTTCAAATGCTTCAAGCACTAAACCAAGATGAATAAAACCATCTCCAACAGCTATATCGCAGGCGAACCCGAAGCCATTCGTAGTGGATATACGAATACACTACGCCAGCACCCACTACGCCACGTAATGACGATCACCGTGCTACTTTGGATCACCTACGCTGCTACCAACTTCCGCTCACCACTCAGCCCCATCATCGTATCTGATAATAATGCCAGTGCACTGGTGCGCCAGCTCATCTTTGGAGGCGCAGGGGCATCAGCAATCGGCCTGCTCTTCCTGACACGTAACATCGGTGCCGTCATTGCATTGAACCTACCACTCTGCGCACTCGCTGGATTCGTGGCACTCTCGACACTGTGGTCACCAGAGCCAGCACTCTCAGCCAAACGCGCCATCCTCTATGTGTTCTGCTTCACTGCGCTCGTCACGATCGTCCACTCGAGCCAGCAACCCGTGCGTAAGATGCTACAAACCATCGTCTACGCAACGGCAGTCATCGCAGGCATTTCACTCCTGATGTATTTTTCACTGCCTAAAATCTACTCGGTGAATCCCGCGCGCCCCGGCCTATCTGGAGTCGCAGTGCACCCCAATACACTCGCTCCATTCCTCTCGATCGGGCTCATGCTCTCACTCGGCATGTCTGCCCAAAACAGTCGCGAATGGTTCATGCTACGCGCATCACAAGCGGCCCTGGCATTCGGCTTACTACTCACCTTCTCAGTCACCACATGGCTCGCCACTGCACTAGGACTTAGCATTTACACATTCCTCAGTGCCAGCACATACCGCCGCGGCATCATTCAACTACTCATCGTGGGCACACTATTGTTAGGCACAGTCATCGGCTGGAAAAATGTGCAAGCCACTGCCTTCGAAACCACTGGGCGCGATGCGTCACTTTCCGGCCGCGACGCACTGTGGAGCATCGTATTCAACGAAGGCAAACAACATCCCGTATTTGGCAAAGGCTATGGCGCCTTCTGGACCGAAGGCAAAGGCCGCGAACTCGTCCAAACATGGAATCCGCGCCAAAGTCATAATGCTCACCTCGACGTATGGCTGGATCTAGGAATCCTCGGACTCATCGGAGTCGGCCTCTGCTTTCACGGTGCACTGTTCACACATTGGGGACGCGTTCGTGGCGAGAGCGGTAGCCCTCGCCGTCGCGCCATGGCGGCTCTCTACGCAGCCACCTTTAGCTACATGCTCAGCTATGCATTCGCGCAAAGCTTCTTCCTGCGCTTCGACAGCTTCCCCTTCCTCGTGCTCACATGGAGCACCCTACTCATCACCAACCGTGATCATAACGGCATCAACCAGGAGTTCCCCCAAATATCATGAAAATCGCACTCTTCCATAATAGCTATCAAACCCGTGGCGGCGAAGATAGCGTATTCGAAATCGAAGCCACAGCCTTACGCGACTATGGCCATGAAGTCGTCACCTACCATGTCAACAATGCGAGTGTGCTCGCTGGTGGCAACATCACCGCTAAAATCAAAACGGCATGGCAAGCGCCACACAACAAGGCCTCACAACATGCCATCACTGAATTTCTAAAGCAGGAACGCCCCGACATCAGCCACGTGCATAACTGGTTTCCACTGCTCAGCCCATCGATCTATACCGCCCATCAAGCTGCCGGTGTCGGCGTCGTGCAAACACTCCACAACTACCGCCTCGGCTGTGCCGCTGCCACCTTCCGCCGTAACGGCACAGACTGCACCCAATGTCTCACAGGCAGCAACTGCAATGCAGTCAAAAATCGCTGCTACAACAACAGCCTGGCAGGTAGTATTGCATGGAAACGCATCATGGATCGCAACTGGAACAACGGCACGTTCACTAAAGGTGTCGACCATTACATCTGTCCCAGTCGCGAGATCTATGAGCGCCACCGCCAACTCGGCCTACCGGAAGAGCGTATGTCGATCGTGCCCAATGCCTGCCCCGATGCACGCGCACTCGACGTCAGTCCACAGCATCATAATAAACTGCAAGTCTGCTTCGTTGGTCGCCTTGTCCCCGAAAAAGGCGCGCATGTATTAATCCAAGCATGGCTCCAACTCGACACACTCACACGTGCGCAATGCCAACTCAATATCATCGGTGAAGGCCCAGAAGCACAACGCCTACAAGCAATGGCTCAAGAAGACCCGAGCATTGTATTTCAGGGCGTATTGACGCATCGCAACACACTCAAAAAACTCTGCGCCTCGCACTTACTCATCTGCCCTTCGTTGTGGGCCGAGCCCTTCGGCCTGACTGTCATCGAAGCGATGAGCGCGGGCATTGCAGTCATTGCGTCCGAGCTCGGCGGACCTGCCGAAATAGTCATTCCGAATCAAACAGGCCGTTTGTTCCCTGCCGATAATCACACCGCCCTCCACGCGATGATGCAAGCAATGCTAAATGCCCCTCAAGAGCTCAAGCACATGGGACAGGCGGGGCGGCAACGTTACCTCAACGACTACACGCAAGCAGCCCACGCGACCGAGCTCACGAACTGCTTCCACAGTGTGATCGAAACCCGCCTATCACAGGCTTCAAGAACTCAACCACATTCCCCAGTCTGGTCGCCGCTACCTCAACTGCTAAACGCCAACGGCCTCAACGGCCAAACGAGCGAACTGCGTTGAGAGTCTAATCAAAAAACACATGGCTCATGCTTAAACTCCCACAGATCCTACAGAATCGGGATAAATTCTACGGTTTAGCCGATAGCGCAGTGCTCTCGCTGTTTCGTTTTGGATCCAGTCTTGCGATCGCTAGGCTAGGCGGCAGCGAACTCTTCGCCACTTACATACTACTGATGACCACTAGTGTCATCTTTCAACTACTTCCCAGCACATGCTTCCTAATTCCATTACTCAACCGGGGCACAGGAGCCGCTCCGGCACAGTATGGGGAACTATGCCAATGGGCCCAACGCGGCGTAGAGCGCGCCGCGTTGGTGTTCTTTTTACTCGGGTTCGCCCTCTTGTTCTGTGTGCCCAACTGCCCGATCCCCATCACCATGGGACTCGGTTTTCTAGCAGCGACATGCGCCCAACTCTGGCAGCAGAGTATGCGTAGTCGGCTGCAAATGGAGTTCAAACAAGGGCATGCGCTATACGCCGACGTAGTCGCCTGTAGCATACATCTCCTCGTTTCGGGATACCTGTGGCTACAAGGCGTCTCCTTATTGACCGCCTTCTGGTGGGGAGCCACCGCTGCCGCAATCAGCAGCAGTCTTTTAATGAAAGTCCATGCGCGCAAACTGGAGCTTGGCCGCGACGAACACAGCGAAACACGCATCCACACCGCACGCCAACAAGGTCGAGCGATGCTTCGCGGATCGCTCGCCAACAGCGCCTGCTCACGCTTGCAGCCCTACTTACTCGGAGCCATTGCGAGCACCGAAATCTTGGCATTCTACGGAGTGCTTTGGACACTCATTGGCCCGGTGCGCCTGCTATCCATGGCCTTGACCAACTTACTTCGTCCACGCTTAGCACTTTTTCAGAATCAAGCGCGCCCCGCGGATTTCGTCCGCATGTATCGCAGCGCGCTCAGTATACTAAGTGTAACAGGCATACTCGCGAGCGCCGCAGCGCTATGGCTAGGTCAGCCAAGCATTGCACTGCTCTTCGGCAGCGAACTCGCACCCGCCAGTCAATGGCTCAGCCTCGCACTCATCTATGCAACCCTCGATGCCATCACCACTTGCCAAATGATCGCCGTGCAAATCAAACGCGAAGACGGCGCAGCCCTCACCGCACGCCTGCGTATCCACTCCGCAATCATATCAATCCTACTAGTCATCCCAGCAACCCTTTGCTTCGGGCTCACAGGCACCCTCGGTAGTTTGCTGATCGCCGAGATCTACTACGCCATCGCTTGTCAGTATAAGGTCGCGCAGGTGCGCCGACCGCAGGGGCTTAGCTCGCGGAAAGGAAACAGGGACCATGTCAGAATACTACGGACTTAACAAAGTAGAATCGGCTTCAGATAAATGACCACAAAGGTAGATTCTGCTGAAAAACTCCTTACGCTATTTTCACAAGTCAATTCAGATTTTGACGAGTCCCTGAGCTCGATAGTGCGTTAACTGCGATTTTGACGGAGTCCGTGGTTCTTTTGTCGCCGCCAGTCGTTTTTCAGGGTTA
>CAJQOS010000016.1 GCA_905479975.1 uncultured Puniceicoccaceae bacterium | reverse complement strand
TCTTCACTCTGTGTCCCGTCTGCTGTGTAAACTTTAAGTTTCATCGTAGTAGGTCCCTTCGATTACGCCTTGGAGGCTTTGGTTTTAATCGCAGTGCGGACGGTGACAAGGCCACCACGTGAGCCAGGAATGCTGCCCTTTACAAGGATCAGATTCTTTTCAGCAATCACTTTAACAATTTCAAGGTTCTGAACGGTGCGCTGTACGTCACCCATGTGACCTGGCATCTTCTTACCCTTGATAACGTGGCCGGGCCACTGACACATACCATAAGAACCACCACGACGGTGGAACATGGAACCGTGGGATGCTGGACCACCAGCGAAACCGTAGCGTTTCACGACACCTTGGAAACCACGCCCCTTAGTTGTCGCGACCACGTCGATTTTCTGGCCAGCTTCAAAGCGCTCAACAGTCAGCACATCGCCGAGGTTGATTTCAGTTTCACCATTCGTGCGGAACTCGCTGAGTTCAGCAACTGGCTCAACACCTGCTTTTTTGAAGTGTCCAAGAGCTGCCTTAGAAAGGCGGTGCTCTTTTTGCTGACGGAAACCAATTTGAATGGCGTCATATCCGTCGACTTCAGTCGACTTGACCTGTGTGACCGGGCAAGGACCTGCTTCGATGACTGTAACAGGAATCAAACGATTCGCATCGTCGAATACCTGAGTCATACCTATCTTTTTACCAAGTAGGGCTATGTTCATAATACTAATAGGCAGGTGGAGCGGGATGCTCCGTTTGCGAGACCTGCGTTAGTGGTTAAAATAAAATGTGATTTATCGCCTCAGATGGGAAGCGAGCGACGGAAAAAAGAGGACAATTCCGACCTCGTCAACTACGTATTTTGAAAAAATGCATTATTTTTCAAGTCATACACATCCCCCCGTAATCCACCTATAAATAGAACTACACACAGCTCGCCCCCCCCCGAAACAAACAAGGCCACGCTTCCGGAGCGCGGCCTCGTGCCTGAGTTCAAGCAGCTAACAGCGTCATGCTGCCGCTGTGCGCTCTCCTGCTGAGCGACCGGATCGCCGCTGCGGTCGACGAGCGGACGTAGCGACTGGCTGCGAGCCTGCCTCCACTTTCGGCGAAAGAAACTCGACCTTATAAGCAGTCAATAATATCCGACTGCGCTTCTCACCACCTTCCGTCTCCCAGTTATCCTGCTTTAAGCTACCGGAAACCAGCACCTTAGAGCCCTTGGATAAATAATCGGCCAAATGCGGCATATTCCAGCCTTCAACCGGAAGAAAGACCACACGGTCGCCTTCATTACAAGCAAGCGTGAACTTGCTGAGGTGCTGCTCGCCCACTTCCCGAGTTTCAATTTCGGCTGTGAGGTTTCCACTGAGTATCGTCTGATTCATGATATTTCCTTTTAGTTACGTTAATTATGCTCTTGTGAATGAACCTGCTCCAACGATTGGAACACCAAACACTTAAACGTAGATCCTTGCTCAGGTCAAACTATTAGTGAACAAAAAGTCACCACTCAAACACAGCCCCGGATTACACCGATTCACCCAAACACGCTCAAAGCCGACAAACCGGGCACACTCAGAGTCACCCTCGCTAAATAGCTTCAATCAAGCCGCTGCCTCGCCTATCGCCTTGTTCGCTTGCCCCAATAAGCAGTTAGACTCAAGGTTCTTGAAATGAGAACCACGAATGACGCTAAACTGCAAGCCACACATGCTGACCTCGCGTCTGATCAGGCCGCGATTCAGCTCACCGATGTCCGAGTGGATTACGGCGCAACGACCGCCGTCCATGGCCTGACACTGTCAGTGCCTTTCGGCGAGATCTACGGATTGATCGGCCCAAATGGTGCTGGCAAAACAAGTAGCTTCAAGGTCTTGGCCACATTGCTAGAACCGACTTACGGAAACGTGCACGTCTGCGGAATCGATGTTGCCGAAGAGCCCGAAGCGGCACGTTGCTGCTTCGGCTACATGCCAGACCTAGCGCCTGTGCCGACCGATCTCAAATGCGGCGAGTTCCTCGAGATGTTTGTCGCAGCCTATGGCGTCCCCAGAGACCTACAAAAACAACGCGTCGCCGACTGCTTAGAAAAAGTCCGTCTCACAGAAAAACGGCACACCTTTTGCAAAAGTCTGTCACGAGGCATGATGCAGCGCCTAGTATTGGCGAAGTGCCTACTGCATCAGCCGAAGGTGCTGCTACTCGACGAACCAGCCAGCGGGCTCGACCCAGCATCGCGCGTCGCATTGCGCGATACCTTACGCGACCTTGCCCGCGACGGGGTCGCAGTGCTGATTAGTTCCCATATACTGAGCGAGCTGTCGGAGCTCTGCACCCAGATCGGCATACTCAACCACGGCCGATTGCTTGATTCTGGCCCACCTGACCAAGTCGCGAAACGATTGGGCGCGCGCACGCATCGCATCTTAGAAATACAACTCCATGCGCCCTGCCCCGACACATTCGAATTCCTGAGTGGGCTGAGTCACACGCAGTCGATCAAAGCCGAGGGCCCGGAGCTCACACTGGACTACCTCGGCGACGAAGCGGATCAGGTGGCATTGTTACGCACACTCATCGAGCGCGGCTATGCGATTCGCAGTTTTTCCGAACGTGGCATCACCATCGAAGACGTCATTCTAAATCTGGAGGAAGCATCATGAGCGCCTCGCCCACAACCCGGAGCGTGACTCAGCCACCGGCATGGCAGATCTGGCGCAATCCGATTTTCATTCGCTACTGTCGCTCCCGCCTACGCCCAGTGAGCTTTGCCGCGTGGGCATCGATTATCCTAGTCTTCACCGGCTTTGTCTTTTTCATGTCCTTCCTAGCGCCACAGAAATGGGGCAGCGCATCTGTCGAAGAAGCTGCGGGATTTGCCTTTGTCACCATCATCGTGGTGCAATGCGGCCTGTTGATGTTTAAGGGCAGCTTTAATATGGCCACTGGCATCACTCGCGAAGGCGTAGAGGGCATTCTCGACTACCAGCGCCTCTCACCGATGTCGCCACTCTCCAAGGCGCTGGGCTATCTGTTTGGCCTGCCCGTGCAAGAGTGGGCGTTGTTCGCACTCACTCTGCCCTTCCTCGCATACATTCTTTATACTGGCGACATCCCCCTATTCAAAATTGCCAAAGTCTATGCTGTCATGCTGCCCGCGGTGATGCTGTATCACATGACGGGCTTTCTAGCGGGCATGGTCGTGAAGCAGCGCTTCCTCGCGGGCTTTCTATCACAAATATTGATGGTGTTGCTCTACTTCATCTTACCGCAGCTTTCGAATATCGGCTACGTCTTCTTTGAATACTTAACGATACGCCCGGTGCTGTTTGATGAGCTGGCAGGCATCTTGCCCAATTGGGAGTTGCAAGAGCCCGTGCGCTTTTACCAATACCACGTGCCTGTCTGGCTGTTCTCGATCGGCATGCAACTTTCGCTATTTGGCATATTCCTAATAATTGTGCTGCGCAAGTGGCGCAATGAGAATGCACACTTGTTAGGCAAACATGCAGCGGTCGGCATATTCGCGGGTGGGCTCGCGGTCTTTCTCGGAACCATTCTGCCACTGATCCCCGATGGTAAAATCTTTCCACCCTTCATGCGTGATAATTTCACGAGTGCCGAACCTGATATCGCCGACGCGGTGGTGAAAGTGCGTGATATGATCGAGCCTCAAACACTGGCAATGCCCGGCGTGTTCGGTCTGTTCGTGCTCATCTCCATCTGTCTCATGGTCAGCTTTATCACCCCGGCACGCGACACCCGCATGAAAGAACTGCGGCGGATGCGCAAGCTAGGGTGGAAAAAGATTCCTTCCGGCGCAGATGCCGCCACCTCGCTACCACACACGCTCGCACTCTGCCTACTGGGCTCAGTGGCGTGGATGGTCTTTCTATACAGCCTGTTCCAATGCGCGTGGTTTCAAGGCATGGCAATGGACTTTCAGTCAATGGGCTGGCTGCTTTGTCCGCTCGCGCTCTTCATCCCCGCCATACTATTTCAACAACTACTCGAGCAAGGCGGATTCAAAGCAGTCTTTATCCCCACGCTCTACGGCTGGGTGGTGCCACTACTCATCGCCATCATCATCCTCTCAATCGCCGATGGACTGGTGCTGCGCCGACTCGGCTATTACCTCATGGCCGTGAGTGGCCCGGCACTGCCGTTCTACGCATTTACCGCTCACATGGATGGCACGGTCGGGCTCTACACCTTCTTTATGCGCGGCGCATTCACCATTTCGATGATCCTCTACCTATGCATCCTACCACTGGTAGTGCAAAAATGGATCCAATACCACCGTATGCTCAAAGACCAGACGCACCATGATTGAACAACTACGCAACATCAACATCCTCGTGCTCGTCGCAGGGATCGGCATCGGAATATTTTCACACGCCATGCTACGCCCACCCGAGCGGTTCGCAGCAGCCGCCGCTGCCGAGCAGGACAGTGGTTGGACGATCGAAGCCGAAGACCCGGAAGTGCTCAAAGCCCAACTCGAACTCATCACAACTGAGAACCGCGAACTACGCGCCGACCTCAATTCAGCACGCCGCTACCGCAGCAACCACACGGTGAGAGAACTCGCGCGCAGCAAAGGCGCCAAAAATGCCAGCGAGCTGATCGACTACTCCAAACCGATCTTTCGCGAATTGATCCTACCAGAGCTACGTGCCAACCGCGAGCAAGCGATCGAAGACGGCATACAAGAGGTCCTCGAAGGCCGCACTGATCGACTCAACCTCAGCGATGAACAACTCCGCCTCCTCAATGAGCGCTTAGGGCAACAGCAAGCCGCCAAACTCGACGAACTCGAGCGCGTCCTCAACGATGACGAGAGCTCCTTGACCGAATACTTCCAACAACAATGGGAAGCCGAACGCGGCGGCGATCCAGAGGTCGATGATATTTTCCTGGAAGTCCTCAACCAAGATCAGCGTGAAGCTTACACGGATCTTCGATTAGAGGAAAATGCAGAACAAGTCACCCGCGATACAGATCGTCAACTAGCCGACCTCAGTCGAGCCGTTGAACTCGACGAAGCTCAACAAGATGCGATCTTCCCGATCATGGCCCGCAGCGCGCCCGGCTACCGCGAAGCGATGCAGTTCGAGGGCGTCGAGGCCGTGGACACGCACCCCATAGAGGATGACAGCACCAGAGATGCCGCGATCCAATCAGTCCTCAGACCCGATCAAATGGATGCGTGGGATGACTACCAACGCCGCAAAAATATCCTCGGCGGCTTCGGGGGCATGAATTTCTAAGCCACCTGCAACAACGGATTCTTCCAGGTCAGTCCGGAGAAACGGGCAAAGTCGCTATCATTCGAGCACAGCGTTGCCCGACTCTCGATCGCATAGACTGCCAGCGACGCGTCCGATGCAAGTTGCCCACTCGTGGCACTGCGCTCCATTAATGCCATGACTTTCACCACATGATCTTCCTGCGGCAACAGCACGCGGACGACTGGGATCTTCAACCACCCCTCCACCACTGCTTGCGCCGCAGACAGCGGCACAGCCGCCGCACCCAAACGCGGATTCGTGGCAATCCGCACAAAACCGAGCGTCACCTCATGCGGCAGCCCAATCAGCTCGCGCCCATTGATCGCCGACTCCCACCACGCCTTCGCACGCGCATGCTGCGGCGCATGTGGATTATACGCATATAATAAGAGATTCAGATCCGGTAAAATCATCGTGCCAGTTCTTTGATCGTCTCTTCATCATCCAGCGCATCTGCCAGACGATTCAGACTCACCCCCTCAAATTCCGAAGGAAAAGGAGCCGCAAACAGCGGCGGCACCTCCAACCGCTCAGCCGAAGGCTGGCTCAACGCACGACGAATCGACTGGTTCAGCACCTCTTTAAAGGAACACCCCGTCCGAATCGCCTCCTCTCGAAGCAAATGCTCGGTATCGGCATCAATAGTGACTGTCGTTCGCATACTTGCACTATTGATCGCATGCTTTCTGCTGTCAAGACAGCAAAATCGCTCAAATACGAGCGACCTTTCTCAAGGCGCTTGGCGAATACGCCACTGCGATCCCCCAATGAGGTCAAATCCCCCAATGGGGTCAAAGATCCCCCAATGGGGTCAAACGTAGAAAATAGAATCCTACCTGCGCTCTCTGAGCAAATTAGTGATTCGAGAGGGATGCCCCATATTCAGGCGCTCAGCAATCCACGGATTGCTCGCAGTGCTCTGTGTGCGCAAAAGCAAGGCAATCTCAGTCTTCCATTCAGCCCCCTTGGCATCAACCTCGATGTCGCTCTCCCCCTTATTACACTTCTTAAGCGCTTTGGTTGTGAGTGCTTCCCACTGAGCGATTTTGATCTCTTTCAAGTCAATACCTTCCCAATCAACGTTCTTGTGGCGCTGATTAAGCTCTTCGGCCAGCGCTTTCTTTTCCTCCTTATCACCGATAAACCAACCACGGCAATAGCGCTTCATGAGTGCGGCTCGCTGATCAGGATCCTGTTCTTCACAAAGTTCGAGGTGCGCCGCATAGCGACGCATGCCCGCCAAAGTATCGGGCAAATCAAGGATACCGAGGAAATCCTCAGGCACAGACCGCCTTGAGGCGATTGCTTAAAACACTTAGGATAACTTGAGAGCTGATAATCTCTGAGAGCGGTTACAGTGCAAAGTCCCGCACGAACCGGGTTTAGATGAATATAATTCACAAGGCCTAACAACGAACGCCCCTGCCCAATCAGAATGGATTTATAACGCCCTTGAAACACATGCCCCCGCTCCTTGCGCAAGCGGTTGAAGCGCGTGGCAAATGTGCTCTGCAACCACTTCATCCCGTCCACCAGATTCGGTTCCGGAGTCTCGATCGCTAAGTGATAGTGATTGCTCATAATCACATAGGCGTGAAGCTTCCAGCCACAGCGCTCGACCGCTTCAAAGATCGTCCGCTCAAAAGCTTTTCCCGTATTCTCTGAGAGAAAAAGCTCTTTGCGGTAATTGCCGCGACTGATCACGTGGTAGACCGCTCCAGGATACTCGATGCGTTGCTTGCGGGGCATAACAACGATCTTCCATCACAAAGAGATCGTAGCAAGGCAATTATTCTATTTTCTACGTTTGACCCCTTCTATGGGAACCCCTTCTATGGGAACTCTGGTAGCATATGCGGAGGGAAACTCGACGCGCAGGCCGACATCTTCAGGTTGAATGCGTCCAGTTTGGATGCGCCACCAATCTGCTTATACACAAAACGTGGCGTGCGAGCGTGGAGACTGCCTCAAAAAGATTACCCCGCATCTTTGCAGTGCCCCAATCCGCTTCACTACGCTTAAATTTTAAATTAAAAAAAGAAATGAGCATGATTATGGTATACAGCAGAGTCGTTAAGGACACAGCGTGATTGTTAAGCGTCATTAAAGCCTGACGCGTGTGCGTAGCATTACACGCGGCGGACAAAAAACCGACCCGATGAAGTCAGAACTGCCATAACAAGTGTCATTTTCGCATTTTTTAGACAGTCTCCTTGCTCGCGCCTTCAGTTCCCCTAGCGTTGACTCCTCATGCCACGATATTTCCGAGAATTATCAATCATTGCACTCCTCACCGGTATCGGTGTGGCGTTCTCGCTGTTCAGTGGTCTCGCACCATTGCCTTGGGCAGAGCCGGAGTTGGCACCAGGCGAAATCCAACTCGTCGATGCGCGCGCGCTCGACGTGCTGTGGGTCGATGCGCGCAGCGAAGACGATTTCAACGCAGACCACATTCCTGAGGCCATTTTACTCAATGACGATTATTGGGAAACAGGGATCGTCGAGCTAATGGGCGCATGGCTGATGAATCCGCGCACCATCATCGTGTATTGCGGCAGTGAAAGTTGCGGCACCAGCAAGCGCATCGCCGACCGTCTGCGTGAAGCATTGCCCGACGCCGAAATCTACAGCTTGAAAGGAGGTTGGGACGCATGGGTGCAATAAACAAAAAATCACTCTTCGTGCTAATCGCTCGTCTTGTGCTCGCCGGCGTGTTCGTCATGGCAGCCTTGCCGAAGATTCAAGATCCCATCGCGTTTGCAGCCTCGGTCGCTGCCTTTCGAGTGATCAATTCAGACCTGTCCGCGTGGGTCGCGCTGTTCCTGCCGTGGCTGGAGCTCATCTTAGGGCTCGGAATACTTCTGCCTGCTATCCGACGCACCAGTGCCGCTTTGATTGGGCTATTGCTATTCATCTTCATCGTCCTACACACCAGCGCTTGGGTGCGCGGGCTCGACATCAGCTGCGGTTGTTTCGGCTCCGAGACGGGCGAAGCAGCCAGCGATTACCGCTGGCTCATACTCCGCAATGCGCTGTTGCTAGGCGCCACGCTCCTCGTGCTCAGACAAGACTGGCGGAACTCCGTTCTAATTGATAATTGATAATTCCTAATTCCTAATTCCTAATTCCTAATTCCTAATTTCAAATATCATGCTAAAACGTCTCTCTTCCGCTTTCTTAGCCCTTCCCCTCCTCGCACTCCTCCTGCCACTCGCAGCAGAGGCCTCTAGGTTGGAATGGGATAAAACCGAAGTGCGCATCGAAATGACGCCCGAGCAAGAAGAAGCCCGCGCCGAATACATAGTGACCAATAAAGGCGACGAGACCGTGCGCATTGCCCGCGTAAAAACCAGCTGCGGCTGCACCGGCTCGATACTCAAAAAGAAGATCATCCCGCCGGGCGAATCGACCACCGTCACTGGCACATTTAACAAAGGTAAACGCCAAGGCCTGAATCATAACAAGCTCGAAGTATTCCTAGACAATCAACCCGAAGCCATCGCGACGCTACACATGATCGTGCAGATCCCTCGCCTCGTCGATGCGCAGCCGCAACTCGTTTATTGGAACCCGTCGACCTCGAAGACTGATCGCCAGATCCGTATCACCCTCGACAAACGCTACGTCACCGAAATCAGCGACATCGAATACGATCACTCTCAGCTCATCATTCTCGAAGAGCCCGACCCGAACGGTAAAGCAGACCGCATCTTACGTGTCCTCCCACAATCCTTCGACAAACAGATCCGCGAAACCGTGATCATCAAAGGCCGCGGCAAAGACGGGATGAAAGCCGAAGCACGGCTACACATCTTCGTTCAGCCGTAGCTGATCGCAGCAACGCTCGCTGGTGCATGAAGTAGGTGGCTTCCTTTAGGTGGCCACCCGATGGGAAAAAGCGATATCAGTGGCCGTATCGGTCGAGCACCTGAAGGAACTCGACTACAATGAAACGGCGGCAGAGCCGCACCTACTTTCCAAGATCATACTGCGCAACACGCTTACGGAGCGTCGCACGTGTGATGCCTAGAATCTCAGCCGCGCGGATCTGCTTACCATCCATCTCTTCCAGCGCTCGCCTGACCAGCTCGCGCTCAGCATGTTCGAGAATGTTCGTGCCATGGTCCTTGCGTAGCTGCTGATACACCTCGCTAAACGGCTCTCCAGGCATACCCACAAGCTCGGCCTCAGCGGGCGCAGGTGCAGCCGGCACTTCAACCGCTCCGACGTTTTGTGCATGATCGGCGATATTCGAGACGACATCCTCCGGAAACGGTGACCGCGTCAGCAAGGCTTCATCCCCCACAGCTGAGATCAGTTCCTGCGGCAGATCCTTGATCAAAATCGTATCGCTCTGCGCCATCACCGCACTGCGGTAGATCAAATTCTCCAACTCGCGAACGTTGCCCGGCCACGAGTATTTGGCCAACACACCCATCGCTTCAGGCGAAATCGACTTCGCATCCGCCTTACTGTCACGCGCCAAGCGCTTCAGCACGAAATCAACCAACAACGGCACATCTTCCATACGCTCGCGCAGCGGTGGCAGTTGTAGGCGCACCACGTTTAAACGATAGTAGAGATCCTCGCGGAAAGTCTTCTCCT
Source organism: uncultured Puniceicoccaceae bacterium (assembly GCA_905479975.1). Classification (GTDB taxonomy): domain Bacteria; phylum Verrucomicrobiota; class Verrucomicrobiia; order Opitutales; family Coraliomargaritaceae; genus Lentimonas. The sequence continues at coordinate 35,512 of CAJQOS010000016.1, read as the reverse complement.
TCACCATCTCTTCGAGAGGCTTATTCGTCGCAGCCAGCAAGCGCACATCGACCTTGATCGTGCCAGTGCCACCGACCCGCTGAATCTCACCCTCTTGGAGGGCGCGCAAGATCTTGGTCTGCGTCGCCAGCGCCATGTCGCCGATCTCATCCAGGAAAATCGTGCCGCCATCACAGAGCTCAAACTTACCGATACGCTGTGTCGTGGCTCCTGTAAACGAGCCCTTCTCGTGACCAAACAACTCACTCTCGATCAAATTATCAGGAATCGCCGCACAATTCACCGCGATATATGGCTTCTGCGAGCGCAGGCTATTTTGGTAAATCGCACGCGCAATCAACTCCTTACCCGTGCCGCTCTCGCCGGTGACCATCACCGTGACATCGCTCGCAGCGACCTGACCGATCATCTTAAAGACAGTCTGCATCGCAGATGAACTACCGATGATGCCACCCTCGATCTCTTCCGCGCTCACGCCCCCGGACTGCTTCCCTTGGCTCGCGCGATCCAAATCCTGAGACGACGCCAGCGCCGCCTCCGTCAACGAAAGGATCTTCTTCGGATCGAAGGGCTTCATGATGTAGTCGAACGCACCAAACTTCATCGCCTCGATCGTCGTCTGCGTCGTACCATAGGCAGTCATCAAAATGATCATCGCATTCGGATTCGCCCCGCGCAGGTGTTGCAGCGCCTCGATACCGCTCATCCCACCCATGCGGTTGTCCAACAGGATTACATTCGGCGCATGCTGCTCAGCCATCTGAAGGCCTGTCTCGCCACTATTTGCCTCAATCACATTGTATTTACGCGCCGAAAGGACGCGTTTCAGTGAATAACGAAGATCATCGTCATCATCGATAACGAGAATAGTGGGAGTATTTGATGTGGAAGCCATAACTACGAGATGCCGATAATTTGCAATGCAGCGTAGATCATAGCAAGAATGATGCACATCTGAATCTTTTTTTCAGTCAGGTGTTTTTCAGCCGAAACCACTTCGCGGAGTCCATTACACTCAAATAGCAACCCATCCTTTGTAGCGGACTCCGCGAAGCCATTTCGACCGCATCAACCAAGCCAACGCACTGATCGAAACCACTTGCCACGCCGCGACTGACGCGGTCACGCAAATTTAACGGTCAAACAACTCGATATCGTCAGCCTTTTATCCATCCTCGCCCTTTCGGCATAAAACCTTCTACCTTGAACCCTATGACACGTCGTCGCAGCCAGCAGCGCCTCCAAAGCCACCAGAGTGGCTTTGCGCTGGTATTGGCACTGATGTTGATGGCGTTCGTTTTACTGCTTCTGCTGTCGATCACCACGCTCGTGCAGGTCGAGACCCGCGCGGCCAATAACAGTCTCGAACAGCTACGCGCCCGCGAAAGCGCCCGCCTCGCGCTCATGCTGGCAATCGGCGAGCTGCAAAAACACGCTGGTCCCGACCAACGTGTGACCGCCCGCGCCGACATCCTCGGCGACGGCAACTACGATCCTGCCGCAAAATTCTGGACAGGCGTCTGGGACACCACCGATCCGACCGCCGAACCGACATGGCTGGTCTCGGGTGCCAGCGTGAACTCGGTGAATCTACCAACAGACCAAATGCAACTGGTCGGCTCTGGCACGGCAGGGACCGACCCCGCTCAACATGTCTACGCCCCGACGCTCGATGTCCTCGGCACAAACGGCAACGCCTCTGAAGAAATCGCCTGGTGGATCAGCGACGAAGGCGTGAAGGCAAGTGTGGGACAACTGCCCCTCAACCAGCGACCAACCCCCAACTTCGTCGCAGACAATTCGATGCCCGCCTTGAGCACGATGCTCAGTTCAGCTCAAGGGCTGGAAGCGCTCTTCACCGACTATGATCGCTACACTTCAAACGATGCTCAGAACCTAGAACGCATCACCAGCATCGAACTACTGATCGGACAAAATGACTTTAGCGATACCAGCAAATGGAAGCTCTCCTCTGAAAACGAGTTTCATGCGGTCACCCCGTTCAGTCTCGGAGTGCTGGCAAGCGTCCTCCCCGATACCAATGGTGGATTGATGCAAGATCTGTCCCTGTTCCCTAAATTAATCGGCACTGAATTCGAGTCGATCATCGAAGGTGCAGCAGCAACCGCTCAAGCCAAATCGACTGCCACGACATCTGTTCAAGCACTGCGACAATTCACTGATCTGCGCGGATTAGACGACCTTGGCACGCTAACCGACGGTCAGATAGCGGAGCCCATCACCCCGATTTTGACCAACCTGATGATGGCCTTCTCGGTGCATTTAGACACGACATCCGACAACCGACTGTATCTGCGGATGCGCTTTTTTTGCGAGCTATGGAATCCCTACACCAGTGGTTTAATGATGCAAGATACGGCCGGAAATCCACTCGATCTCGAAATCGAAATCGACGGTCTCCCCACGGTCAAAATCACCAAGGGATCCGACACCTCATCCAGCAGCGCACTGATTGACCTACAAAATATCGTCGGCCATGATTCCGGTGATCCGGATTCACCGATGATCATCACGTTGAAAAATGGCGCCGACGAGGACTGGCTCCCCGGGCAATCCAAAAACTGGACAGGCGTGAATGCCGATGAACTCGCAGGCCGCTCCCCCTACGAGTCGATCATAACGAACTCTAAAGTCTGGAGGCGTAATGATCGAACTCTCGGCGGCGCACGCGGCATCGATACACAGATCGACCTGCCCGGAAACAGCGCTCACATCCTCGACAGCGACGAAGAAAGCTTACTTCAAATCAAACTCTTCGCAGTCAATCCGGCGCTAAGTAAACGTTCCCTATTTTGTGAGTTAAGTGACATCCGATACGAACCAATTTCAACCACCTCGCGATCAGCTACTAGTAAAAGCGTCAACTTTGGCTACCACATCATTTTACGCGGGCCACATCAGAGCAGCGCCGATCCAGAATACTATCGAGGCCTCTGGCTGAAAGATCACGACCCACGTAATCCACAACCACACTTCTACACCGATTGGAATTTGGACGTCGATCCAGCCGCTCAAACCGGCAGCCCCTACGTTCCGGTGAAAGACGGCATCGCCACTTTATTAAGTCCACTACCGGAAGAAATCCATGAAGGTGGAGCGATACATTTCCCCATGCTTCGTCGCCTCTCTGATCGAAGCAGCCCTCACTTCGACAAGCTCTGGCAAAACGCACCATTGTTCGAACTCCCCCGAGAGCGGCCTCTCTCGCTCGCGTCTTTACAGCATTTGTACTTCCACAACGAACGTCCACTCCAGGTCGGTAATAGTTGGGGCGACGAAGGAGCGATCAATACTTCGGAATGGTTTGACCGTTACTATTTTTCAGGCTTCAGTCGAATGGATCCCCCCAGTGACTACGAACCTAAATCGGGCCTCCCCAACCCGACGCTCTTAGCCTATCAATTTGAAGATCCCTCAGGCACAATCACTCGTTGGCAGACAGCCGCCTCTGACGACATGAGCGAATCGCGAAAACTCGCTCAAGATGCTTTAGTCATGCATCGCTTCAACCTCAACTCGACCTCGGTCGCCGCGTGGAAAGCAGTGCTCAGCGGATTGAGAATCCATGAGTGGGAGTATCTGGATTACCCAGAAGACACTTCAGACCTCTCAGCACTGACCGTCAGCCAAGACAGCCGTGCGCGCATGTTCTCCCGCTTCTCGCAATCCCTAGAAGAGACGTATAAAGCGCCGCAGACGCCAGGCTTTGAAGGCCCCGAACCCATCGCTCCTTCTGCTTTTTATCGCAGAGGTGCGCGATACTTTAATGTAGACGAAATCGAAGTACTTGCCCAAGAGATCGTCCGCCGAATGAAAGAAAAGGGGACTCCATTTCAATCGATGGAAGCATTTCTATCCGAAGAATCCTCCGGAAGTGGCAGCCTACTGGAACAAGCCATTGCAACAGTCTTAGCCCCCAGCGGCAGACAGCGATGGGATCATCAATGGGAAGCCGCAGGCACTCGCGGGCCTGCCACCGAGGTGATAGATATCGACCACTTCTCGCCGGGCTTTCTCACTCAAGCAGATGTGATGACTGCGATTGGGCCAATGCTCTCACCTCGATCCGACACCTTTAAAATCCGCGCGCGAGGGCAGAGTTTCTCGAAACGGGGTATTGCCACAGGCTCAGCCACAATCGAGGCGACCTTACAAAGAACACCGGAGGCGGTCGATTCGACAGCCGCAATCAATCAACCAACTGAACGTAAACTGAAACTCATCTCGCTACGATGGCTTTCTGACGACGAAGTATGATTCCACACTTACAGCTATTCAGCATCTTTTTACTCCTCTGTGTCGGGGCAATCTCTTCTGCACAACCACTACGCGAAATTGAATTTTCAGTCTACGGACAATACCCCGTCCGTGGCATCGAATACACTCCCATCAGCGAAGCGGCCATAGCAACCGGCGCGAAAGCAGATCCACCAGTCAGCATCAAAACACATTCCCTCACACGAATGGGACCACATATCTTCAAGGGAGGAGATCAAATCACCTTTCAGGATGCCTCCAGCAAAGAGCAAGTCGCGCAGGTCCACTTAACGGCCGAATCTGACAAATGGCTCCTAATCTTCGTAAAGAACCCGAGCTATAAAGAAGACCCATCCAATAACTCAAAATACCTGATTTATGCTTTTGATGATAGCCCTAGAAACCTACCTAAAAATGGGCTAGTCTTCCTAAACATTTCCGGAAAAGAACTCGATGGATTGCTTGAAAATAAACGAGTCAAACTCAGCGCAGGAGAGTCCGGAAGGTATCGCGTGCAAGAAAGCCTGCCCATCAACTTATGGTCACGTGACTTTAGCGGTGAAAAACTGTTACCAGCACTCATCAAGACCTACCACTTCAATCCAGACCATCGCTACCTGATGATCTTCTTCCCTCCTGTGCTACGCGGCTCTGTCGATCTAGATGTTCGGTTTCTGAGTGAAGCCGTCGAGTAAGCTCCCGCAACTACACCGCCAGCCCGCTGTATTTCTCCCACAGATAGGTGAACGACCACGCGAAGTCGCGCGGTGCTCTTTCGATCCATGCATTGAGTGCTTCGATATCGATCCACTTACCGTCACTCACTTCGTCAGCGTTGAGCTTGAATGGCCCCTCTGCTTCGCAGCGATACACCCAGACGAACTCCTGCCCAGTTTGCTTACAAGGGGACTCCTTAAAGACGCGTGTCAGATTCACTGGATCGGTCAGGCCGATCTCTTCGGCTAGCTCGCGCGGCGCTGCGATATCGTAATCCTCGCCGCTATCGACGTGGCCAGAGCACGAGCTCACCCATTTACCGGGAGCGGAGTCTTTCGTCAGTGAGCGGCGTTGCAGGTAGAGTTGACCGGCGGCGTTAAACACAAAAATGTGAATCGCACGATGCATCAGCTTTTCGCGGTGGACGACGGAACGAATCTCAGTGCGAAGGACAGTGTCCTCCGCATCTACGACATCAAATAATTCTTCAGGATCTTGCACGGGTTATGTAGGATAGGGTCTAATAAAATTGAAACATAGTGATAGCACACTGCTGTCAAAGTTCCAACTGAGGGGTATAATAATAGTAACAATTAGGCAAACGCCCGCTCGTTAATCTGTAGTCGCGCCGCGTATCAAGGGCTTAGCGAATCAAGCCTTTGAAATCCTCGAAATGACCTGTAAAGCCACCGGGCACACCTTTATTAATCACAGCAACCGCATCGTGCGAGTGCAGTGATTCGAGGTGCGCGCAGGCGACTTGAAAATCGACGATACGCGGCTCGTCGTCGAGCTCTTCGTAGAGAAGGCGCGCGGCGTCTTCGACAAATTTAGTAAAGGCACCATTCATCTCAGCAAATGCCTGCTCGTCCTCACGCTTGACCATGACTTGCGTCTCGGTTTTGAGCGCTTCGAGGCAAATCTGTTGGATTTCTTCGATCGCGAGGTGTGCACCTTCGGCCACTTCAACGCTCACACGAGCGGTGCTACGCTGCGAGTGCGGGATACCATAGACGTTGCGGCTTTCACGCGCATGCTCGGAGAGCTCGGAGGAGCATGGGCAAGCGGATGAGTAGATAAAATCGAAGTGGATGTATTTACGGAAGCGATCGAGTTCGTCGATCTTACCTTCGAACGCGCATTTGTAATACTGCCAACCTTCGAGGCCGCTACGCAAGCTGGGCTTGAGGATCGGATATTCGAAATCGAGCTTCAACTGTGCGCGGTGTGCGATGACCTCGGTCTTATACTGGAGCAAGATCTCGTGTAAGAGGTCGGGCGTAAAGATGCGCTCTTGGAAGGTGTAAAACACGCGCATGATACGCGACATGTTGATCCCCTTCTGGTTGGCCTCGAGAGAGACGGTGCCGGTGATCGAGGTTTCGAGTGTCTGCGTATCGGAAGTGGGCGTGATATAGCGCAGCGGCAGCCTGAAATTGGAAATCCCGACCTTGAGGATGGGCACATTGGCACCGAAGATTTGCTGCGCGTCGGCGTTCTGCATGTCCGGCAGGCCGGAGCGATATTCGTCGGTCAGGACGAAATTCTGGTCATAGAATTTCACTGGCTTCGCGGGTGCGGCAGTCAGTTCGTCCTGTGCTGGAATGCTATTTTTATTTTTCATGCTTCAATAGGTCGTCTGTAAGCGTGCCGCCGACATTCACATAACAAGCTGTCTGAGAATGACTAGAGGCGCAAGCCCACGTCTGTCTTTATAAGAGCGGAGGAGGTAAAGCAGTATTCCCGGACTTGGCAAGTTCGTAAAAATGCTTTGCCGAACAAGGTAGGCGTGCTAAGTCTCAGCGCACATGTCGACCGATTTTCAGATCTTAGGTTCCAGCAGCAATGGTAATTGCTCACTACTCCGCACTGGTAATAGCAAAATCCTGATTGATGCGGGGTTCTCCGGCAAGCGCATCGGCCTGATGCTCGATGCAATCGGCGAATCGATCGATACGATCGACGGAGTCTTTCTCACACACGAGCACAGCGACCACGCACAAGGCATACGCGGACTCGCCAAACGCGCCGACCTGCCCGTATTTGCCAATCGCGATACCGCAGACGCAATTCAAGGAAAACTCGTCAAAAAGGTCAATTGGCAGGTATTTCAGACCGGATCGGGCTTTAAATTTCGCGATATCGAGGTGCGATCCTTTGCGATCCCGCACGACGCCTACGACCCGGTCGGCTACACATTTCACTGGGGCGAGGAAGATGACCTGATCTCGCCGCGTCAAAGCCTAGCATGGGTCACCGACTTGGGATATGTGCCCGAGCACGTCAAAGAACACATCAAATCGGTGCAAATTTTGGTGCTAGAAGCCAACTACGACGAAAAGTTACTAGACAGTGACGAACGTCGCCCCTGGTCACTCAAACAACGCATCCGAGGTCGCCACGGGCACCTCTCCAATGACGCCTGCCATGAGGCGCTAAGCGGCCTAAACGGCAACTCCGCAGTGCGAGAAGTCTACCTCGCTCACTTAAGTAAAGACTGCAATACCGTAGAGCTGGTGACGAATAAGTTTGCGGAGCTCTCAGGCGGCAATAGCACCTTCACCATCAAAGTGATCGACCCTAGGGGTTGATACTACCCCCGCGACGACACCTAAAATATCAATCACGCATTTTTCTCCCTATGAAAAATCCCTATCGCAAAACAAAAATCATTTTCACCGTCGGCCCAGCCACACAAAGCGAGGAGATGCTTGAACAGCTGATCCACACAGGCGTCGACATCTGCCGTATCAACATGGCACACGCAGACCACGCGTGGACCCGCGAAATCATACAGCGTGTGCGCACCGTATGTGACCGTGTTGGGCGCCAAATCGCGATTATGATGGACGTTAAAGGCCCGGAGATCCGCACGGGCGATGTGCCGGAAACATTCGAGCTCGAAAAGGGGGAAACCTTCGATTTTACCTTTGGCCAAGGTCTTGGCGGCGTCGGCGAAGACGGCATCCGCCGTGTCGACATCAACTACCCAGGCTTTTCCAAAGACATCACAGTAGGCGACACGGTGCTCGTGGACAGTGGCCTCATGCGCCTCAAAGTGCTCGACATCGCACATGACAAGCGTGTGCGCTGCGAAGTGATCATCCCTGGCCCGCTCGGCAATCGTCGCCACATCAATTTGCCGGGCGTACGTGTCAACCTGCCCGCCTTAACTAAAAAAGACCAAGGCGATGTCGATGTAGGCATCGAAGCAGGCATCGAATTTTTCGCGCTTTCCTTCGTGCGCGAGCCGGACGATCTGGATATTTTCCACCGCTATCTTAGCGACAAGGAGTCCAATGCCAAAGTGATTGCCAAGATCGAAGACCAACAGGCCATTCGCAACCTGGAGGACATCATCAAAGCCTCCGATGGCCTAATGGTGGCGCGTGGCGACCTCGGGGTCGAGTGTCCCTTCGAAGACTTACCGCAAATCCAGTCCCGAGCGATCAACACCTGTATTCACAATACGACTCCGGTCATTGTGGCGACACATATGCTCGAATCGATGATCGACTCGCCGATCCCGACTCGCGCCGAAGTCACCGACATCGCCAACGCCATCCGAGAAGAGGCCGACTGCGTGATGCTCTCCGGCGAAACGACCGTCGGCAAATACCCTGTCGAGTGCGTCGAAACCATTAATCGTATCGCAAACCGGATGGAAGCCGAGGATAGTGTAGTGCTACGCGAGGACCTAGTGCTCAAGCTGCCAAAATCCAAAATGCTGCGTTCCGCGGCATACCTGGCCTCTGAACTCGACGACTCCGCGATCGTCGTATTCACCCGGCGAGGCTTACTCCCACAAAAGCTTTCGTCCCTACGTGCGCAAGTGCCCGTTTACGCATTTACCGACAACAAAGAGACGTTCAGTCAGATGCTAATCATGCGAGGTATCGAGCCATTCTTCCTCAAATTCGATGATGAAGATCCGGAGCGCACAATTCAAAACTCCTTCACAGCACTCAAAGATCGAAATTGGGCAAAAACAGGCAATTCCATGGTCGTCATTACCAATGTGATCGCGGGTGAAAAGATCGTCGACACAATCCAGCTTCGTGAGGTTGAATAATAGGGAGTTCTCCCTATTATTTAACCTTCCCTATGGACAAAATAAAAAATCTCCTACTTCCGCTGGCACTGATCTTTGGTGCGATTGCGGTCTTCGAAACCGGCGCTCGCTATGGCGCAACCAATATGCGTGCCCATGCGATCGCCAGCGAACTACAGTTGCCACTCGGCATCTATATCTCCGGGCAATCGACGATGGACGAGAAAAACGCCGCACAATGGACGATGATCATTGATAACGGCATCGCAGCGGGTGCAATCCATCGACAAATCTGGTATCTCAACGAAGCAGCCAAAGCACAACTCGACAAAGTGCTCGCCTTCGCACTCACCGTGCGTGGGGATGGCACCATCAACTACTTCGAAGCGATCGCGAACAGCGAGCAGCCTAAGATTGGCGATGCCAAGCTCCACGAAATCCGCAGCGCCATTCACAGCGCGAAAGTGGAATTAATCGACAACGCACCCAAACCGCAAGCCGCGGAACCCGCCGAAATGGCCACCCCGGACAGCGACTCATAGAGCTCCACCGACATACTTCAACTTGTCTACATGGCGGGCTTGCCTAATAGCACTTAATACATTTGATTCAGTGCGTGCAACAAACTGAAGAATACCGCCCCGGAGCAAGCATCATCAAACAAGGCGCCGAAAGCACTGGCTTTTATGTCCTAGAGAAAGGTGCCGTCGAAGTCTATAAAGACGACATCATGCTCAACGTCCTGATGTATCCCGGCACGATCTTTGGCGAAATGGGCGACATCCTCGGCAAGCCAAGAACTTGCACCGTCAAAGCACGCACCCCTACCACCGTCACGAAATACGATGCCGGTGATATGGAAGATGTGATCCGCGAGCACCCTGAGATCGCCATCAAAATATTCAAGACCCTCGCCAATCGCCTCGAACGCACGACACAAAAGCTGGCCGACGTCACACGCGTCTCCACCGTCTGGTCCATCGAGCACGGCAAGAAGTAGGTCGCTGCCGACCCTCCGGTTAGTTGCCAAATAAGAGCAATGGCTCTTATCCTGATGCGGCGAATCTGCGCAACAGTCGAGTTCACCCAATGTAAGAGAAGCAATCCGGCTCGGATCAAAACTCGACGAATATAAGTTTCACCACTGAGGCGGACTCGGGTGGTGGCGCACTACAAATAAACATCCTACCCGGCTGATTCACTCAAGTAGGCGACACTTGAGCAAATTAGCCAGACAGGAAAAACATTGACCCTAACGCCAACCGCCCGATAAGTAAATCCGCAGCACACCATATAACAGCAACAGGATTAAAGAGATGAAAAAGACTCACTCACTCAACCTCGCAATCGCACTCGCTATCGCACTCACCGCAATCGGTTGTAAAAAGCAAACGGCGCCGGCACCTCCGCCGCCCATCGTCCAGGTTGAAACGGTCAAAGCCAGTGACATGCCAGTCTCCGCGGAGTTCATCGGCCACCTCGACTCGCCTCAGAATGTCGAAGTGCGTGCACGTGTTGAAGCCTTTGTCGAAAAGATGCTCTTCATCGAAGGCACCGAAGTCAAAGAAGGCGATCCACTGTTCCTCCTAGATAAGAAGCCACTGCAGGAACAACTGGATGCAGCCAACGGCAGACTTGCCGAATCAAAAGCTGCCCTCAAGAAATACGAGAAAGACGTAGCCCGCCTCGAACCGCTCGCGAAGAAACGTGCGATTCCACAGCAAGACCTCGACAACGCTCTCGCCACGGTGGACATCGGCCAAGCCAATGTCTACTCCGCCGAAGCCAACGTGATGTCAGCTGAAATCAATCTCGGTTACTGCGACGTCAATGCCCCGAGCTCTGGTCTCATTGGCGCCAAGCAAGTCACCGTCGGTAGCCTCGTCGGCAAAGGCGAGCCAACTCTCATGGCCACAATTTCTCAACTCGATCCGATCTGGTTCTACTGCAATGTCAGCGAAACCGATTACTTACAGGCGAAAAGCAATAACCAGCGAAAAAGTAAGAAGACCGAAGACATCCCCATCACTTTGCTGCTCGCAGATGGACAAGAGCACCCGGACAAAGGGAAGATCGTCTTTATCGATCGCGCAGTGGATGTCACCACCGGCACGCTAAAGATGCGTGTCGCGTTCCCGAACACCGATAAAATCCTCCGCCCAGGAATGTTTGGTCGCATCAGTGCCGATCTCGGAAAGGTCAACGGAAGCATCCTCATCCCGCAACGTGCTGTGACTGAGCTCCAAGGCAAAAACTTCGCCTGGGTAGTCGACGCCAAAAACCAAGCGGCCCAGCGCCCCGTCACTGTGGGTCAGATTCTCGGCGACAAAATTCAAATTCTGAAAGGCATCAAAGCCGGCGATCGCATCATCGTAGAAGGCATCCAAAAAGTGCGCGAAGGTATGCCGGTGCAGCCAAAGAGCGCCGAAGCCATTGCGGCGTCTGCTAAAGATGAAGCAACCAAGCTAGCGGCCTCCAAAAAACAAGCAGCCAAGCAAAAAGCGGCTAAATAAGGCACACACACCACCACAAGGAATACTCCCATGGCCGATTTTTTCATACGCCGCCCCATCGTTGCGATGGTCATTGCGATCCTGACGGTCATCGTCGGGGCGATCTCGCTCTCACGCTTGCCGATCTCGGAATATCCGCCGATCAGCCCGACCATGATTCAGGTCACTACGACCTACCCCGGTGCAGCTGCCGAGGCGGTGATGGAGTCCGTCGCCACGCCGATCGAATCCAAGGTCAACGGGGTCGACAAACTGCTCTACATCCAGTCTTACAATTCCAATGACGGCAAGATGACCCTCAATGCCTATTTCGACGTCGGCACCGACGTCGACATCATGCAGGTCAACACACAGAACCGCGTCGGCCAAGCAGACTCGCAGATACCGGATGCGGTAAAGAGCCAAGGCATCATTACCAATCGCTCCAGCCCCGACATCCTGATGGTGATCGGCCTGAATTCGCCCGAAGGCAGTTACGACGCAGTCTTCCTCGGCAATTATTGCGACATCAACCTAGTGGATCAGATCAAGCGCGTGCGCGGCGTCGGTGACGTAAAAAACTTTACCGCGCAGGACTACTCGATGCGCATCTGGTTAAACCCTGACAAATTGGCAACGTTGGGCATCACCCCCTCGGACATTCAAAGCGCGGTTAACGAACAAAACGCGCAATCTCCCTCAGGTCGCATCGGCGCGGAACCCGCACCACAAGGACAAGAGAAGCAGTTCAACGTGCGCGCACAAGGCTTGCTCAAAACCCCCGCTGAATTTGAAGAAATCATCATCCGCTCGAACAACGACGGCTCTCAGGTCAAAATCGGAGATGTCGCTCGCGTCGAGCTCGGAGCCAAAACCTACGACCTACGCGCTCGGTTGAGCGGCACACCGTCCGGCGCGCTCGGCGTCTACCTTGCCCCTGGGGCCAACGCGATCGAAACAGCCGACAATGTGCGTAAGATCCTAGAGGACGCAAACACACGCTTCCCACCCGACATGGCCTACAAAGTGGTGCTCGATGCAACCCTTCCCGTGAAAGCATCGATGGAGGAAATCGTGCACACGCTCGCCGAAGCCATCATTCTGGTGCTGCTCGTCGTCTACATCTTCCTTCAGAGCTTTCGTGCCACCATCATCCCGATGTGCACCGTGCCTGTTTCGCTACTGGGCGCCTTCATTCTGTTCCCTGCCATGGGGTTCAGCGTCAACGTATTGACGATGTTCGGCCTCGTGCTGGCCATCGGGATCGTGGTCGACGACGCCATCGTGGTGGTTGAGGCAGTCCAGCACCACATCGAACAAGGCAAAGAACCTCACGAGGCCACACGCCTAGCCATGAAGGAAGTGGCCGGCCCCGTCGTCGCCATTGGCTTAGTCCTCTGCGCGGTGTTCGTGCCAGTCGCCTTCATGGGTGGCGTCACTGGTCAACTCTACAGCCAATTCGCGCTCACCATCGCCATCGCGGTGGTCTTCTCCGTGATCAACGCACTCACGCTCAGCCCCGCGCTCTGCGCCATGCTCCTGAGAGCGCCCAAAGAAAGCCACGGCCCGATTGCCAAGTTTTTCAAGCTCTTCAATCGCGCCTTCGAATGGATCACCAATAAATACGGCAGCATCGTCGCGGCACTCGTAAAGAAAGCAACCCGCTCCATGCTGCTACTCGTCGCAGTCCTCGTCGGCATTTGGATACTCGGCAAGCATGTGCCAGGCGGATTCATTCCCGATGAGGACAAAGGCTACCTGTTTGTGGCCATCGAACTGCCGGAAGGTGCCTCCGTGCAGCGCTCCGACGAAGTGCTCAAGCAAGCCGAAGCCATTGTCAACGCAACCGAAGGGGTCGATTCTACCTTGGCTCTGTGTGGATTCAATATCCTGAACTCGCTCAACTTCTCCAATACCGCGATGATGTTTATCGGCTTGGACTCATGGGAAGAGCGCCAAGATCCCTCACTCCACGCCAAAGCACTCGTGGCACAATGGAATCGCGAGCTCTCCGTCATCCCTGGCGCACGCATTTTTGCCTTTGGCCCGCCCGCACTGCCAGGTTACGGTAACGTCTCCGGCTTCACCATGGAGCTACAAGATCGCTCCGGCGGCAGCATCGAGCAACTTGAAGGCTACGTGCAACAACTGCAGAAAGCTGCCAGCGCACGCCCAGAGATTGGCCGCATCAGCACCAGCTTCAATTCCGCCGCACCCCAAATCGAAGTCACACTCGACCGCGAAAAAGCACGCACATTAAACGTGCCAGTCGACAGTATCTTCCAAACACTGCAGACTTATCTAAGTGGACTATACGTCAACGACTTTGTCCTCTTTGGCCGCGTCTACCAAGTGCTGCTCCAAGCCGAGCCAGAGTTCACCAACGAAGCCTCCGATATCGAGCAATTCTACGTGCGTAATAACAACGGCGAAATGGTGCCGCTCAGCACGCTCGTGACGATCACTCACATCAGCGGCCCCAACTTCGTCTCGCGCTTCAACCTGTTCAATGCTGCCGAAATGATTGGCGCGCCCGCGCCAGGCTACAGCTCCGCGCAAGCGATCAAAGCGATCGAAGAAGTCATGGAAACCATGCCGAGCGAAGTCGGCTACGAATGGGCAGGCCTGACGCTCCAAGAAAAGAAGTCCGAGGGGCAAGCGCCCGTCATCTTCGGCATGGCGGTGCTCTTCGTCTTCCTGCTCCTCGCTGCACAATACGAGAGCTGGGGGCTCCCCTTTGCGGTGCTACTCGCCACTCCAACCGTCATCCTTGGCCTCCTCGTGGGCATGGTCCTCCGCGGCTTCGATCTCAACGTCTATGCGCAAATCGGCTTAGTCATGTTGATTGGTCTCTCCGCTAAAAATGCGATTTTGATCATCGAATTCGCCAAAATGAAACGCGACGAAGGCGAAGACATCATCCAGGCTGCCATCGACGGCGCGAAGCTTCGTCTCCGCCCGATTCTGATGACCTCTTTTGCCTTCATTCTCGGGTGCGTGCCATTAATGTTAGCATCTGGCTCTGGTTCCGCATCTCGAAGCACCATGGGCACTGGCGTGGTATTCGGCATGAGCATCGCCACCAGCATAGGACTTTTCTTGATTCCGGTCTGTTACGTTTTCGTGCAAAAAATTGTCGAGCTCAGTGGCAACAAACCAGAACCGCTTAAAACAGACACTGCCCAAGCAGAAGGAAAGGCACAGTCATGACACATCAAAAACACTTCAGCGCTGGGATAGCAGCCACAGCGAGTATCGCCTTGTTGCTAGGCGGTTGCGCCGTCGGCCCCGACTACCAGCAGCCAGACATGGTGCCACCAGCCGCTTTTCACGGTGGCGCCAGCATCGCTGCCAATGGCGATGCCTCATTTGCCGATTTAAAATGGCAGGAAGTATTTAAAGATCCACAGATGAGCGCCTATATCGAAGAGGCGCTCGCCGCCAATTGGGATATTAAAATCGCAGCCTCTCGCCTGCTAGAAGCCGAAGCCGCCCTAGGCGTCGAACGCTCTCGCTTCTTCCCCAGTATCTTCGCCGGAGGTAATCTCTACAACACGCGCACCTCTGAAAATGGCCCGACTGGTGGAGTCCCCAATCCAGAGCGGAGCTATGGCGATGCCTCTGTGGGCATCTCAAGTTACGAAGTCGACCTTTGGGGCAACATACGCTATGCGAATACCGCCGCGCGCGCGCGCTACTTGCAGTCCCAAGAAGCGCAACACACCGTGCGCCAAACTCTGGTCTCACAAGTCGCATCCAGTTATCTAAATTTGTTGGAGCTGGATTATGAGCTCCAGATCGCGGAGGAATCCCTCGAGACACGTCAAGAGTCCCTCACGCTCACGACTGCCCGCGAACAAGGTGGAGTCGCCGCCATGCAGGACGTGGTTCAAGCGCAAATCCTCGTCTATAGCGCGGAGAGCAGTATGGTAAGCATCAAGCGCGATCGCGATCTACAGGAAAATGCGCTCTGCATTTTACTGGGCCGCAACCCGACCGCTCTGGCGCGCGGAACTAAATTCAGCGACCAGCAATTCGACGACGCAGTGCCAGCTGGCCTGCCCTCATCTTTGGTTGATCGCCGCCCTGACATCCGCTCCGCCGAGCAAGGTCTCATCGAAGCCAACGCCAATATCGGGCAAGCCAAGGCAGCCTTCTACCCACAGGTCACACTGACAGGTTCATACGGCTACCAAAGTGTTTCCTCATCAGACCTCTTCAAGTCAGCCTCGCGCGATTGGCAATTCGGCCCGGCCGTCTCGCTACCGATCTTCACTGGTGGACGCCTCGAATCGAACCTCAAGATCACTGAGGCTCAATACTCAACCGCGCTTTCGAATTATCAACAAACCGTTCAAAACGCGTTCAAAGAGGTCTCCGACGGACTCATCAACTATCAACGCACGCGCGAATTTGCTGATCGCCAAGAGTTACTCACGCAAAGCAATCGTGATGCCGCCGAACTCGCGAATATCCGCTATGAAGGTGGCGTGACTAGCTACCTCGAAGTGCTCTACAACGAGCAAGAACTCTTTGACGCCGAACTCAACCTAGCAAAATCCGAACTCTCCGAACTCCTCTCCGTCGTGCAACTCTACCGCGCCCTAGGCGGCGGCTGGGAAGCTCCAGCGAAGTAATAAGTGATACAGACATTGCTGCGCCACCTCCGACAGACCTACGTCCCGTCTGTCCACCGAGCCGAAGTCGTGACATTGCGAATACCATCGGACAGATGTTGAGTCTGAAATGTAGGTGGCTTGCTTTCGGTGGCCACCCGCTTGGAGGACATGCTATCAATGGCCGTGTCAGTCGAGCACCTAAAGGAACTCGACAACGAAAGCCGTATTCGGAGGCCAACCCTCCCAACTCCACAAAACGGCGATTGTTTGTAAGGCAAGCGAACCGCATACGATACAGTGACTATGAAACATTCACTCATTCTTATTATGCTCATCTCCCTAGTCTCCAATCTATCCGCAGCCGATGCACTCGAAGTCGGTGATGCAGCACCACAAATACAAGCAATCGACCACACGGGCGCATCGATCGACCTCGGCGCGGCACTCAACACTGGCACCACAGTCGTCTTCTTTTACCCAAGGGCAATGACGCCTGGGTGCACCAAACAAGCATGTAGCCTCCGCGACAGCTGGGAGGTCCTAAAGGAACGAGGTGTTACCATATTCGGCGTCTCCTCTGATAGTGCCGAGCGCCAACTAAAGTTCATCAACAAGTATCAGCTCCCTTACACACTGATCGCCGATACCGATAAAGTCGTGTCAAAGGCATTTGGTCGGGGCGGTTTCAGCCGACAAGCCTACATTTTCATCGACGGAAAACTCGCTTGGCGCGACCTCAAAGCAGCCACCGCCGATCAGGGCGACGAAGTGCTCGCCGCACTAGATGCAATTGAAGGATCAGCCAAGCACTAGAAAAACAGCGCCTCCGCCAATGCCTGCTCTGCAGACAATGGCTTCACACGCGCAGTAATTTTTTCCTGCCCTTGACCAAGATAGGCTTCGATTTCTCCCATCGAACCATCCTTAAACTTACGACAGCGCAAGAATCGATCATCGTCGTAAACGAATTCCAGCACCAGCGCACAATCCTTCGTCGACTCATCGCACTCACAAACGGAAAACTCCGCTTTCAACGCAGGGCAAGCGTCGCAGCCATCGCACTCAGCGAGGCAAGACTGCACCCACTCCAGCAGACCACGACCTTCACCTGACATCGAAGAGCTGTGCTTAACGCGCACCGCCTGTAAGCCTTCACAAATTTGATCAATCGAATAACCGCTCAGGAACTGGCCAATTGCTTGACGAGCCGGCAACAAGCGTGCCTTCGCAAGATCAAATACACGGCTCGGATCCGGCCACGCCACCGTGCGCATATCCTGAGACTCGATGCTGCTGTCATACACGCAACGACGCACCCCCTGTAGCAGGTTATCAAAATACTTCTCAATACGAGAGATCGGCACACCACTAAACCAATGATAAGTCGGTAGATCACCCTCCAACCAGATCGAAACCTGATTAGACAAATAGCCAAAATCTTCCGACTTGTAGCGTAGCAACAACGCCTCACAGCAGCACATCTCACGATGCGACTCACCGATATAGCACTGGCTAAAAAGCTTACTCTCCATCGCACCATCGAGATCGACCCGAGTCGGGCACAGCACGATGATACGACTCGGATATCGCTGCGCAAAACGGATCAAGGCATCAAAACGCTCACGCGCTTCCTCAGGCGTGACATCTAGGCCGAAGTGAAGCACCACATTCATCTGCGAGGCTCGGAAGTCGTTCTCCGAACTCGTCGGCCCCGTCTCCCACATCGTCGCGAGTCGGTTCGTCACCTCTCCAACAGGAACATCCACACCTGGAAGCGCATTTATTAATTCGGACATAATATATTAAAACAATTCAGCAATCAGTAGGCACAGGCACCTCAACCAGAACGACGCCACTGATGCCCCTTCTCCCAAAGTAGTCGTTCGCTCTCCAATGGCCCCCAAGAACCCGATGCATAGTCAGCCAAGCCATTTTCTCCAGATTCTTTCCAATGCTCTAGGATTGGTGTGATCAGCTTCCAAGACGCCTCGGTCTCGTCGCCACGAATAAAAAGTGTGCTATCACCGATCATCGCATCCAAAATCAAACGTTCATACGCCTCAGGCGTGTTCGAGCCAAACGTCGTCGCATAGCGGAAGTGCATCTTCACCGGCTGTGTGCGTGTTTCCAAACCAGGAATCTTTGAATTCATGATCAAGGTCACACCTTCATCCGGCTGAATACGAATCACCATCGTATTTTGCGCCACGTCAAATTTCTTCCCTTCGGAGAACAAAATGCCCGGAGGACGCTTAAACTGAATCGCAATCTCACTGGCACGTCGCGCCATACGTTTACCGGAACGGATGTAGAACGGCACCCCCTGCCAGCGCCAATTATTGATCGAAAGTCGCAAAGCAGCGTATGTCTCAGTCGTGGAATCTTCAGGGATACCCTGCGCTTCCATGTAGCTTTCAACGGGCTCACCATTCACAAGCCCACCCGTATAGCGTCCACGAACCACGTCGCCACCGTCTGCCTTCAACTCTAGCGGTTGGATCGCTTTAAGCACTTTCACCTTTTCATCACGGATCGACTCTGGATCGAGTGAAACAGGTGGCTCCATCGCAGTCAAAGCGACGAGTTGCATCGTGTGATTTTGAATCATATCACGCAGCGCACCGCTGGTATCATAGTAACCGCCACGTGTGCCGACACCTAGACTTTCCGCCACCGTGATCTGTACACAGTCCACATGCTCGCGGTTCCACAGCGGCTCGAAAATCGAATTGGCGAAACGCTGCACCAATAGGTCCTGCACCGTTTCTTTACCGAGGTAGTGATCGATACGATACACCTGCGGCTCCTCAAACACACTATTCAACGTCGCATTGAGCGCACGAGCCGAGGCAAGGTCGCGCCCGAACGGTTTTTCAATAATCACCTTCGACGCAATCTTCGTGCCGACATGCGCAGCGGCCATACCGCTACTGCCCAGATTCTCGATGATTGGCTCAAACACACTCGGCGGTGTTGAAATATAAAACAAGCGCTGCACATCACGTCCCAGACCCGCTTCGATCTCATCGATCTTAGCTGCCAGTTGCACGAATGTCTCCGGATCATCGTATCCACCTGAGTGATACGTCATATTATTGCGCACACGCTCCCAGATCTCCTTGTTCAGCGGACGGCGAGAGAACTCACCAATCGCTTCATCCATGATCTCACGGAACTGATCATCTTCGATCGGCTTACGACCGAAGCCAATCAGATGAAATTCACCGGGCAGTAAATTATCCACTCCCAGATTAAATATGGCGGGCACAAGCTTGCGCGCAGTGAGATCTCCGGACGCGCCGAAAATAACGACAACCGTCGGTGGCGCACCGCGATGCTTGCTCAAACCTTTTAAAAAAGGGTGTCTGGATTCATCTGTTTCGTTCGTCATGACTGATGGCGTTGGACTGAAAAATGTTTATGGAAGAGAGGCACATTCGGATAATGGCGCACCTCTCCGCGTCCCCCTTTGCAAATTGAGACGTCTATAATGTCAAAGCGGAAGTGCTTTGGCGGATTTCGCAACTGCTTTAAGTAGTTTCCACAGCCTCGCCTCAGAATTTCTTTTTTATGGCGATCGACCGAATAAAACCCAGAAACAAGCGCATCCTCGGAGCGCGCACGCACTTCGACGAAGACTAAAACATCGCCATCTTGACAAATCAAATCGAGCTCATCCCGCTTATAGCGCCAGTTCCGGACGATCAAGCGATACCCGAGCACCCGTCGGCAGTGGTCCGCTGCAAGGTCTTCGCCAAAGGTGCCTCGCTGCGCCCGCGTGCTCTCCTCTGGTAAGCGACGCTCCCGCATGCCCCAAAAATGTTCACGGATACGATGAAAAATATTCACACTCAAATCATTCGCAAAAGTCCCATTCATAGCAACGAAATCAGACATAAACTGCTCAATTCCGCTTTTTTGCTTTCCAGAAATTCGGTCTATACGCTTTGTAACAGACACTCATGAGCACCCAAAAGTATATTGTCGTCGGCGCCGGCCTCGCAGGTTGCCTCCTCGCATGGCGATTGGAGCAAGCGGGGCAACACGTGACACTGATCGGCAGCACTCAACTGCCCAATGCCTCCGAAGTCGCGGGCGGCGTGATCAATCCCGTCACCGGGCGATGGATGATTAAGACATGGAACTTCGACGCGCTCATACCGCATGCCGCCGCGACTTACCGCGAGTTGGAGCAAACATTCGGCGTGAAGCTCTACCACCCGATCCCACTGATTCGCTACTGCCAGCACAGCGTCGACGCCAAGCGCATGGGCAAACGTATGCGCAATCCACGCTACGCCGATGTGTTGGGCGATCCCATCCCTGTCGGAGAAGGCCCAGAGGCATTGGAAGACACGCACGGCAGCTTCCATATAAAGCAAGCTGCCTACACAGATCTACCGAAACTACTGCAAATACTCCGGCAGCATTTCAGTGACAACGGCAGCTTCCTCGATGAAACATTCATCCATGCGGATCTGCAAAAGGACGCCCACCGCTGGAGCTACCATCAGTTACAGGCCGACCACATCATCTTCTGCGAGGGCGTCGGCATGCAAAGCAACCCGTGGTTTAACTGGCTCCCTCTCACTCCCGCCAAAGGTGAGACGCTCATCCTTAAGTGCGACACGCTCGATCTACCGCACGCGATTTACCACCATCGCAAATGGCTCCTCCCCTACGATGATCACACCTATCGCCTCGGTGCCACGTTCGACAGCGACGACGCCACATCCGAGCCCACTGAAGCCGGCGCACACGAATTACTCGAATCGGCCCGTTCCTTTATCTCGCCGCAACACACGCTCACAGTGAAACAGCACTACGCAGGTTTGCGTCCGACGACGAAAGACTTCCGTCCCTTCATCGGCAGCCATCCGGTCGAACCGAAGCTCCACATCTTTAACGGTCTGGGCTCTAAAGGCGCCTCACTCGCCCCGGAGCTCATTCGACAATTCCTCGCATACTTACTCGATGGCGAGCCACTCGACGCCGAAATCGACATCGCCCGCTACACAGACTCCTCCCCAAAACCAATCGACACCGATGCGACTCACTGACCTCGCCCACGACTATTTAAGTGCTCAACTCAAACCCGGCGATCGCGCGCTCGACGCCACCGCTGGCAACGGCCACGACACGACCTACATGGCAAAACTCGTCGGCTCTACCGGTCACGTCATCGCAATCGATATCCAAGCCGCAGCGATCGCCGCCACGCGCGCACGCTTAGAAGCCGCGAATTGTGTCGCGCAAGCCGAGCTACTCATCGCCGACCACGCACAGGCACTCCACTCACTTTGTGAGCACTATGCACAAACAGTCAGCGCGATCACCTTCAACCTCGGCTATCTCCCCGGCAGTGACAAAAGCATCCAAACCGAGCCCGAATCCACACTCGCCGCACTTCGCGCAGCCAGTGAGCTGCTCAAGCCAAACGGGCTCCTACTGGTCACGGCCTACCGCGGACACGACGGCGGCCAAACCGAAGCCGGCATCGTCGCCAATTGGATGCAAAAAATCGAATCCCGTGGCTGGTCAGTGGACAGCCATGAACCCGTGGTCACAGGCGATCGCATCCCACCGATTCTCTGGGTTGCGCGTAAAATTTAGCGACGCGAAGAATTAGCTCACTTCGCAATCAGACCGAAGTCCACATGCTGTAACTCCAAGAAGTCGCCCTCATATTGCCGCGAAACAAGAAAGCGCACACGTAGTGTATAGGCCTGCGCCGGCGCGCTAATTGGCAGCACAATACGCTGCGTGCCATTTGAATCTCCCGTCGGGCAACGAAACAGAATCTCCTCCCCTAAAGAGCCGCCATCGCGATCCGTCCACGACAAATACACCTGCGTCCGATTGTCCGGGCTGATACGATAGGCCAGACTCGCATCCATTAAATATCGCTGCCCCGAAATAACAGGCACATCTCGAAAGATCGAAAATGCATCCACACCTGTAACTCGAATCCCAGCCCCCCCAGCCCCCTCAGTCACGCTCAAGTGCTCTGCCGGCCTAAAATCAAAAAACCACCCCGGCACATTCGGCAGATCCGGCCCGAGGAAATTGCGTGGCTTCGGCGCACTCGCCACATGCCGCAGATCCACATTGGAGAACTTCGAACGAAACGCTTC
The DNA here is from genome assembly GCA_905479975.1 of uncultured Puniceicoccaceae bacterium. Classification (GTDB taxonomy): domain Bacteria; phylum Verrucomicrobiota; class Verrucomicrobiia; order Opitutales; family Coraliomargaritaceae; genus Lentimonas. Next base: position 13,221 of record CAJQOS010000016.1, on the reverse strand, counting down.
ATCCTGCGCCGCCCATAGCTCAGCAACCTCAACGATATCCATATACTCGGCGAGGTCGCCCTCTGGAATTGAAACCCCGGCCTGCGCCATTGCCGCTACGCTCAAGGCCACCGGATCGATTTTTGAGTATTTCGTAAACGCTTTCAACCGCGCATGTATCGGGTCTTTCAACAATCGTGCGCTCAGCTCATCAAAGGCAGCACGTGCATTCATAAAACTCAGCAACTGTGCTGGCAAACGCGCAGCATCACCTCCATCGGGCTCAGAGAAAACAGCCAATGCATTGGCCACCAACCGCGAACTCGCCGCATGAGACTGCGCAAACGCCTCCGTCATACTGAACGCATCCGATACCACCTCCACGCGTGCCAAGCACTGCGCATCCTCAGCCGCCAGCGCCTTCGCGGACTCAATTAAGCCGCGCAGCTCCAGCAGGATTTCAGCACCAAACAGCTCGATTCCAAATTCATCCTCGTAGAACTTAATCCACTCCGCCGTCCCCGCGTTGGCATTACGATGAGCCTCTGCGCGTTCATAAAAGCCACGCATCGGAGCCTCTGCCGCCCCAAAGAAATTCGTGTAATATTCATCCAGCAACGCCACGGCATCCTGATCAGGATTCCACAACAACTCGGCAGCCAACCACGCCTTGCACCCATCCATGCCCCATGACGAGGGCAATTGAGAGAAGAACACGGAGACTCCGTTATCGCTCATAAACTTAAGGCTCTCCACCACCCATTCATTGAATTGCCGCGGGTAAATATATGGCGCACCAAAGTAGTAATCCCAAGTCGCAATGCGCTCCGCCCCCGAATCCGCCCAGCGCTTAATCAACGCCTTATCCTCCGCACGATATTCTGGATCGTGCCACTGCGCTCGATCCGATGTCAACACCGGCATCACTCGCGGATGAAGCGGGAACGACGGCGACTGCTCCGTCCAATAATACGCCAAAGCAGTCAAATAACGCGGCTCGCCCGAAGGCGTCATCCACGCACCGCCCTCTTCAAACACCCGCTCTGCCACGTCATTCATAAAGCCGAAAACCAAATCGGTATAGTTCGGACGGCTTCTAAAATAATTAACAGGCTCAACCAACGCCCGCGTCGCCTCGGAATCGTCAAACAAGCAATTGTCATTGATCGAGAGTGAAAAGCTGCGCGCCTCAGGATTCTTCTCAAACGCCGCCAATGCCGCCTGCGCAGCAAGCTCGACCGCCCGTGGCTCTGAAAAATCCGGCTGAGGATCATAGCCTCCACTGCCTTTCGGCTCGCGCCGCCTCCCATACACCTCAGAAAACACCTCCGGCTCTCGCTCGTAGAGCTCAGCAGTAAACACCTTCGCGAGCGCATGATTAAAACTATAATGCCGCACGAGGCGATTCCTCCGACCAAAGTCTCCATTGATCGGATAGAATGTGCGCTGCACATACGCCGGCTCCTCGCGCCAATGCCCCTCCGGAAACTTGGCACGCGCCGAGCCAACCAATTCCAAGCCCAAATCGCCCGCCCAATACCAACGCGCACCCAGCAACTCCGAACACAGCGCATACACCCCATTGAGCAGGCCACGCTCACCATCTCCCGCAACAAACACTCGCGCACCCTCACGATGAATCGAGAATGAATCATTCTGCGCCCGAATGCGCACACGCCCCGAATCACCGAGATAAATGGCATACTTCGGTCGGCTCTCGGGATCGATAACCATTGCCAATTCAACTCCATATCGCATCTCGAACACGTGACGAAAATCTTCAACTGCCGCCGACAATGCAGCACCAGGCTCCGCTGGCACCACCAGCGTGTGAATCGACTCCAACGCAAGCTGGCTCGAACCCCGCAACCGCTCGACTCGCCATTCACCCGCCCGACTTGACTGCGCAGAAAGCGGCAATACTACAATGAAAAGACACAACGAGAAGACTAAGTGATACAAGCGCATTAGAAAAATAAAGAATCAGCCCGTCAGCAAGAAAGCGATCAGACCGAGAGAACAAAAGAGAACCGCACAGAAAGGTCGAATTTTATTAAGTGATCTCAGCGTAATACGCTCAGGCACGCGTTTAGCAAAAAACGCAGAAAGAAAAATCATCTGCCCCCACCACCAACCAACACCAATCAGCCCACCCAACAGAACCGATGGCACCAACTGCCAACTTGGCAAATGAGTCACATACACGCCCGTAGCCAGCAGCACTGCCATCGCAGTCGGCAGGCGCATCGGCATCGCCAACGCCCGATTAAATGCGGTGCGAAACAACACCATCGCCGAGGGTAATTCCCCAGAGTCATTCAACACCTCGACGCGACGCGTGCGAAAAAACTTAACCGCCATGTAGCCCAATACAAATACAGCAAATAAATGCATCCCCATGCGCATAAAAGAGAGATGCTTCGACATCATCATCAGCCCGGGCACAGCCACGGACAGCCAAATCAATTGCGACAATGCAAACGCCAGGCCGACCGCGCACACCTGCCGCTTCGTCCCAGAGACACCGACTTTTACCAACCAAACCGTCCCAGGGAACAGCGAGAGTGACAGGATAAATCCAGCTGTAATTCCCTCTAGCATAATCAAATAGCATTGATGGCGCGTGTTCAGCGAAAGAGCAAGCCAGTCCGATCTCGAGTCAAACACCACCCGCTGAAAACTTAGCCTTGCCCTAATCTGGCAGCGACACAAGGTAACCAACCTTGCATTTCGCGATGCCGAATCGCTAAATCCATATCGTTTCCACCCTAAATGTCCGCATCCATATTTCAATTACTCTATTTGAGCTCCGCAAAATCGGAACTCACAGAAGAGGCTCTGCTACAGGTCCTTTCGGAATCTCAGCAGCGCAATGCCGCGATCAACATTACAGGCTTACTGCTCCACTCGGACGGAAATATCATTCAGGTCATCGAAGGCGAACAGGACGTAGTCGAACGGCTATTCGCTAAAATACAAAAGGACACACGACACCATCAAGTCATCGTGCTCTCTCGAAAACTCGTCACCAAGCGCGATTTCCCTGAATTCAAAATGGGGTTCAAGCGAGCATGCTCACAACAACTCGTCGAAGAACTGCCCGGATTTTCCGATATCGTCGAAAATCGCAAGCTGCCAAAGGCCACACTCGAGGGCCTATCGAGACACGTCGCGATTTTCCTTAAAACATTCGCACGCTCGACGCGTTTAGAACGCTAAGCGCCGCTTAGACCAGATCGAAACGTTCGATCCCCTTGCGCACATCTGATAAAAATGCCGCCGCGCCCACGCCATTGATCCAGCGGTGATCAAAGGTTAACACCAAAGAGGCGACTTCCATCATGCCGCCGTCTTTAGACTTCGGATCTGGCAACGCATAAGGCGCACCAATAAAAATCGTCGCAACTGAAGGCGGCACAACGATCGGAATCGCAGAACGAACATTATAGGCACCCATACTGGAGATCGAGAGCGACACGCGATTCTTCGAATCGACCTCACCATGACGCGTGCGACGTAGTGAATGATTGAATACATCTGCAAACTCTCCCCACTCCATCGTGTTTGCACGCTTCACCACCGCGGTCTCCAACGCATCGCCAGGCAACGCCACCGCCATGCCAAAATCAAAACGATCCGGATCGTAAATCAACTCTTCACCACGAATAATTGAGGCGAAACGTTCATGTTTATGCATCGCCTGAACGACTGCCCAAGCAGCCATCGTCGCAGTCGAAAGCGTACCACCGGGAGTTTCCTTACTACGTAACCGCGCATCGCGAACAGTCTCCCAACGGCAAGTCATCTCAATCGTCGCCGGTATGATACCTTGTAAAGACTTGACCGCCTCCAATGAGAGACCCGCGGTTTTTTTCAATACAGCGCCCCCCGCAGACTCAGCCACAGCTGGTGTCGCCTTTGCAGCAACAGCTTCCGCAGCAGCGCCCGACATCTTAAGAGAGATCAACTCTTGCCCGACAGAAACTTCGTCCTCTTCAGCGATCAACCACTCTCCAAGAATACCATCCTCATCGCATTCAATAGGGAACACGGCCTTATCCGTCTCCACCTCGCAGAGCGGATCATCGGCTTTCACCGCTTCTCCGGCTTCCTTCAAGATCGAAACGACACGTGCGACGCGGATGCCTTCGCCGAGAATCGGGACAGTGATCATTTTGGTCGCACTCGGAGTATTGTTCGATTCAGCAGTCATAGAGTCTTCAATAGGAGTTTGGGTCGATTCTGCAGCGGACGGATCGAGCTGGAGTGAGGATTCCAATGTCGTCGATAGCAAGCGATCCAAAGCGGCAGTGATTCGCGCCTGGTCAGGTAGCGCCGCGTATTCATAAATCGGATTAAAGCCCACATGCACATCGTCTTTGGAAACGATCACTGGAGGCGTTTTCAAACTTTGCAGCACGTCGTGATCGCTGCACATCTCTGCGACGATCATTTGGCCAACGCTCGCGCTGATATTATCTTCTTGGACAATCAACAAGCGCCCAGTCTTGCGCACCGAAGCGGCCACCGCGTCTTTATCCCACGGAGCAATCGAGCGCAGGTCGATCAGTTCGACATCGAGGTTCGAGTCCATCGCCTCTAAAGTCTCTTCCACCAGTTCGACACAATTCCCCCAAGTCACCAACGTCAGCAAATTCCCGGAGCGCACCAGACGTGCTTGCCCTAGCGGAATCGCCGCAACCGAGCTCGGCGTGGGCAACTCAGCCCACATCAGATGCTTCGGCAACAGAATGATGGTCGGATCTTCGCCGTGCAGCGCAGTCCAGAAGAGTCCAGCAGCGTCGCCGGGTGTCGATGGCACGACTACCCGAATACCTGGGACACGTGCAAAAGAAGCCTCCCCCGCCTGACTATGCCACAACGCACCGCCCGGAAGATAACCACCGCAGGGAGCATAAATCACCAGAGGGCATTTCCATTGTCCAAAACTGCGCCAACGCAGCGTCGCCATATTGGACACCAACTGATTCCAACCGGGATAGATGAAGTCAACAAATTGAATCTCGAAACAGGGACGCTTGCCATACGAAGCCAAGCCAACTGAGACCCCCATAATGGTAGACTCCGCCAGCGGCGAATTCACCGCACGCTCTGGATCCTTCGTGGAAAGCCCCTTCGTTAGATTAAACACGCCGCCCTTCGGATCAGCAATATCTTCGCCAAAAAAGACCACGTCCGGCAGTTGATCCATCGCCGCATGAAATGTGCGATTCACCGCATCGAGCATACGACAGGATTCATCGAGCTTGATATTCGCCGCAGGAACGGGATTAGCCGGCCCAGTTAAATGCAGGGCGCATTCTTCGCCCAATGGATCGGCTTGAGTGCTGGCCTCACGATACGCAGCTCGGATCTCTTCGCGCAGCGCCTCTTCCTGCTCAGTCGCCTCAGCCTCCGTTAACAGGCCATCCGCAATGAGTTGGCTCTGAAACATGCTGATAGGATCACGCTCCTGCATCGCTTCGAGTTCCTCTGCGGCACGATACATACGCTGATCATCTGCACTGGAGTGATTCGAAAAACGCTCCACATCACACCAAATAAACGCAGGTCCTTGCCCGGATCGAGCGTGCTGCACGGCCACTCGACCGGCTTCTGCGACTGCCTCAACATCACTACCATCCACCCGTATCCACTCACTGCGATCAAGCACGCCCAAGGCGATCGGATTCGTCCGCGTCGTCGATGTGCTGATCGCGATACGATTATCCTGCACCACAAAAACCATCGGCAGCTTCCGCTCTTTCGCAAAGCAGACTGCTTCATAAAAGTCTCCCTGCCGCGCGGATGCCTCACCCAGTGAAGCATACACAACATTGGGCTTACCATCGAGCTGCATGCCCCACGCCGCACCACAGGCGGGTAGCAAATGCACGCCAACCGGCGACGGATGGCTCCAAATATTTAACTTCCGATCACTGAAATGCCCTGTCAGTTGACGCCCACCACTAGACGAGTCCCGCTTCGCATAAAACGCGAGCGCCAGATCGTAATCACTCAGGCCACGTTGCGTGCAAAAGGCACGATCACGATAATACGGAAACGCGTAATCATCCGCTTCTAGATGAATGGAGATACCAGCGAGCGCCTCATGCCCCATGCCGGAGATATGAAACCAGCCCTTCCCCTGACGTATCAAACTCTGCTCACGCAGATCCCCGAGGCGACTACGCCACAGAACACGTAATAAAGATTTCCGTGTTTCAGGATCTAACGTCGAACTCGTCTCTAAATTGTCGTTGGCCATTTCTATAATAAAAGGCAGCGAGTCTAAACCCCTAAAACTCCCTGCATCACTCAACTAAAGTTGAGGCGGATTGTCCCTGCAAGGACGAATCAAAGGCGATTTTAAACGAAAAAGGCCCGGACGCCTACCCAGCGCCCGGACCTCACTACTACCCTCTATACTAACCAAATTTTCTACAAAGCTACGAGATAAGTTGAACTAATCAAGGAAAATCTCAAGTTAGCTCGCCTAATGAATGGTTCTAATTCACCCCTTAAGCTGACCTACTCAAGCGACTCCCAAAACTCGAACCGAAATGACTATTTCAAGATACGGTGCAAGGCAGCACTCATGTCCTTGATACGGTATGGCTTAGGCACGACCGCCTTAAAGCCAGCAGCCTCAAATTCGGACATCACGTTTGAAGTCGAATAGCCACTGGATGCCACCGCGATTATGTCGGGGTCATACTCGTTTAAAATCCGGCAGGCCTCTTCGCCCCCCATTCCTCCAGGGACAGTCAAATCAAAGACCACCGCATCAAATGGATTACCGGCTTCTTTCGCTTTTTTATACGCTTCGATTGCTTCATCACCATTGGTCGAGAATTCCACTTCATAACCAAGCACTTGCAAAATTTCTCCGGCCACCATCATCATCGCTTCCATGTCATCCATCACAAGTATGCGGCCATGGCCTTGATAAATTCTGTTATCCTCCTCCTGCTTCTTTGGAGCCGACTCCACGGCTTCAACCGCCTTTGGCAAATAAACCTTAAAGGTGGAGCCTTCCGAGACCACTGAATCGACTACCATCAGACCATGATGACTCTTAATGATCGAATATGAGGATGCTAAGCCTAGGCCGTTGCCATCTTTCTTTGTGGTAAAATATGGATCGAAGATACGCTTCAAATTCTCCGGCGTAATGCCAACGCCCTGATCTTGCACAGCAATACAGACGTAATCACCTGACGCGAGCGGAGGAAGCTTGCCGCCGCTGATACGCTCACAAGTCAAACTCAGGCGAATCACCCCCCCCTCTGGCATCGCTTGGTCTGCATTGATAATGAGGTTATTAACGACCTGACTAATCTGCCCCTTATCCGCATCGACTGACCAGAGATTGTCATCCTTATACACTTCGCATTTTACATTCGAACCACGGAGAATGAATTGTGCGCTATCTTCGACCAGTTGATCGATCGTAGTGGCTTTCAGAAGTGGCGTGCCCCCTTTTGAAAAGGTAAGTAGCTGCTGCGTCAAGGAAGTCGCCTGCAACGCCGCCTTCTCTGCGGCAAGCAGTTTCGCCGAACTAGAATCTCCCTCACTCATCCCCATGCGCACCATGGAGATATTCCCCAACACGGCAGTCAGGATATTATTAAAATCATGAGCAATGCCTCCGGCCAACAGACTAATCGAATGCAGCTTCTCTGACTGAAAGAGTTCCTCCTCGGCCTTTTTCTGTGTCGTCACATCGCGCAGCACAACCACACAGCCATGATGCATGGGATCATCGTCTAAGATCGTGCGAATCTCAGCGGTCACCAGAACCTCCACACCATCTTCCCGCAATAAAGGAATACCAAACTTAGGTGCGATCTCGGCACACTCTTCGGAAAGAAATACGCGAATAGGATCGGCGATCAACTTACCTGTCTTTGGGTGGCGCAATTTCAACACCTCCCCCAAACGACGGCCGCGCACATCCTCCAAGCTCACCCCAATAATGGCTAAGGCCTCTTGATTCATTCGCTCGATCTCGCCATCGGGGTTCACTGCAATCACAGCGTCTGCGATCGAGTCCAGCGTCACAGCAAGTCGCTCCTTCTCCCGTCGCAACGCCAGCTCAGCACTACGCCGCAAAGTTACATCACGCAGAATGACTAATAACGCACTCTCCCCCTCCCAGACCAAATCCACCGCATTGAGCTCGACTAAGCGTGTGCTATCATCCGCCCCTGGAATCTCCAACTCGACACATGCCCCACGATCGACCTCAAACGGAAAGGTCTCTCCAACAAGTGACTCTGGATCTGCCTCCAAAAGTTCACCCGCCGCCGGATTGAGAAACTTAATCTCATAGCGCTGAGTCAAAATTAACATGGCGTCGGTATTCGCATCAAAGATCCGACGTAAAAGCGCAGCACTATACTGCACCTCCCGAGTATGTGCCTCCACACGATTCAACAGATTCGCCCGCTCAATCGCATAGCGAATCGAGCGACGCAGCACCTCTCCGCTCAAACGATCCTTAAATAGGTAATCCTGCGCTCCGGCCTGCAATGCCTTCAAAGACAGCTGCTCATCATCGGCTCCAGTCAGCACAATGATCACCTCAGCCCGAGCAACTGCGGACACGGCCTTCAATGTATCGATTCCAGAACTGTCCGGTAGCGAAAGATCCAACAACACGAGATCAAAAGTCTGCCCCTTCAATGCCTGCAACCCATCCGCAAGACGCTTTACTAAAAGGATATCAAAACTAAGATTTGATAGTTCCAGATACTCACTCACCAGGTCAGCATCAGCTGAATTATCCTCGAATAGTAATATCTGAATATGCTCTTTCGGTTCCTTCGCCATAGTCATGTAATAAAAATCCAATAAAGCTCTATTCAGGCTCACAAATCAATCTCTTATCGAAGGCGCCTCAAGCTTCGCAAGCGTCACGTAAAAGGTGCTCCCCTTATCAACTTCAGAGGCCACCCAGATCCGCCCATCATGTTGCTCGGCAATCTTCTTACAAACTGCCAATCCGATACCTGAACCATCAAACTCATCGCGCGTATTGAGTCGGCGAAACACATTAAAGAGCAAGTCTTGATGATCGGGGTCGATGCCGATGCCATTATCTTTGATCGAGACCACCCACCGATCCGGCTCCCCAGCGACGTGACCATCCGCAAAGCCGACTGCCACCCGCGGCCTGCGACCTTCCCGATGAAACTTGATAGAGTTTGCCAGCACATTCTGGAACAAACGAATCAATCGATTACGATCCCCCATCACCACCGGCGAATTATTGATATCCACCGTCACCTCAGCTCCGACATTCTTAATCGCGACCGCTAAATTACTAATGGCTCCCTCCAGCACATCATCCAATGCAACAGGCTCGAAGCTCCGCTCAGAACTATCCAAGCGCGAATACGACAGTAAGTCCTCGATCAGCCCGCGCATCCGATCCGCCCCCTCGCAGGCATAATTGATATAACGCTGCGCACGCGCATCCAACGCATCCGGGGAGCGCTCCTGCAGCAACCTCAAGTAGCTACTGATCATTCGCAGCGGTTCACGTAAATCATGCGAGGCCACCGAAGCAAAGCTTTGCAACTCCGCATTCGAATCCTGCACCTGCGCCAAAGTCGCCGCCAACCGTTCCTGCTGCGCCTTCGCCTCCGTCACATCTGCTTCAAGGCAACACGTGCCAGAAAGCACCCGAGCATCGGCGCTCAATTGCCCTTGCATGCGTAACTGCCCGCCCTTCGCCGCAGAGCGCACGTCCAATTCAAACAGCTCGTCAAACTCACCATTTCGTCGCCGCGCACGATCAAATGCATCCAAAATTCGCCCATGCGCCTCCTCCTTAAACTGCACCAAGAAATCTGCCACTGCCAGCGCCTCCCCCGCAGGTATACCGAGCAAGCGGCTCGCCCGAGCATCGCAAGTAATCGTATCGTTCAGATCCCAAGACCACACACCCAAGGCAGCCACATCGAGCGCATTCCTCAAAACAGCGTTCTCCGCCCCTAAGGCAGCCACTCGCTCTTTTAATGTGCTCGACTCAGCGGATATGTTATCTTTCAGGCTCATTCGCAGGCTTAAAAATTTTAATCGTCACGCAGGCTAAACCTCGCTATGTGTAAAGACAACTTCTTATGCCGAGCGCATTCCCTTATGTCCGTCCTCACAGGTCACAGTGTCGTAAAATTCTTCCACCTTCCCTTTAACGAAGTGGAGGTCGAGAACTGGGCAACCGCTCAAAGAGACATCCTCGCCGGTGAAGCCACCTTTGCCCAATTATTCACCACCCCCGAATGCAGCAGACACGCCAAAGAAATCATGGAAATCGTGCAGATCTATGCACACGCCCCCACCATTATCGGCTGCTCAGCCAGCGGCCTGATTGCCGACCAGCAAGAGATCGAAAATGAGGCAGGGTTCTGCATCGCACTCTACCACCTGCCCGATACACGCGTGCGCGCAATTCACCTGCCACTGCAACTCTTTGACACCACCAGTCGCGTAGAGAACCTGCGCGCAGCGCTTGGAACAGACCCACAAACCGTCAACGCATGGACTCTATTTGCCTCCTCCGAAAGTATCGGCAACGAAGCATGGCTGCCCGACTGGGATCAAGCGACCGAGCGCCACACCACGATCGGCGGATTCGCCTGTGCCGCCCCCAATGAACGCGAATCCACACTCTACCTCAACGGTGCTGTGCTCACAGAAGGCGCGGTCGCACTCGGACTCGTGGGAGCCGTAACCATCGAGCCACTCGTCTCCCAAGGCTGCCGCCCAGTCGGCTCGCCATGGACAGTCACGCAGGCGCACGACAATGTCATACACCAGATCGGCAATCGACCGATCCTTGAAGTCTTACGCGACACGCTCGAAGGCATGTCGCAAAAAGAACAACTAAAAGCACGCGGCAATATATTTATCGGGCTCGTCCTAGATGAATACAAAAACAACTTTCGAGTCGGCGATTTCCTCGTCCGCAACCTAGCGGCCATCGACCCAAAAACCGGAGCCGTCGCCATTGCCACGCCCCTGCGCATTGGCCAAAATTTACAATTTCAAATTCGCGATGCCACCTCCGCATCCGCCGACTTTGAACAGCACCTCAAAGCCAAAGCCGCCGAGCTAGCGGGACGCACCATCTACGGCAGTTGCCTGTGCGACTGTATCGGTCGAGGCACCTCACTCTACGGCGTGCCCGACCACGACATCGGCATCATCCACGACATCTACCCCGATCTCCCCATCATTGGGCTGTTTTGTAACGGCGAATTCGGGCCGAGCAAAAATCGCACACTACTCCACGGCTACGCCGCGAGCTTGGGCTTGTTTGTAAAGCGCGAGGAGGTTGAACGTTGTTAGTTGCTCGTTGAACGTTGAAGAGATAGCGAGTTCCACCACAACCAACAACCAACAACGAGCAACCAACAACCCCTAATCCTTCGTCAACTTACTCTGGGACGCGATCTCTGGGCCGCCTTGATTCAAGGCACGACGGCGTAGGCGCAATGCATTGAGGCGAATGAAGCCACTCGCATCGTCTGGATTGTAATCGCTATCGACACCTTCCATAGAAGCGACGTCTTCATCATACAGTGACAGCGGCGACTTGCGGCCGACTGTGGTGACGTTGCCCTTATAGAGCTTCAAGCGCACGGTGCCGGTGACGGTCTTTTGCGAATCATCGATCAGCGCCTGAAGTGCTTCACGCTCTGGCGCATACCAGAAACCATTATACACGAGTTCCGCATAGCGAGGGATCAAGCCATCACGCAGATGCGCCAGTTCGCGATCCATTGTGATGCTCTCCATGTTACGGTGCGCCTGTAGCAGGATAGTGCCGCCTGGAGTCTCATACACGCCACGGCTCTTCATGCCGACGAAGCGATTTTCAACGATGTCCACACGGCCGATGCCATGCTTACCTGCAACGGCATTGAGGTGCTTCATCACTGCCGCAGGGTTCATCGCTACGCCATCGACTGCCACACAGTCACCACGCTCGAAGTCGAGCTCGATGTATTGTGCCTCGTCTGGAGCGTCCTCTGGATCAACCGTCAGCTTATACATCGCCTTGTTGTCCGGAGTGGTTGGATCAAAATAGGTATCTTCCAAGATACCAGCTTCATAGGAGATATGCAGCAAGTTACGATCCATCGAGTAAGGCTTCGAAGCGCTCGCTTCGACGTCGATGTTGTGCTCACGGCAATAGTCGATCATCTCCGTGCGCCCTGGGAATGCCTTGCGGAAGACCTCCATACGCCATGGCGAAATGATTTCTAGCTCAGGTGCCAGTGCCGCGTAACCGAGCTCGAAGCGAACCTGGTCGTTGCCCTTACCCGTCGCGCCATGCGCCACCGCATCCGCGCCTTCGCGTTGAGCGATTTCGACGTGTGCCTTGGAGATGAGCGGACGTGCAATCGAAGTGCCAAGTAAGTATTGGCCTTCATAGACCGCATTCGCACGCATCATTGGGAAAATAAAGTCACGAGCGAACTCTTCAACGAGATCCACGGTGTAGTGAGCCGATGCGCCAGTGGCCTTGGCCTTTTCAGCCAAACCATCGAGTTCTTCCTCTTGGCCGACGTCGGCAGCGTAGGTAATGATTTCAGCGTTGTAGTGCTCCTTGAGCCAGCTAACGAGAACGGAGGTGTCGAGACCTCCTGAGTATGCGAGAACGATTTTCATAATGGTCTAAGGAGTTAGGCGAACCGACGAAAGAGGCAAGCGGAAATGCAACGAGGTATCGAAGGTGGGTGCCATTTTAAGGACGGGGTAAAAAAATCACAAAGTGATAGCGAGCGGGTTTACCCCGCGATTTCCTTGTTGGGGGTAGAGAGGATGCCGCATCAACTCTCACGCCCGCGGCGCTCAAGACGCAAAGCGAGGGAGATGTGCTCAGGCTTTGCGTTTTGAGATGGGTTTGGGGTGATGTGATCGAAATGGCTTCGCCAGTCCGCGACAAAGTTGAGTCTGGTGTAGCGGAGTCCGCGAAGCGGTTTCGATCTGTGCTGTTGGGCTTGGGCTGTGTGTTCGAAATGGCTTCGCCAGTCCGCTACAAAGTTGAGTCTGGTGTAGCGGAGCCCGCGAAGCGGTTTCGTCTGTGCGTTGGTTTAGGCCCCATCTTTGATGTCCGATCACATTCCTTGACGCTTTTGCGTGAAGTTACCCCGTCCTTAGAATTGCACCCATCGAAGATTGGAGAGAGGTGTAGTCGGCTTCCTTTAGGTGGCCGACCGACACGGC
>CAJQOS010000015.1 GCA_905479975.1 uncultured Puniceicoccaceae bacterium | reverse complement strand
CCTCCGGGCGCACGCAGGACTCAGAGCCTGCGAAGTCAAGCGCATGAAAGAATCTGACATCTACTGGGATAAAAAGCTGATCGATATCCGAGGCGAAGTGGCCAAAAGACAAAGCCCTGATCGCCCCCTTCCAAGAAAACTCGAAGATCTGCCTGAAACAGTATGGCCATGGCTGAACTCAGTAGGAGGAAGTGAAGCTAGAATCGACACCTGCAACCTATACAAACGCATGAAAGCAGTCCTAGAGGAAGCCGACGTCTCATATCGACGCAACTGCCTGAGACACTGTTTCTGCTCCTACGCATACTCATTAATGGGAGACGACGGTGTCGTCCGAAAATGGTCAGGGCACCGCAAAGAGAAGACGTTCTACGACTATTACGTAAATGTAAACCTGACCTCAAAGGCTGAGGCCATCGAATACTTCGCACTTACACCCGCAGCAAACCACGTGGCTCGACTCGGGAATCGCCACAAGCGCCACCAACCTACCGTAAAATGGCCGAGCACGGAGGAATTCCGTGAACTCATTGCGAACATGAGCAACGTAAAGATCGGTAAAATGCTCGGCTGCACTGAGGCTGCAGTCCGCAAAGAACGTAAAAAGCGCGGAATCTAGCTAGAAGTCAAAAGCTAACGATCAGTATAAAATCAGTATAAATTGTCCACACTAGTCCATTTGAGTCCACTTTGGACGATGCCTCAATCCCCGCAAGTCGGCTATGCCGCTTACCCAGAAATAGAAAAGCCCCTAATTATCAAATACTTAGGGGCTTAAAAAATGGAGCGAGCGAAGAGGTTGCCTGACGCTGTGCCTCACTGCTGCGCAGCGACCTAGCGGTCGGACCATCTCCGCACGCTGCGCGGGCTCCGTCAAACTCTCGGGAGTGTCCTCACCGCTTCGTCGTTGCAATAAAAAACCCCCAGTCGTTTGACTGGGGGCTTAAAAAATGGAGCGAGCGAAGAGGTTCGAACTCTCGACATCCACCTTGGCAAGGTGGTGCTCTACCAATTGAGCTACGCTCGCTTCTTGGAAGAAGTCGCAAAGAATCTTAAATTCGACCTCTCTGTCAATGCGTTTTTGATAAAAAACGATACGAAATACTATGATTTCAAAAAGAATCATAATATTGAACAAATATTTTCGATTTATGTGGCTTTTATCAAATAACGCCATAAACAGAACGCTTTAATTCAGGAAATAATACATATGGAAACAGGAATAGTAAAATGGTTCAGCTCGGAAAAAGGTTATGGTTTCATCACTCCAGATAGTGGTGCAACAGACCTTTTCGTTCATCACTCAGAAATTCAGATGGATGGCTATGCCTCCCTTGATGAAGGTCAGAAAGTAACATTCGAAGTTGGTTCGGGACAAAAAGGTCCCTGCGCGACGAATGTGAACGCTGCTTAATTTAAGCAAATAGACGCTTTAGCGTCTACTACGAGAAGCGCCCTTAACGGGCGTTTTTTTTGTGCCCAGACACATGAAACCCCACCTCTCCGAAGAGAGGTGGGGAGTTTGTTTTTTACCTTACTAGTTACCCCTAACTAACATATGAAAAAGCCATGCACTGCATGACGCTTTACGTAGTCCGCACGGTTACAAAGAAGTTCCGTAAATTTTTCATTTTTTTGAGGGACTGCGCGATTTCAGGGAAATGGGCAGTATTGATAGGACACAGAACTCGCAATTCACCAGTCATGAGTGTGCGCTACCCAATGTGATTTCGCACATACAGTGTGCTATAGAGCATTTCGCCGCAGTAGGTTTTAGCGGCGAATGGCTTAAAGCTGGTCGCCTCAAGAATCGCCTCAGTTGGCGGCACGCAGCGGGCGGGGATCGCCGCGACGCAGCGAAAGAAAGCATAGAGCACCGCAAGCCAAACTTGCGCGCGGACGCGACGCCAACCGCTCGCGGGGATCTGAAAGTCGGACAGCAACCACTGCGCTGTCAGCGTGCTAGCGCTCTCTAGGTTCAGCACGATCTGCCGGACAGTGGACCCATCGAAATTGTCGAAAAAGAACAAGGTCACGATCAAGTCGTAGCGCCCCTCGGGCAGTGACTCGCTCGTCATGTCAGCTTGGCGGAAGGTAATGCGGGCGGTGTCCACGCCTGCGGCTGCAAGTCTGGCTTGCGCGACCTGCAACATCGCAGGGCTTTCATCCAGCACGGTGATTTCTGCACCTGGAAATCGTTGCGTGAACGGCAGCAGAAACGAGCCATTCCCCTCGCCCACCAACAACGCATGCCGAACCTTCGGGCCTGCCGCAAGCCGGTCCAAGTGCGCGAGCCGCGCATCCAGCAAGGCGCGACCAATCGTAACCTTTTCGATCAGCTTATAAAACCGTGCGATGCGTGAATAGGACACCAACAAAAACTACTCTGCGATATTCGCGTGGAAGTTATTCCCCGCAGTCGTCGCTTTCACGTAGTCCTTGCGGATGGTGAAGTCGCCGAAGCGTTCGCCTTCGTTGCGCTCCTTGGCGTAGGCCAAGAGAATCGGGCGTAGTTCGTCGATGATCTGCTCGTGCGTGATCGAGGTGCGGTAGAGCTTGTTCAGGCGCTCGCCATCGAAGCCGGCACCGAGATACAAATTATACTTCCCGGGAACTTTACCGACCAAGCCGATTTCACCGAGATACGGGCGGCCACAGCCATTCGGGCAACCAGTCGAGCGGATCACGATCTCGTCGTTGCGCAGACCGGCTTCTTCAAGGATCACGTCGAGGTCGGTGACCAAAGTCGGCAGGTAGCGCTCGGACTCTGCAAGTGCAAGTCCGCAAGTCGGTAGCGCTACACAAGCAATCTGACTGCGGCGCATACCGGATGCGGTCTTATAGGCATCGAGGCCGTATTGCTCGACGAGGGCGTCGATCTGATCCTTATCAGTTGCATCAACATCACCGATCAGCAGGTTCTGATTTCCGGTCAGGCGGAAGTCGCCAGTGTGCACCTTCGCAATTTCGAGCATACCAGCCTTAAGCGGGCTGCCTTCGGTATCGACGATACGGCCCCCTTCGATGAAGAGACCGAGGTTCCACTTGCCGTTAGTGCCTTCGCACCAGCCGTAGCGGTCGCCCGTGCTGGTAAATTTGTAGTCGCGTGCGTCTTCGAGTTTATAACCGAGACGGCTTTCGAGCTCGTTGCGAATCCAGTCCACTCCGAGACGCTCAACGGTGTATTTGAAACGCGCATTGGTGCGCTCCTCACGTTTGCCATTGTCGCGTTGGATGGTGACGATCTTCTCGGCGACTGCCACTGCTTGTTCTGGCGTGCAAAATGCCATGACGTCTGCCAAGCGCGGGAAAGTCTTCTCATTACCATGGGTCATGCCCATGCCACCACCGACGGTTACGTTGAAACCGGCAAGTTTGCCGTCTTCGATAATAGCGATAAAGCCGAGGCAGTTCGCAAAGATATCGACGTCGTTGTAAGGCGGAATCGCCACTGCGATCTTAAACTTACGCGGTAGGTAGGTCTTACCATACAGCGGCTCCACATCAGTGCCGCCACAGTCCAAAGAGCGCTCAGCAGCTTGTGGCACGGTCAGCTTGAGCGGCTTGCCATCCAGCCACATTTCGGAAAATGCCGGAGTCTGCGGCTTCAGGTGCGCGTCAATCTCGTCGGTGATCCGTTGCACCTGAGTATGCAACTCGGAAGCTAGCGGGTTGGGATTGCACATCACATTGCGATTCACGTCACCACAAGCAGCGAGCGCCGTCATCGCCACATCATTACAACGGCTGATAACGTCTTTGAGGTTCCCCTTCAAGATGCCATGCAACTGAAATGCCTGACGCGTAGTCAGCTTGAGCGTGTTAAACGCACAATAGTTAGCGAGCTCATCCATCACGATCCACTGCTCGGGCGTGCAAACACCGCCGGGCAAGCAGATACGCGCCAAAAACGAGTATGCCTTGTCCAACTTGTGCTTGCGACGCGCACTGCGCACATCGCGATCATCTTGCTGGTAAAGACCATGAAATTTCGTCAACTGCTGGTCATCGGCAGCAATCGAACCGGTCGAGACATCGGCCAATCCCTCAAGAATAGTGCCGCGCAGATAGTTGCTGCTATCTTTGATGCCTTCGTTTTTGTGGAGTTTTTGTGGTGTTTGACTGTCGGAAATCATAATCGAACTGGGAATAAATGTGCTCAACGAACCCATGTAAACGTAGAAGATTAAAGGATTCGAATATTAAATCTTGCAGTCAACCTAGCTCCTTTCTTTAGTTTGTCACTCATAAACCTAAGAAAAGAGCAAAAAGCCGAATTCAAGCTAGCATTTCAGCCATTCGGTGCTTTCATCCATAGACCTTCCAATCGCTACCAATCATGAGCAACTCTGACGCTTTCCTACCCAACACAGCCCCCTTCACACCGGATCAGGTGCAATGGCTTAACGGATTCCTGCCGAATCTCCAACCCGATCAATTGATCTGGATGGAGGGCTTCATCAGCGGCCTCCGTGCCGGTCAAGGCGGTGCAGCAGTCGCACCGGTCGCTGCGACGAAGGCTCCGGAATTGACCGTATTGTTCGGCTCCGAGTCTGGAAACGCCGAAAGCCTCGCCGATCAAACAGTGAAAGCCGCCACAAAATTAGGCTTCAAAGCGAAGGCAGTGAGCATGGGCGACATCAAGCCAGCCAAGCTCAAAGGCACTGACAACCTACTCGTGCTCGTGAGCACTTGGGGCGAAGGTGATCCCCCTGAAAATGCCGTCGATTTCATCGAAGCATTCATGGGCGACAAAGCACCGAAGCTTGAAGGCACACGTTTCTCCGTGCTAGGCCTCGGCGACACCAGCTACGAACATTTCTGCAAGATGGGCATCGATATCGACGCTCGCCTCAAAGCGCTCGGCGCACAACGCGTCTTCGACCGCAAGGATTGCGATGTTGATTTCGACGACGATTATGCAGCATGGAGCACAGGCGCCCTCGCCTCGCTCAAAGCATTGGCCGCACCGGCAGCAGCGCCTGCCGCAGTCGCCACTCCTGCAGCCACCGCGACCGTTAAATACTCTCGTAAAAACCCATTCCCATCCGAGCTCAACGAACGTGTCATGCTCAACGGCGAAGGCTCTGCCAAGGAAACCGTCCACCTCGAATTCAACCTCGAAGGCTCTGGCCTCACGTATGAAGCCGGCGACGCGCTGGCAGTGATCCCCCACAACGCCCAAGACGTCGTGGACGCGATCCTCGCAGCCACCAAACTCGACGGCAGCAGCACGGTCACACTCAAAGACGGCGAATGCACACTCAGCGATGCGCTTACACGCAAGCTCGACGCAACTGCGATTTCACTTCCAGTTCTCAAGCGCTACAACGAGATCGCACAAGATGCGAAGCTCACTGCCCTAATCGAAGACAAAGAAGCACTCAAGGATTACACTTGGGGCCGCGAAATCATCGACGTACTCGTCGATTTCCCCGCGAAAAGCATCACTGCTGACCAACTCGCTGGCACCATGCGTAAATTGCCACCTCGCCTCTACTCGATCGCATCGAGCCCGAAGGCGCATCCCGGTGAAGTGCATCTCACCGTCGGCGTGGTTCGCTACGATTCGAATGGTCGCTCACGCAATGGCGTTTGCTCGTCCTATCTCTCCGACCGCATCGAAGAAGGCAACACGGTCGACATCTTTGTCACACCAAACAAGCATTTCAAAATCCCAGCCAACTCAGACCTACCACTGATCATGGTTGGCCCTGGCACTGGTATCGCACCGTTCCGCGCCTTCATCGAAGAGCGCCAAGCCACGGAAGCTAAGGGCAAGAACTGGCTCATTTTTGGTGACCAGCACTACCTCACCGACTTCCTGTACCAGACCGAGTGGCAAGACTACTTGGAAGACGGCATCTTGACTAAGCTCGACGTCGCCTTCTCCCGCGACCAAAAGGACAAAGTTTACGTGCAAGACCGCATGCGTGAGAACGCCAAAGAGCTCTACGCATGGCTCGAAGAAGGTGCGTCCTTCTGCGTCTGTGGCGATGCCACCCGCATGGCACTCGATGTCGACAAAGCACTGCACGATGTGATCGCCCAAGAAGGTGGCCTCAGCGACGAAGCTGCCATCGACTACGTCAAGCAACTCAAAGCCGATAAGCGCTACCTGCGCGACGTTTACTAGGAGCGCGGTCGGTTGCACGTTGAAGGTTGCTGGTTGTGGAGTATCCAACGATAGACGTCCTTTGTGTAGGCTATGCGTGTGTGGACATTAATTTTAACGCGTCGCACCACCCCACTGCGGATGAAAAGCTGCGCGCCACCAACATGCACACCTGCGGCGGTGGCCCGGCGGCGAATGCGGCAGTCACCATCGCACGACTCGGCGGCTCAGCCCGCTTCAGTGGTTATCTCGGCAACGATGCTTTCGGCGACGCGCACTTGCGTGAATTCGCCGACGATGGCGTGCTGGCCGATGTCCTCCACCGCGGCGATGCACCGACGCCCGTCGCAGCAGTCACCATCAAGCCCAACGGCGACCGCTCGATCATCGACTATCGTTCGCCCTCCGCGCTCGCACCAGAAGACACAATCCAACTAGCACAGTTTCCTGCCAAAGTGCTACTGATTGACGGCCATCAACCGCTGCTCTCGCTCGCGCTCGTCGAAGAAGCCCGCGCACTCGGCATCCCCACGGTGCTCGACGCCGGCTCAGTCAACGACGGCACAATGCTGCTCTTCAACAAGGTCGACTACCTGATCACTTCCGAGAAATTCGCCAAGCACTACAGCGGCGAGGACGAGCCACGCACTGCACTCGCTGCACTCGATGGCACCGCCCCCTTTATCGCCTGCACCTGGGGAGCCGATGGTGTGTATTGGCAAGACGAATACGGCCAACACCACACGCCCGCCTTTGACATCGAGCCCGTCGATACCACCGGAGCCGGCGACGCCTTTCACGGAGCATTCGCCCTCGGCCTAGCCGAAGGGCTATCGCCCAAGCAAAACATCCGCCGCGCCAGCGCCGTCGGCGCCCTCACCTGCCTGAAAGCTGGAGCCCGCAGCGCACTGCCGACGTGCCAATCAGTGAACGCGCTCAGTCGGTAAAAAAATACCTGATTCAATGTTCGACGTTCGGCGTTCAATGTTGGACGTTTTCTACATGTCTAAGACGCTTTATCTCCTCGATGGTATGGCCCTCGCCTACCGCGCACACTTTGCCCTGATCCGTAGCCCGATTTATACCTCTAAAGGCTTCAATTCTTCGGCCATTTTTGGATTTACCGGCACACTGATCGAACTGGTCACCAAAAAGCAACCGAGCCACCTAGCCGTCGTCTTTGATACCTCCGCGCCGACCGCGCGCCACATTCTACACCCCGAATATAAGGCACAACGCGAGGCGATGCCGGAAGACCTCGCCGCCGCCATGCCACACCTCAGCCGTGTCGCCGAAGCCTTTGGCATCCCCGTCCTCAAAATGGATGGCTACGAGGCCGACGACATTATCGGCACCCTCGCCCACCGCGCCGAGGCCGATGGGTTTGACGAAGTTTACATGGTTACGCCCGACAAAGACTTTGGCCAACTCGTGACCGAGAAGATCAAAATGTATCGCCCTTCCCGCCAAGGCGACGGCGCCGAGATCCTAGGCATTGATGAGATCCTAGCGAAATGGGACATCAAGCGCGTCGATCAAGTCATCGACATGCTCGGCCTCTGTGGCGACGTGTCCGACAACATTCCCGGCATTCCAGGCATCGGCCCGAAGACCGCCGCTAAACTCCTGAAAGCCTACGACAACGTCGACAACATCATCGACAACGTCGACAAGCTCAAAGGCAAGCAACAGGAGCGTGTGCGCGACAACGCCGAACAAGCCCGCCTATCTAAAACCTTGGCCACGATTCAACTCGATGTGCCGGTCGATGCCGAGTGGGACAGCCTACGCCTCGACACTCCGAGCAAAGACAAACTGGTGCCGCTCTTCGCCGAGTTCGAATTCCGCACCTTGGGCAAACGTATTTTCGGCAACGATTTCAAATTTCAAGAAGCCGCATCTGAACTCGTCCTAATGAGCGAAGACGACGAAAAGGCAAAGGCCTCACAAAAAGGCAACGCCTCCGCGCCTGAATCCGGCCAGCTCGATTTCCTCACTGACATCGCGCTCCAAACCTTCGCCGATACTAAGACCGACTACCGCATCGCCGATTCCGCCGACAAACTCACCGAGCTCGTCGCAGAACTCCGCGCAGCGGGCAGCTTCGCTTTCGACACTGAAACCACCGGCCTCAACCCGCGCAGCGTGGATCTCGTCGGCATCTCCTTCAGCACCAAGCCACACAGCGGTTGGTTCGTGCCGACCTCCACCAATGCTAGCAAAGCACTCGACGCGCTGCGCCCAGTGTTCGCCGACGCCGCGCTCAACAAGATCGGCCACAATCTAAAATTCGACCTCTCGATCCTCGCCGAACAAGGCGTCGCCGTCGCAGGCCAATGCTACGACACCATGCTGGCGCATGCGTTGATCGATCCTGAACAGCGTCACAATCTCGACACGCTCTCCGAAGACTTCCTCAAATACACCACGATTCGTTTTAACGAACTCGTGCCGGACGCCAAGAAAGGCGCGACCATCGATTACTCTGGCGTCGATCCGCAAGCCCTCGCCAACTACGCGATCGAAGATGCGGACGTCACCCTGCAACTATGGGAATTGTTTCAAGCCAAACTCGAAGAGAGCGGCCAAGCCAAAGTCTTTTACGAAATCGAAACGCCCCTGCTCCCCGTGCTCGTCACCATGGAGCGCGAAGGCATCTTGATGAACCCCGCGACACTCGCCGAAACTGGCAAATCGCTGGAAGGCCACATCGCCGAGCTGCACGAATCCATCAGCGCCGCCGCGGGTCGCGAGTTCAACCTCAACTCGCCGAAGCAACTCGGCGAAGTCTTGTTCGACGACCTCAAGCTCGTCGAAAAGCCGAAAAAAACCAAGACCGGCCAATACGCGACCAACGAACAAGTGCTCTCCTCGCTCGCGTCGAAGCACCCGATCGTCGCCAACATTCTGGAGTATCGTCAGCTGACCAAACTCAAGAGCACCTATATCGACGCACTACCGAATTCAATCGATGCAAAATCTGGCCGTGTTCACACCAACTACGGCCAAGTCCAAACCTCGACTGGTCGCCTCTCGTCCAACGATCCCAATCTGCAGAACATTCCCGTGCGCAGCGCCCAAGGCCGCGAAATCCGCAAAGCCTTTATCGCACGCCCAGGCTGGAAACTGCTGTCGGCCGACTACTCGCAAATCGAGCTACGCATTCTGGCGGCATTGACCGAAGACGAAGGCCTGCTCACCGCCTTCCGCGAAGGCCGCGACATTCACGCCGCCACCGCCGCGAAGATCTTCGACGTCGAACTTGACGCCGTCACCCGCGAGCAACGCAGCACCGCCAAGATGGTGAACTTCGGCATCCCTTATGGCATCTCCGCGTTTGGACTCGCGCAACGCCTCGGCACTGTCTCGCGCACCGAAGCACAAGAGATCATCAACAATTACTTTGCCCAATTCCCTGGCATCCCTGGCTACATGAGCCGCATGCAAGACAGCGCAAAAGCCAAGGGCTACGTCGAAACCATCACTGGCCGCCGCCGCACCTTGAACGATATTAATTCACGAAATGGCACGATCCGCGCCGCCGCAGAGCGCAACGCGATCAACATGCCGATCCAAGGCACCGCCGCCGACATGATCAAGATCGCCATGGTGAACGTGCAAAATGCATTGACCAAACAGAAGCTCAACACCCGCATGCTCCTTCAGGTGCATGATGAATTGATCTTTGACCTCGATCCCTCCGAAGAAACAGCCGTGCGCGCATTGATCACCGAAGGCATGAAAAAAGCCCTCGATTTAAAGTGCCCGATCGAGATCGACATCGGCCTCGGCGACAACTGGCTCGAAGCGCACTAGAAACCAAACGAACATCTCACCTGCCATTATACGGTGCCCCTTCTTCAGCGACCGCGGCAACAGGTAGTGAGTCAATTCGTTCGCGTAATTCGGCCTCTTTCTCAATTTGGGCACGGCGCAAATCGTAGTGGGACTGGAGATTCATCCAAAACTGCGCTTCCATATTAAAGAAAATACCCAGAGCGAGTGCTGTTTCAGCACTCATGGCACGGCGACCTTTAACAATCTCGGTGATACGCGACGCAGGGATACCAGTGCGGCGGGCAAGCTCAGCTTGAGAGATCCCCATAGGATCGAGGAATTCACGCAGGAGAATGCCGCCAGGAGTGGCGGCGAGCATGGCTTTGGCTTCGGGAGTCATGATAATTTGATTGCTGGTTAATGGTAGTCAGTTATTTCTACCTCCTGAGCGTTCCCGTCCTTCCAAAGGAAACAGATACGCCATTGATTGTTGATACGGATGCTATACTGGCCTTTACGATTGCCACTTAACGCTTCGAGATGATTGCTCGGAGGCACACGCAAAGACTCAAGGGATGAGGCGGCATCAATAACGTTTAGCTTGTCGCTAGCACGCTGTAAGATGTCCGCTGGTAATTTCGAACTTCTCCCACCCCACAAAGCTTTAGTTGCTTTCCCTTTAAAGCTGAGAATCATTAGACCCTAAATTACGCCTCGCGTAATAATTGTCAATCAAAACTCAAACATCCGAATGCAACACAGTCGATTCACTTGACTCCTATATCTCCAAAATGTCCCGCATTCAGGAAAACGCCATGAAAAAGGCACTCGATTTGAAATGCCCCATCGAGATCGACATCGGCCTCGGCGACAACTGGCTGGAAGCGCACTAATAGAACTCAGCAGATTCGCTTGACTGCTCCAAACATCTGATAAACCTCATCCACTCTTGAATACGACCACACAGCGAACAGTGCGCATCGCGCTACTGCTATGGATGCTAGGCCAAAGCGGCCTACTCTTGCTGTGCATGCAATTGACGGCGTGGACGCAGATGACGAATCAGCTCACGCGCTATATGCCGGCCAACGAAGCCTTTGAGTTGATCCTCGAAGGACAAGAAATCTGCGGCATGTGCGACTTCGTGCAAACGCAGACAGAACTCAAAGAGCAATCGGTTCAGTTCGTCAGCTCACTCAAGCTGACCTTACTGACTCCGCCAACAGTCGCACACAATTTAGCGTTCAACAACGCCCCTCAGGAAAGTAAATGGCAACGCACCGATTCGAAACTCATCGGTTGCCAACGAGCCAAGCTAGACCCGCCGCCGCCCAAGGCCGCACGCGTCTAAACCGACTCCATCGAACGAATCGCACTACAAGAGAGTGGATTCACGAATACGCGACTCTGCACGCAGCGCCTATGCCTGCACGAATTCAGAGTCGCGACATGCTCGTTCGCCTTCGTAACACCCGACCATGCCCATCCGGGATGGCTCACATACTTTTCTACCAAATGACCAAACGACACACCCTTACCTGTGCACTCCTCTGTGCAACACTTTCAGCAACTGCCACTCCGACCACCGACGTCCAAGCACTGCCGACGCTCACAGTCGAAGAAACCAACGCACCGCTCCTCGATGCAACCGCACTCGATGCCGAGGCGCTCGCGCAAGACACCGCAGGCGGCACATCCGTCATCGACCTCGATACCGAATTCATCGGCCGCGTGAACACCACCGCCGACATTTTTCGATTCGATCCCGGCGTCTATGCGCAGGCCGGATCAGTCATTCAAGACGCCCGCCTCTCCGTGCGCGGCAGTGGCGCGACTCGCCGCTACGGCAACCGTGGGCTCACCTTGTTAATCGACGGCATTCCCGCCAACAGTATCGACGGTTCCTTTTACACCCGTGCCTACAATCCAATGAACACCAGCTACGTGCAAGTCTTTCGCGGCGGCAACGGACTCGCATACGGCGGCAATCAAATCGGCGGCAGCATTAACTTCGTGCAAAAGACCGGCATCTCGAACCCTGGCGGCGAAGCGCAGTTCGAATACGGCAGCTTCGAGACGACACGCAGCTACGTCGGCTACGGCATACAAGAAGGTCGCAGCGATGCGTATGTCAGCGCGAGTTGGAACGAATCCGACGGCTACCGCAGCCACCAAAGCTGGCGCGACTTCAACACCACCGCCAACTACGGCTACAGCTGGAGCGACACAGCCATCACCCGCGCCTATATTCTTTATAGCGACTCCGATGCCGACCTCGCTTCCGGCCTCACCAAATACGAAGCGATTCACGATCCGAAAAAGTCTAACAACCTCGGTGCAGAAGACCGCGACCTCTCCACCTTCCGTGTCGCACAAAAGACAGCCGTCGATCTCGACCACACACAAGTCGAGCTCTTCAACTACTACCAAATCCTCGACCTCGACCACCTCACCCGTAGTAAACGCCCCGCCAATCTGATCGACTACGACACCAAGGAATACGGACTAGGCGGACGCAGCACGTCGAACTTCGCCATAGCGGATATCGATCAAACCTTACGCACCTCCCTGCTCTATAGTTGGGGCGATAACGACGTCGGCGGCTACCGCAGCGTTTACGGAGGAGGCCCCCCTCGTTCACTCAACAACGATTACACCGATGGCGCCGAAAACTTCCAGCTCTACATCGAGAATGAAAGCCACCTAACCGAAGCACTCTCACTCATCTATGGCATCGGTTGGCAACATGCGCAACGCGATCGACACATCAACAGCGGTCAACAAGACGACAGAGGCAGCACGATCGACAAATTCGACGAAAGCTACGACGGCACCACCCCACGATTCGCAGTCATCTATGCGCTCACCAACGAATGGAAACTGTTTGCCAACTACAGCCAATCCTTCGAAGCCCCCACCTTCGGCGAATCCTCCGGCGCACTCGACGCCCAAACCGCGAGCACCTACGAAGTCGGCTCCCGTATCGACCGTCCGCGCTACAGCGGTGAACTCACGTTCTACTACTCTGAGATCGAGGACGATTTCATCGATGCCGAAATACGCCCAGGAGGTTACGTCTCTGAGAATCATGACACGCTGCGTCAAGGCATCGAAACCGCATGGACGTTAAACCTCTTGCCCGACCTCTCCGTGACAGCCCCCGTGAATCTCTTCCTAGATGCCAGCTATCAATGGAATGACTTCTCCTTCGATGGCGGCGAATACGACGACAACCAAATCCCCGGCATTGCCGAGCATGTGCTCACCACCCGCCTACGCATCGAAGAGCCAACAGGCCTGTGGCGCATCGCACTCACCGTCGAGCGTCTCGCCAGCGGCCTAGAGGTCAATAACGCGAACAACCTCGAAAGCACCGACCCCTTCACACTCGTAAACCTCTCGGGCGATTACAAAATCAACGAACAGCTCTCACTCTACGGCGGAGTAGATAACCTCTTCGACGAGCGCACCATCAACACCGTCACGATCAATCCGTTCAATGCAGCTAGCGCTTACAGTCCAGGCAACGGCATTAGCGCCTACCTCGGCATGCGCCTACACTTCTAAGTATCCATTTTATACATACGATCGATGAAAACATTCTTCTACAAATCACACCGTTGGTTCGCGCGCATACTCGCGCTGCCCGTCATCCTATGGGCACTCAGCGGCATTCTCCACCCGTTCATGGCCAACTGGTCAAAGCCGGAGATAGCGCATCGCTTCTTACGTCCACAAGCTATTCCTGCTGCCGTGTTGAAAGTCGACATCGAGGATGTGCTGAAGCGCCACGCCATCAACCGCATCGACAACCTGCACATGAAGCAAATCGACGGGCAGTGGTATTATCAAATCATCCACAGCGGTGGCACGAATGACTACTACTCGACACTCACAGGCGAGTCCGCACCGGACATAGAACTCGCACTCGTGCAACAACTCGCGCTCGGCTACACGGGCTACAGCACCGATCAAATCACCGAAACCGAGCGCCTCACCGAATTCCGCACCAGCTATCGCTTCATCAATCGTCTGCTGCCCGCCTACCGCGTGCGCTTCGACGCCGACAATCAATTCGAGGTCTACGTCGATCCCGTCACCGGAAAACTTGCCACCTACTCCAATGCCACCACGCGCATACAAAAAGCACTCTTCGCTCATCTCCACACGTGGTATTTCCTAGGCAATGAATCGAGTCCGCTACGCGTCACACTCGTCAGTATCTTTATCGCCCTCGCCCTATGGGTCGGCATCGGCGGCGTCTCCATTTGGGCCTGCCTACCGTCCACCTTTCGCAACGGCTCAAAACGTAAGATGCGCAAGGATCGGTATTTCCACAGACTGATCGGTATCGTCACCGCGCTCTTCTATATCATGGCCGCGCTATCGGGACTCACGCACGTTCTCAAAAAATACACTTTCGACTGGGGCTTCATGGAGGCACACCATCCAGCGGTCGAGAGCCATGAGTTCGACTACGAACTCAGCGATTTCATTACACAAAGCAAACACCCCGTGCAGGACATTGCATTCGCGCGGATCGATGGTCAGGCGTATTATCGTCTCAGTTTAATGAACCGAGAAACACCCGGGCAGTCCGCCTATGCCAGCTGCCACGACGGCACAATGCTTGAAAACGGCGACGCACGTTACGCCACCGAGCTCGCGATTCACTTCAGCGAGAGTCCCACCGCCCAAGCCACTCAGACCGAACTCGCCACGAGCTTTACCAACCGATACGGCTTCATCTACAAACGCCTGCCCGTGCAGATCGTCAAACTCACGAACAGCCCGTATCTCAGCATCGCCGTCGATACGCCTTATGCACACCTGAGCAAACGCACCAAGCCAAGCGACATCGCCGAGGCCTTGATTTTCATTAACCTGCACAAGTTCCACTTCGCCGATCCGCTAAGTAAAGAACTGCGCGACTGGCTCACTGTGATCGCGTGCTTATTGATTCTACTCACCAGTGCACTCGGCGTCTCATTATGGCTACGCAAACGTAAGCGCTGCTAGCAGTAAGACATCTCTGTATCGTCAAGTTATCGCTATGAATGCGATACTTTAAACTCCTCCCCTGCGAAGCATATCCTTCTACATATATTTGTCTCGTCAAGTTAGCGTTATTTATGCTCTTCTTAAAACTCCTCCCCCTTGGCACGGCGTAGCTCGCTTAGAGCGAAGACGGCTGCCAAGGGGAGGTGGCTCGGTCTGCCGAGACGGAGGGGGTTTCACAGTTATTTGTGCCAAGCTGCTAAATATCGCTCAGGCGCTGCGGAGAACCCTTCCGTCTCGCTTCCTCCTTCGCTCTTCGAGCTACGGCGGACAAGTCGCGATCCACCTTCCCTTGGTAAGGGAAGGAGCTGATTCGTGCGAACTTCACACGTCCCCGACTTATGTGAGATGACATTCCTGCATGCTCTCTTACAGCTACTCGGCAGCGACTGCATCGACTTCGGCGATCCACTGGGCACGCGTGGCCTCATCGACTAACGCGACCTCAAATCCATTTTTGGCAAGCTGCGCGAGTTCGGCATGACTAAACTGTAAGCCCGCGCTCAATGCCGCATATTCATCTTCAATATTGTTACCGAACGAGAACGGATCATCGGTGCTGATGGTGCAGCGTAAGCCACGATCCACGAGTTGACGAATGGGGTGCTCCTCGAGTTCCTTCACCACGTTGAGCTTCACATTACTGATTGGGCAGACGTCAAAAGTGGTGCTGGTCTCAATGGCTAGATCGACCACCACATCGTCTTCGATCGCGCGCACACCGTGTTGGATACGACGCACGTTCAGCACTTCAATCGCCTCACGCACGTTCTCGGCAGGGCCAAATTCACCCGCATGGGCTTTCATCTCTAATCCTGCATCGCGAGCCTTCGCCCACAGCTTTGGCGTCCAATCCTCCAGAGGTAAATACTCGACGCCATGCAGATCGAGCCCCGCGAGGCCGTCCCAATGCACACACTCCTCCAACACCGGCGCCAACACCTCATTATAAGAATTCCGCGCCATGCCCATGAAAACGCGCACTTCCATGCCCGCAGGCACCGCACTTCGAATCGCCGCCAAGATCTCCGGCCCGGGAATATCAATAAACTGAATCATCCCGGCATGAAACGAAGTCTCCACATAGCGTACATTCCGCGCGAGCTGCCCTTCGAAGATGACCTTCGCCGCCTCGTAATAACGCTCCGGCGTGGTAAACCACTGCATCGCATGCTCGATCAAATGGTGCTCAAAATCCTCAAAACACTTCCACTTAAAATCCTGTGCCCAACACGCCTGCTGCTCGCTGAATTGCTCAGGGTCTAAGTCCTGCAACAACTGATACGGCAACGCGCCTTCAATGTGTAGGTGCGTTTCCGTCTTCGGCAGACGATGAATGAAATCAGCAGTTTTGGGAGTAATTGGAGGATGCACGAGGATGAATTGAAAATTTAGACGCAGCGCGAGCAGCGCGGAGATGGTGAATCGGAACGATTTGCCCCGGAGGGGTGATTGAAGTGGGTGCCCTTTGGGCGACTGAAGGAACAATTAGGAATTAAAAATTAGGAGTAAACCATTCGCCATCAGCCATTAACCATTCAACAGATACTCAGGATTGAGCTTCTTGAGGTCGTCTCTGACAAACAAGCCATCCTTACGGATCAGCTCACCATCAAACCAGATCTCACCGCCGCCATACTCGGGGCGTTGAATCTGCACCATGTCCCAATGCACTTGCGAGCGATTGCCATTATCCGCCTCTTCGTAGGCCTGGCCCGGCGTAAAGTGAAAGGAGCCCGCGATTTTCTCATCAAAGAGAATGTCACGCATCGGCTCCAGAATATGTGGATTAAAACCAATCGCAAATTCACCGATGTAGCGTGCGCCAGCATCCGTATCGAGGATCTCGTTCAAACGCTCCGCATTCGATCCGTCAGCGTGCACGACCTTACCCTTTTCAAATTTAAGATGTATCCGGTCAAAGGATACGCCTTGATAAATGGTCGGTGCATTGAAAGTGACCTCCCCTTCGACGGAATCTTTCACCGGGCAAGAGAAGACCTCACCATCGGGAATGTTATGCGAGCCGCCACAAGCAACCGCTCCAATCCCTTTAATCGAAAAGCGCAGATCCAAACCCGGCCCCTTGAGGTGCACCTGATCCGTGTTGGTCATCAACGTCTCCAGTGCCTGCATCCCCTCCACCATGCGAGAATAGTCCTGCGTGCATACGCGGAAGAAGAAATCTTCAAAGCTCTCCGTGCTCATCATCGCCTGTTGCGCCATCGCAGGTGTCGGCCAGCGGAGAATCACCCACTTCGTTTTATTCACACGGTAATCGAGCACCGCCTTCATCGCCTTCATCACACGAGAAACCTTCGCGGGATCGACGTCCGACATTTCAAAAATATTATCCGAACCACGCACCGCGATGTAAGCATCCATTTTCTGCATACGTGCCAGCTCCCAAGCTGCCTGTGTTTCAAACTGCTCGGCATCGATCGCGTTGACGAGTTCTCGGCTAATACGCGCATCCTGTAGGTTCACAAACGGAATCGCCCCGAGTTCACGCACGGCGCGCACCAAAGCGACCACCATCGCCTGAGGGATATCAAATGCATCAATTAAGACACGCTCCCCCTTTTGCAAATTCGTCGAGAATCCGGTCAACACTTTAGCCAATTTTGAATAATTCGGTTCCATGCGGAAAATTCGCACACTTTCAGGCCGAAGGTCAACCACCACACATCACATTTCGCAACGAATTGCCCCCGAGGAGAGAGATTAATTTGGGCGCCCCTCCCATCCTCTTAAACACCGAGAGGTGTTTTTATTGGCCAATCGGCAATTTAGCAGTTGCTGATATTAGCACACCTGCTACCAAGAAGCCATGTCATTCAAAAAATTTATACTAGATCTGCGCAATCGGAAGAAAGCTGCCGAGAAGGGTGGCGGCGACAAAGCCCAAGCAAAGCAGAAGGCAATGGGGAAGCTCAACGCACGAGAGCGTATTATTGCGATTCTCGACGACAATTCCTTTCGCGAATACGACATGTTCGTCGAGCATGTGGCGCGCGATTTTGATATGGAGAAAAAGAAGCTCCAAGGTGACGGCGTGATCATCGGCACGGGGACGATCAACGGGGCTCCCGTTTGTATTTACGCACAAGACTTTACAGTGGCCGGGGGATCGCTCGGCTTGATGCACTCGCGCAAGATCTGTAAGATCATGGATCACGCGCTAAAGATCCGCGTGCCCATCATCGGTATCAACGACTCCGGCGGCGCACGTATCCAAGAAGGAGTGAACTCCCTCGCCGGTTATGGTGAAATCTTTTACCGCAATACAATGGCATCAGGCGTCATCCCGCAACTATCCGTAATCCTCGGGCCTTGCGCAGGCGGAGCGGTATATTCACCCGCGCTAACGGACTTTGTGTTCGTGGTCGAAAATATTTCCAAGATGTTTATCACTGGGCCCAGCGTGATCAAAACCGTGTTGGGCGAAGATTACACGATGGAGGAGATTGGCGGGGCGAAAATCCATGCTCAAGTCACGGGCAATGCCCACTTCTATGCTCAGAACGAGCTGGAATGTTTCGAGCAGATCAAAAAGCTGGTCACCTTGCTTCCGCGCAACAACCAGAAGGGGTCCCCCCATATCGCACCGTGCGAGCCCAAGCCTTCGAAAGACATCGAAGAGATCGTGCCCAGCAACCCGAAGCTGCCCTACGACATCCGCGATGTGATCGGTGCGGTCGTGGATAGCTCCGACTTCTTTGAGGTGATGGAACATTTTGCGCCTAACATTGTGATTGGCTTTGGTCGCATGAAAGGTGAAACCGTAGGTATCGTGGCCAATCAACCCAAGGTGCTCGCCGGGGTGCTCGATTGTGACAGCTCCGACAAGGCGGCCCGTTTCATTCGCTATTGTGATAGCTTTGGCATTCCACTACTTGTTTTCGAAGACATGCCAGGTTACCTACCCGGTATTGATCAAGAGCACATGGGTGTGATTCGCCACGGTGCTAAGGTGCTTTACGCATTCTCCGAAGCCTCCGTGCCGAAGATTACCGTCATCATCCGCAAGGCGTATGGAGGTGGTTACATCGCGATGAATTCCCGCCACATGCGCGCCGACTTCGTCTTCGCATGGCCCACCGCTGAGATCGCAGTCATGGGACCAGAAGGCGCGGCCAATATCGTGTTCCGACGCGAGATTGAAGATTCCGTCGATCCCGAAGCCATGCGCGCGGAAAAAATCGCCGAGTATCGCGAAAAATTTGCAAACCCTTACGTCGCAGCCTCCAAAGGCTACGTCGATGAAGTCATCGAACCGACTGAAACGCGTGACCGACTGATCCATGCACTGCAAGTCTCGCGGGACAAGCAGGTTTATTGGCCGGAGAAAAAGCACGGCGTCCCACCGTTTTAAGCGACGGCAACTGGCTTCACTCCTTCATCAACAGTAATCAATTCCCTTCCGTCCCATGATAGACAAACCCGACGAACACGGCAAACTGCGCACCATCGAAGGTGTTTACGACACGATCATCACCGAAGGGTGGAAAGCGAGTCGCGCATGGCGTCCGCCCAACCCAAATCACCTACTCGCCGCCATTCCAGGCACGGTGCTCCAGATTATTGCCGAAGTCGGCCAAACGCTCAAGGCAGGCGACCCACTGCTCACCCTCGAAGCGATGAAGATGGAGAATTGCATCATTATGCCGTTTGACGGCACCATCGTAGCCATCAGGGCAGAAGAAGGTAAACTCGTTAAAAACAAGCAATTGCTCGTCGAGATCGCCCCACAAGACCCCATGTAGGACACCACAGGAAAGGTAACCATTCGAGCACATGTGCGTATTGCAAGATGAGACTCTCCCCTCAGTGCATTCACGTGAGCGGCAATCTATTTACACTTTCCTGCAAGTGATTGAACCGTGTGCGGTTGTGACATTCACTGCTGAAGCCGAGGCTCAAGAATTCAGCGTGAAAACCGCGAATTCGGTGAATTACCGAATCACCTTTTTCCGCGCAGATGTATTCCGTGTGGACACGGCTCCCAAGGGGCCTTTGCCGATCCACTGAACGACTCGAAAAAGGCTTTAAAGAGGTTCATCGTCCTTGGGGAGATGAGTCAGTTGGGCGCGTTAAAGACCTGTTTGCCACTGAAACGCAGCAGATTGCGAATCGTAATCTCAGCCAAAATCGGAGCAGCCCGGTCTTTGACCTTCACAATCGGGGGGGAAGGCCTTTATCTGCCCACATGCAGTTATTCAAGACGCCCCTATTCCTAGCATCCCTCCTTAGCCTCGGCATCTCGTCGATTGAAGCCGATGTCACACTCCCTAATATCTTTGGCGACCACATGGTGCTCCAGCGTGAACACGCCAACCCCGTATGGGGACAGGCAGACGCTGGCGAGAAAGTGACCGTCCGTTTCGACGGGCAATCGCACACGACCACCGCCACCGCCGAAGGCACATGGCGTGTTAAGTTGAATCCGATGGATGCGAGTGCTGAACCAAAGGTGCTTCAGGTCTCAGGTCTCAACAACCAGGTTTCCATTTCCGACGTGCTGGTTGGTGAAGTCTGGATCTGCTCGGGACAATCCAACATGCAGTGGCCGCTCAACAAAGCAAACAACGGGGCAGTCGAAATCGCCGCCGCAAACCATGCTGAAATCCGCCTCATTTCCGTGCCACAAGTCGGCACACAAGAACCACAAAACAACTTCGAGGGTGCATGGGGAATTTGCACGCCTCAAGCAGTGAGCAACTTTTCCGCCGTTGGCTATCTATTCGGTAGCCGCATCCATAGCGCACTCGGCGTGCCCGTCGGATTGATCGATAATGCATGGGGTGGCTCAGCAGCCGAAGCATGGGTGCCACGTGATGCTCTAGAAGCGGACGACACTTACACCGAACTGCTGGAGTCATGGGATGCCAAAGTCGCGGCCTACACGGACGAAGTGCATAACACCAAACTAGCCGAATTTAAGGCATGGCAAGCCGCTGGCAAACCAAAGCCCCACAAACGCTCGCCCAGAGATTTCCGAACGGGTCAACACCGACCAAGCAATCTATTTAACGGAGTGCTGAATCCAACCATCGGATACGGCATCCGCGGCGTCATTTGGTATCAGGGCGAAAGCAACTCAGGCCGCGCCTATCAATACCGAAGCCTCTTCCCACTAATGATTACGACATGGCGCGACCTTTGGCAACAAGGCGACTTCCCGTTCTACTGGGTGCAGCTCGCCGATTTCATGGAAGAAGTGCCCGAACCGAGTGACAGTGCTTGGGCCGAGCTGCGTGAAGCACAAACCATGACACTCAGCCTGCCGAACACCGGACAAGCCGTCATTATCGATGCCGGAGAAGGGCGCGATATCCATCCCCGTGACAAAACCACCGTCGCCAACCGCCTTGTGCGACTGGCACTGGCGAACGATTACGGCTACCAGATCGACGCGCAAAGCCCGCGCTACGCATCCATGCAAATCAGTGACAGCGCAATCGCACTCACCTTCGATCATCTCAGCAGCCAAGGGCTACGCACATTTGATGTGAAGCACCCATTCGGTTTCACCATAGCTGGGGAGGACCAGGTATTCGTGAAGGCCGACGCCAAGATTATCGGTAAAAACAAGGTGCTCGTCTCCAGTGCGGGCGTGCTCAACCCAGTCGCCGTTCGCTACGCATGGGCAAACAATCCAGTAGCAAACCTGCAAGATCACAACGGCCTGCCCGTCACCCCATTCCGCACGGATGATTGGCCGTGCATCACCGCGAATGCAGTCAAATAGCACGCGACAAGAACACAATAGACACAATGCAAAACGATTGCACCTTTTCCGAGTGTCGCGGCTACCGCTACACGCTGCTTCACAAATGGGATGAGCTCTTTGAGCGCCGACGCGCACTCTTCATTTGCCTCAACCCATCCACCGCCGACGAAAACCAACTCGACCCAACCCTCACGCGCATCAAATCCTTTTGCGGGCGGCTAGGGGCCAACGAGTTTTGTATGCTCAATATCTTCGCCTACCGTGCCACTGATCCGAAGGACATGATGGCCGTCGAAGACCCCATCGGCCCAGAGAACGACGCCCACATCAGAGCCGCCATCACCGAAGCCTACGAGCTCAATGGCGGACACTTGGATATCGTCGGCGGCTGGGGCAACCACGGCCTACACATGGACCGCCAACACGCCTGTTTGGCATTACTGGAAACATTCCGAGAGCTACCCAACCTGAACATTGCCTGCCTCGGGAAAAACGCCAACCAAACACCGAAGCACCCGCTCTACATCGCAGCGAACCGGGCGTTTGAGGTGCTGTAAAAATAGAAGCGGCACTTGCCGCTTGAGCACGAAGGAAAAGCAAGCGACTGGAAGGACACTTCTACTTTGTCGATTAGCGGCACGGTTCATGCGCAGGCTCGCGCAAGCGCGGACACCACTGATAAGCACTTCACTCTCACTCCGCTCAAAGCGCGTCACTAGCCGAAGGCGGCGTCACTACTTGGCGGTGCCGAGCAAGCCCTTCGTGTGCAGCAACTCGGCGATCTGAATCGCATTGAGCGCTGCGCCCTTCCAGAGCTGATCACCGGTCACCCAGAGTGCGAGTCCGTTTTCAAAGACATTGTCCTTACGGATGCGGCCGACACCACATGGCACGACTTCGGAGTAATCGATCGGCATTGGATATTCCAAGTTCGCTGGATTATCGACGAGTTCGGAACCTTCAAAGGCTTCAATCGCTGCCTTGGCAGCTTCGACACTCACGGGCTTTTCAAATTCGGCACTGATCGAGATCGAGTGCGCACGGAAGACTGGCACACGCACGCAGGTGCAAGTGACACGTAAATCGTCGAGACCGAGAATCTTTTTGCCCTCGTTGAGCATCTTCATCTCTTCTTTGGTGTAGCCGTCTTCGAGGAAGGCGTCCACATGCGGCAATAAATTGAATGCGATCTGATGAGGATACACATCCTTGACGAGTGGCTCGTCCTTCGCCCATGCACGCGCTTGCTGATCAAGCTCGATGAGTCCACCCGCACCACTGCCGGAAACGGCCTGGTAAGTGGATGCAATGAACGACTTCAGGCCGAATGCCTTATGCAGCGGATACAGTCCCATCAGCGAGATCGCAGTCGAGCAATTCGGATTCGCAAGGATCCCCTGGTGATGATCCACCGCGTCGGGGTTAATTTCGGGGATGACGAGCGGCACATTTGGGTCTTGGCGGAAGGCCGAGCTGTTATCCACGACAATGCAGCCGCGCTTGACCGCTTCTTCGGCAAATTTCAGTGTTTGATCACCACCAGCGCTAAAAATAGCGATATCGAGGCCGTCGAAACTCTCAGGAGTCGCTTCCTCGATAGTCCAGGTTTTGTCGCCATAGGACTGGGTCTTCCCTGCAGAACGTGCAGATGCGAGCAAGTGGAGTTCCGCAATGGGGAACTCACGCTCGTGGAGAAGACGAATGATTTCTTGACCGACTGCGCCGGTCGCTCCGAGGATGCCTACTTTGTATGCCATTTGATTTTATAAAGGAAAACGGGCGTGTAAAACAAAGCTGTGAGGCCTTGTCAATCACGCCGACACGTCGCCAGATAATCGTTTCGATTGAACGGCAGGAACTTGCGCTCATTTACGACGGTGCGTTGCAGCGCATTTTTTCGATTTCCACATCGAACAATCCCCCCTCGTGCCTGGCAGATTCCTATGGCACGCCGCTCGGCCTACACGCGCTGGCAGACAAAATCGGCGAGGGTGAACCGCTCGGCATGGTGTTTAAAGGGCGCGTCCCCACAGGACAGAAATTCTCCGAATACCCCGAGGAGGAGCAAGCGCGCAACCTGATCACCACCCGCATCATTCGGCTACGCGGCCTCGAGACAGGCCAAAACCGCGGGCCGGGCTGCGATAGCTACGATCGCTACGTCTACATCCACGGCACCAACCACGAGGATCGGATCGGCGAGCCGTTTAGCGGCGGATGTGTCGAAATGCTCAATCCCGAAGTCGTCGAGCTCTTCGATGCCGTGACCGAAGGCGATTTAATTTGGATTGGCGCCTGAGCCGAAAAAGTCAGAAAGTGTGACCCTCGCTGAAACTTTACCCAAAACAGGACGATTACCATGAGTTCGGCTCTTCTTCACTTTACTCATCATTAATTCCATGACCATGAAACGCTCGACACTTTGCCTCTACCTCGGAGTCTGGTGCGCCAGTAGCGCCCTCTCCTTTTTCATCGGACGCTCGCTCACATCGACGACTGCAGATGGCCAGCAGATCGCATCCACCGCACTCGGCTCGGCTCGGCTGCAAGAACAGGCAAGGCAGGCCGCTGCTGATCGACAAGAGAGCGCAGAGACGACTCTGACCGAAGGTGACGAGGCGCAAGCGGCTCTGGAACAACTCCAAAACAAGAGCGCCGCAATGACCCGCCAGTTGCTCAATGCAGCGCTTGCGTCGCCGATGTCAGACCCCGGTCGATCCGATACGATCAACGACTTACTCAAACAACTCGCGGCGACCGATCCATTGACCGCCCTCGACATGGCGAACGCCCTCCCCTCACTGCGCGACGCCGAACGGGCACGCAACGACATCCTCCAAGTATGGGCCAGCCACGAGCCCTTGGCAGCGCTGGCTTGGGCAAATACTGAGTTAGCAAACGTGCCAGCAAACCTGCGCAATTCACAAATGCGAGCCATCCTACGTGGCTTTGCTGAGACGAACCCAAAGGGCGCATTCAACTACGCGAATGCATTGAGCGAAGAGACGCCAAATGATCTACGCCAGAAAAACCGTCTATTGAGTGAAGTGATCGAGACTCAGATTCGCGGCGGGGGGCTCGCCGAAGCGCAAACGACGATCGCACTGATGCCCGATGGCTCGACTAAAGATAGCCTACAACGCGAGCTAGTCAGCGAATGGGCAAAATTCGACCCGGCAAGCGCCGCAGCCTATGTGCAATCGCTCGGCAGCGAAGCCACCACCAGCATGAAGACTGCCTTGGTCGGCGAATGGGCGGAGAACGATCCAGCTGCTGCTGCTGCGTGGCTCGGCACTCTATCCACCGATGATCCCGCCTATGGGCATGCCAGCGCACAGATTACCCGCGAGTGGACCCGCTATGACCTGACCGCCTCCTCGGAATGGCTCAATTCCCTGCCCGCTTCGCCGGAGCTGGACCGCGCCGTCGCCACTTACACTTACCGCGCCGCGCAAGAAGATCCTCCAGCTGCGATGAGCTGGGCGGAGTCGATCAGCAACAAGAATATGCGCAACAAGATGATGCAGCAAGTAGCCGCCAACTGGAAAAATGACGACCCAGAAGGCTTTACCAACTATCTGGATAATAGTGATTTAAACGAAAAAGAGCGCAAGAACCTGGAATCGGCCAGATCGTGGGGACTAGGTGGTGGCGGCGGCCGAGGCTGGGGCGGACGCGGCCACTAATCAATCAATACGCCGATTTCGGCGGAAAAATGACCTGCACCGCAGTCTTCAGCAAAATCCAGACATCGAGCCAGAACGACCAGCTGCGAATATACTCCAGATCGTAGCGAACGCGTTCCTCGATGAGTGCCAGTTCGGTCACTTCGCCACGAAAGCCCTTACACTGCGCCAGTCCGGTAATGCCGGGCTTCACGAAATGCCGTGTGCGGTAGATGTTCACCTGCTCGCTGAACTCGCTGTCATGCTGAATTAAATGCGGGCGCGGGCCGACCACGCTCATCTGCCCACGTAGCACGTTAATAAACTGCGGAAACTCGTCGATACTGGTGCGGCGCATCAATTGGCCGAATTTAAAAATGCGCTCATCCCCAGCAGTCGCCTGCTCCCCTTCGCGAGACGGGTCTGAATGATGCATGGAGCGAAACTTATAGATATTAAACAAGCGCCCACGCTGCCCGGATCGTTTTTGCCGGAAAAACATGGGGCCCGGCGACTCGCGCATGATCATGACCTTCGCAAACAAACACATCCAAGGTAGCACAAACAGCACAACCGGCAGTGCGATACAGATATCGAGCACCCGCTTCAGGGCACGGTTGATCGGATTTTCAAGTGGCTCTTGCTGCAATGAAAAGAAGGTATGACCGCCCTGATTAACGGGGATCAGCTCTTGCTCGAAATATTCCTCCCATGGGTTAAAAATCAAGATACGGCACCCCAGCTTACCACAAACCTCCACCACAGAATCGACCCACCAATCCGAGTTTCGCGTCTCCAGCAGCACCACTTGGTCGATCTTATGCCGCTCCATCAACTCCTCGAGCTCCATAAACTCACCGAGAATCGGCATCTCCAACTGACTCTTCCCCACGAATTCGTAGGTGATCAGACCAAGTATATCGATACCGAAAAACGGCTGCCGCGCTGCCCAATTCTCTAACTGACGAGCCGACTTCTCACTGCCTAAAAAAACAGTGCGCACCGAGTTATCGCCACGAAAGACCAATTGTGCGATCCACTCTGATATATAGCGATTCAACGGAATCACACTCAGCCAGAATATCAGCAGAAAGGAGCCGACAAACAGACGGCTAATCGCCTTGTCCTTGGTGCTGAAAACAATCGCAAACAGCATCAACGCCAGCACGAGCGTCTGATAATTCGTAAGACGAACCGCATGCACCCACCGAAACGAGGTGAGATCACTTTTCTGCATGTCATTATGACTGTTACGATACGAAACCAGCCCCGCCAAAAATACGCCTAAGAAGTAAAGCAACAGATTGATCTGATTTAAATCAATGCGCTGCATCACATCAGCACCCACAAACAGCATCACGCCAAACAAGACGAGCGTATAGAGCACGATAAATGCGTGACTCAAGATGCGAAGGCCTTGTGTGCGGTTTCCAATCATAGGGGGGGCAATCGATTATGCCAAATGTGTATATGAAGGCGATCCCCCTGCATTGTAAACAAAAAGAAGGCTGAAGAACTGGCTCAATCGCAATCTTTACCGTTGTAACAGCGCCTCCGAGGCCTAGCTTAATTGTACTGCTGCCATATGACTTCCCCGCCGGATAACCAACCACCCGCCGAACCACTCGAATGGTTTTGCCTGCGCACTCAAACCAAGCGCGAGCATATCGCCGCCGCAATTCTATCGAAAATCGAATCCATGGAAGTGTTCTGCCCCCGAGTCAGTCAGATCAAGAAAACACGAACTGGCAAAAAACGGTTCACAGAAGCGATGTTTCCGGGCTACATTTTCGCAAAATTCTCCTTTCGCGAGAACTATCGTCGCGTCATCCACACGCAAGGTGTCAGCGGTGTGGTCGGACAAGGTGATCGCCGAGCAGTGCCAGAGCACATCGTCATCAACCTACGCGATAGTCTGCCCGAAGGTATTATCGAAGCACCAGACCTCAGCATCGAGCCTGGCGCAGAGATCGAGTTCATCTCCGGCAGCCTGAAAGGGCTCAATGGAAAAGTGCTCGCTCAACTACCCGCGCAGAATCGGATACAAGTCTTACTCGAATTCCTCGGTAACCAGGTCACCGTAGCAGTCAGCGCCGACGACATACTACTCGCCCCCGACGCGAACTAAGGCCACGTCCCGTTCCTACCCAAATGGAGACAGCATTCAAAACCGTTCAGATTTTAGGCATTCCCTTCTACAATGACAGTCTCGAAGCTGCTCTGGAGATTGCACATAATGACGGCGGCCTATTCCTAGCACCCTCCGGCCCAGGCCTCGCCGCACTCGGAAAGAATCCAGATTACGACAAAGCCCTGCAGTCAGCGGACATCAACTTAATTGATAGCGGCTATCTCGCCCTGCTCTGGAAAAAGCGCTGCGGTGAATCACTGCAACGTCACTCCGGCTTGAAATTCATCCAGGCACTCATTGATGCACCTCGCTTTAAAGGCAACACGCGGCAGCTCTGGGTCGTGCCAGATCAAGCGCACAGCGATGCCACAACACAGTATCTAGCGACACAACAAATACAGCTTGAGAGTCAGCACTGCTATCTCGCCCCCCACTACACCGAGTTCCCGATCGAAGATCAAACACTACTCGATACGATCCGCGAGCAACGCCCCGACTACGTCATCCTGACAATTGCCGGCGGCAAGCAAGAAGTGCTCGGCCATTGGCTACGCGATCGACTCGACTACACGCCAACGATCATCTGTATCGGAGCCGCCATCGCATTTTTGACGGGGAAACAAGCAACGATCCCCGCGTGGGCAGACCGGATCTACATCGGCTGGTTACTGCGCATCTTGGCTGATCCAAAGACATTCTTCCCTCGCTACTGGAACGCTCGAAAACTGAAGCCATTACTCAAACAATGGGGCGAATGTATGCCTCAAAAAACATGAGCATCCTACTCTCTCACCCGACAGGAAACAGTTTTGCTCGCAACGCTCTAATCGCGCTCAACAAAGCAAACCTGATTCAGGAATTTGTCACTACAGTCGCTACGTTCGACAACAATGTCTTTGGTAAAATAGCAAAGCTCCCAGGCTGTGCAGAACTCGCCCGCAGGTCTTATCCACCCGAGATACAACATCTCACACGTCAAGCGCCGCTACACGAACTCACCCGCATCTTAGCCCCAAAAATCGGGCTCAGCAAACTCACAGAACATGAGACCGGCGCCTTCTGCATTGATAAGATCTACCAACATATTGATCAGCTCACCGCTCAACGTGCACGAGCGATCGCGTCAAAAATCCAAGCCGTTTACTGCTATGAAGACGGTGCGATCAAAACCTTTAGAGCCGCGAAAGAGCTACAGCTACACCGCATCTACGACCTACCGATTGGCTATTGGCGTATGGCGCTAGAAATCCAACAGCAGGAAGCGGAAAGACTGCCGGAATGGCAGGCTACCATGCCAGCACTACAAGATAGTGTCGCAAAATTGGAGCGGAAAGATGCGGAATTACAACTGGCAGACAGTATCATCGTCGCCAGTCGCTTTGCTGCGAGCACACTTCAAGCGACACCCTTTCAAGTCCCTGAACCCTTTATTGTGCCTTACGGTTGCCCTCAGGTTCAACTCGACACTCCCACAGAATCAGATCCATCCCGCCCGCTCAGAGTGCTCTATGTCGGCGGCCTGAGCCAACGTAAAGGCGTCGCCGACTTGCTCAAAGCAGTCGCACAAA
This sequence comes from uncultured Puniceicoccaceae bacterium, assembly GCA_905479975.1. Classification (GTDB taxonomy): domain Bacteria; phylum Verrucomicrobiota; class Verrucomicrobiia; order Opitutales; family Coraliomargaritaceae; genus Lentimonas. Next base: position 33,192 of record CAJQOS010000015.1, on the reverse strand, counting down.
TTGAAGGCGATGTAGAACTCACTCTGGTCGGCAAGCGCATTGCAGGCTGCGCACCGCTTGATGCTGCGCTACAGCGCTACAAATGGATCGATAGCTTACCACACGAAAAAATCCTATCCACAATGCGTGCACACGACGTGCTGGTATTCCCCTCTCTCTTCGAAGGCTTTGGACTCGTGCTAACAGAAGCACTCTCACAGGGGCTACCAATCATCTCGACAAATCACACCTGCGCGCCGGACTTAATAACGGACGGGAAAGAAGGATTCATCGTCCCCATTCGAGATCCAGATGCCATCGCCGACCGGCTGACTAAACTATCTGAAGATCGATCATTACTCCAACAAATGAAATGCCATGCTCTCGAAGCCGCCCGCGCACACACTTGGAGCAATTATCATGATGGGATAGTTGCAGCAGTTCGATTGCCTGAAAAGCAATCCACAGCCACCAATGCAGCGACAGCCTAAATGAGACTTTTATTTATATGCGGCTCGCTCGACCCAGGGCGCGATGGTGTGGGAGATTACACACGTCAGCTCGCTCGTGCATGCGTCGAGCGAGGGCACTCCTGCTTACTGGTATCCCTCTGCGACGTAGTGGATGAAGAATCTAAAACGGACGGAGTTCAACTCATACGTCGCCGTAACATTCTCAACACGCCCACCAAACACCAAGCAGTGCTCCATACAGAACTCTCTCAATGGGACCCGGATTGGTATAGTTTACAGTTTGTTTGCTTCGCATTTCACCCCAAGGGATTGGTGCACGCGCTGTTTTCGTTTCTAAACAATTTACCTAGAACAGCAAAGCGGCATGTCATGTTTCACGAGCTCTGGATACGGCAAGCACCAGTCATGCCTCTCAAGTTGAGAACACTCGGGCTCTTACAACGCAGACAAATACTAAGCTCGGTCAGACGTTGGCAACCACAGCAATGCCACACGAGCAACGCGCTCTACAATGCGATTCTTTCAGACAACAAAATAGCGTCAAAGGAGCTGCCTCTGTTTGGCAACATTCCAATTGCAACAGCATCGCCGGACAGTGCATCCGCCCTCTTAAGCAAACACACTTCAGCCACACAAGAGCGCATCGTCATCGTGCCCTTCAGCCAACTAGATCGCTGGGAAATGCACGACGCGATGGAGCGCCTGCATCAGCTCGCAAACGCGGCGGACGTATCACTCCGCCTCGTGCAAGTCGGCATGGATCGTAACGGCGAATCGCGGTGGCAACAAATAACGAATCTCTGCGAGCAATGGGGCTGGCAATGCGATCAACTCGGAGCACAAGACTCAGCCACGATCTCGCAATTAATGCAGCACGCCGACTTAGGCATGAATTCCGCACACATTCAAATGTGCCAGAAAAGCGGCGCAGTGCTCAGCATGCTAGAACATGGATTGCCAGTGCTGTGCGCAGGCATGACCCCCGAGTCACGCCGTGAACTTCCACGCCCAGAGGATACCTCTCTCTTTAGCATCAATGACGATGACAGCACCTTAATCGACCTGCTACAAACTCCGGAGAAGCGAGCCCCAGAATCGAGCCTAACCAAAGTCGCTCAACAATTCCTCACAGACTTAGCGCCATAATCCTCGATGTCCGAGCAAGCTCAATATACTCCACTCGATAAGCCAACGCGACAACTGCGCTGGCTCGCGGTGGCTTATATCATATTACTCGTGCTTGAAGGTGCATTGCGCAAATGGGTGCTACCGGGATTCTCCGACCTCTTACTACTCGCGCGCGATCCAATTGTCCTACTCGCATATGCCATCGCGATGATTCACGGCAAATTCCCGGTTAATCGCTTGGTCATCTCTGGCCTGATCTTAGTAGCTCTCTGGAGCGTCGAAACGATATTATTTGGGCACGGCAACTTATTGGTTACTGGCTTCGGCTTCCGTGCCAATTATTTGCACATCCCCTTTGCATTTATAATCGGTACAGTATTTTACCGATCTGATCTGATCGTGCTTGGTAAATGGTGGCTACTGGCGACTTTGCTGATGACTGCAATCATCATACTACAATTCAACGCACCACAATCGGCATGGATCAACCGCTCGATTGGTGGTTCCGAAGGCGGAGGATTCAGCGGCGCAATGGGCAAATACCGCCCGCCAGGAACCTTTAGCTTCATTGTCGGCATCGTATGGTTTTACACCTATTCAATGGCCTTCCTCGTCGCGGGCATGACACAGCATACGCGCTACCCAAAATGGTTACTCGCAGTCGGTGCCGCTGCGGTATTACTCGCGATACCGATCTCGATTAGTCGATCACTGCTATTAGCGGTCGGCCTCACATTCACAGTCGGCATGCTGACATCGGCCCTACAAAAGCATGCATTGTTACGCCTTCTTCGAGTTGCCTTTTTCCTGTGCCTCGCCCTGTTTGCCGTTAACCAATTGTCGATTTTCGACAATGCGAAGGAGGCATTTCTCTCCCGATGGGAAACCTCAACAGGAGAGGATCGCGGCGGCGTCAAACACGCAATCGGCAATCGAATCATCGACGAATTCATCGGCCCATTCTCAGGTGACGAAAACCTCTCTTACTTTGGCTCAGGCATTGGCGCAGGCACACAGCCAGGCAACAAACTGCTCAGTGGCCGCAGAGGATTTAACCTCGGTGAAGGAGAATGGTATCGCTTAACAGGTGAAGGCGGCGTCATCCTAGGCGGTCTATTTATTCTATGGCGTATCTGGCTCACCTACAAGCTCTCCATCTATGCCTTCATCAAATTGCGAAGTGGCAATGGCATGGGCGTAATTTTCCTATCCGCAGTCATCTTTAACCTCTTAATCGGAAACCTAGGACAAACCACGGTTCATGGCTTCACGATAATGGGCATAGGCCTGACGATTGCAGCGATGAGGCCGCGTCCGCAAATAACCAAGACTACCAGTGAAACCTCAAGTCCAGAATCCTAACCATCGCGTGGTGTTGATCGGCAATTACTTACCCGACCAGCAATTCAGCATGCAACGGTTTGCCCAACTCTTACAGCTCGGGCTCTCCGCGCAAGGTGTGGACGTAGAACTCATACTGCCGCCCGTCGTCTTCGGCAAACTCTGCTCAAAGAACAATGGGGTTAGCAAATATCTCGGCTATGTCGACAAATTCCTACTATTTCCATTTCTGTTACGTAGCAGAATTCGTTCGATTTCAAGCCCCTGTATTGTGCATATTTGTGACCACTCGAATGCGCCTTACACAAAGTGGCTCACCGACCAGCCACATCTCGTCACCTGCCACGATCTACTTGCAATTCGCTCTGCACTTGGAGAGTTCCCTGAAAATCGAACGCAGTGGATGGGGCGACAACTCCAAGCGATGATCCTGCGAGGGTTGAAACGTGCTCGAAGCATCACCAGCGTGTCCTCTGCCACTCGCGACGATGTCACACGCATAGTTGGCAGGCATCCCTCTTGCCAATACGTAATACCCAATGCGCTCAACGCTTCATTTATACACGAAGCAAACCAAGCCCTGACAACCGTATCGACTGAAGAACGCGCAGTCGAGGGGCGCTACGTCATGCATATTGGCTCCGGATCGTGGTATAAGAATCGAGCAGCGGTGTTACGTATTTTCTCAAAACTGAGCAACAGCATTCCTGACCTTAAATTGGTAGTCATCGGCCCAGAATATACGGATAAAGCACTCGTCGAGAACGGCTGTGAAACATTAGCATCAAAGCTATTTTACTTAAAAGACATCGATGACGATGCCCTTCAAAACATCTACAAACACGCAGAGTTATTACTATTCCCCTCGCTCATCGAGGGGTTTGGTTGGCCGATCCTAGAAGCTCAAGCCTGTGGCTGCTCCGTCCTGACACTCGACCGTGCGCCGATGAACGAACTCAACGCAAGCCCGAGCCTGATGATCGACGCTGACGACTCACCACAGTGGGAAGATCGAGCCACACTCGCCTGCTCGGAGGCGATCAATTCGCCCGCACCAATTAAGGATGAGCAACAGTTGCAGCTTAAAGCGTTTGCGCTTAAATTCAGCCTAGAGCGTATCATCCCTCAGTATCTCGAACTCTACGAAGCACAATTGAACACTGATTCATGAAGATTCTGCACGTCATCACTTCGATCGACCCAAAGACCGGAGGCACCGCTGAAGCGGTGATACGTTCCGCACAAATCATGTGCGAGCTAGGCCATGCAGTGGAAGTGGCAAGTATCGATGCGCCACTCCATGACGGCGCAGTTGATTCCCCGCTCTGGATCACTCACCGTTTAGGCCCGGGCGGGCTCGGCTCGTTTAACTACTCCAAGACCTATCAGCAATGGTGCGATAAAAATGTCACACGCTTCGATGCCGTAATCATACATGGACTATGGCAACACACCGGATTCGCCGCGTCGAATGCCTGCAAAAACAAGAACGTCCCCTACTTTGTCTTCACTCACGGGATGCTCGACCCATGGTTTAACACCACCTATCCGCTTAAAAAAATCAAAAAAAATCTCTACTGGCGATGGGGCGAATATCGCGTGCTGCGCGATGCACGAGCCGTCCTCTTCACCTGCGAGGAAGAGCGATACTTAGCCAGAGAAAGTTTCAAAATATATGAGGTGAATGAGGCAGTGGTCGGCCTAGGCACAGTATGCCCCAATCAATCTCGCGAACAGCTGCGCCACGACTTCGAACTGAACCGCCCGAACTGGGCAAAGCGTCCCTACTTCTTGTTCTTAAGTCGAATCCAAGAGAAGAAAGGCCTTGATTTGCTCGTTCAAGCTTATGCGAAGCTGAAGGCGAAGCAGTCCGACATCCCAAACCTTGTCATCGCGGGCCCCGACAGCCAGCCATCTTACAGTCAATCAATCAAAGAAGCTAACTCACAAGATGGCATTTCGTGGGTCGGCTCGCTACAGGGTGATCTGAAATGGCAATCACTGGCTTTCGCAGAAGCAATGGCTCTGATTTCTCATCAAGAAAACTTCGGCATAGTGGTCGCAGAGGCGCTCGCTGTCGGCACGCCCGTATTGATCTCAAACAAAGTTAATATTTGGCGAGAAGTAGATCAAATGCACGCAGGTATGGTCTGCAACGATACCACAGAAGATGCTTATACCATTCTATCAAAATGGTGCGCCTTAAGTGAAAGTGAAAAGAGCACCATGCAAAGGAACGCTGAGCCCCTTTTTCAGGAACATTTTGACATGCGCAAGACGACTCAAAAGTTGGTGAGGCACATTCAACAAGTCATTCCCACGAAACCTCATACAGAATGCGTATAACTATACTCCAAGGAGCCTTTTTAGCATTGCCGCCGCATAATGGCGGTGCCGTTGAAAAACGCTGGTATGAAATGGCCAAAGTCTTTGCAGCAGAAGGTCACACCGTCACACATATCTCTCGCCGCCTTCCCGGCTTAAGCGAAGAAGAAGTAATCGATGGAGTCACCCACCTCAGGGTAAAAGGGTATGATACGCCGCGATCGTTAAAAGTCCTTAAGTGGTATGATTTGCTCTACACCCTGCGCAGCTTAAGGCAACTCCCCGAAGCGGACATTCTGATTACAAATACATTCTGGAGTCCCATATTTGCCCCAAAACGAGCGGGTGCAATCGTAGTCGATGTCGCCCGCATCCCCAAGGGACAGCTGTGCCTCTACAAAAAGGCGAAATACTTCCGCGCCAATTCCAGTGCAGTCTTAAACGCGATTATAGAGGAAAACGCTGAATTCGAAAATCGCAGTATCCTCATCCCCAACCCTTTGCCCTTTAAAGCAGAGGTCGATTGCCCTCAGCTCTCAAAAGAAAAACGGATACTATACGCGGGACGAATCCATCCGGAGAAAGGCGTCCATCTAATAATTGAAGCCTTCCAGACCCTCATAGCCCAACACCCCGACTTGAGCGACTGGCAGCTAGATCTCGTCGGCCCTTGGGAGGTGGCGGATGGAGGTGGCGGACGAGACTACCGTGCGCATTTAATGGGGCTCTTTGACCATCAAAACATTCACTGGGTAGATCCTATTTTTGACACTGAAAAGTTAAACGAATACTATAAGCATTCGAGTATATTTGTATACCCCTCTCTTGCTGAGAAAGGCGAAACCTTTGGCTTAGCTCCCCTAGAAGCAATGGCTTGGGGCGCAGTGCCTGTTGTCTCACAAATTCAATGCTTCCAGGATTTCATCGTGCATGGGAAAAATGGAGTCATCTTTGACCATCGATCCACAGATCCTGCCAAGAGTCTGAGTGAGTCCATTTTACACATTGCCAGAATCGATCGTAGTGACATGATGCAAGAAGCGATCAAGGTGCGCGTCAGTCATTCAATCGACAAGATCAGCAATCAATTCCTTGATGCGTTTGTTCATCTCCTAAATGAAAAATAAGCAGTCCACCAGTTATACCACACACCTAGGCAGTGCAGAGGAATTAGGCGCCAGTCCTTGGTCTTTACAGATGCGCTGCAAGTTACTCGCGTGGGAATGTTGCTGGTTCTTCTGCTGTAAATGGACGCCAAAGCCGGCAAACAAATGGCGGCTTTGCATACTCCGCCTGTTCGGTGCAACGATCCAAGGTCGCCCTTTTGTCCATCAGCGGGCGCGCATTCAAATCCCATGGAATATTGAACTGCAGGATCGATCATGCATCGGCGACCGCACTCATTTATATTCACTCGATCGAATTGTCGTAGGCGAACGAAGTATCATCGCTCAAGAAGCCTATCTCTGCACTGGCACGCACTCGCTCAGCCATCCGAACAAACCCCTTAAAACCGCCCCGATACACATTGGCTCCGATGTATTCATCGGAGCTCGAGCTTTTATTTTCCCTGGCGTCCGACTCATTGACTCGACCGTAATCGGAGCCTGCGAAGTCATTCGAGACGCACCGATCGATCAGGTATAAGTTATCCGCGACGGGGATCGATATAGCGCATGTAGAGTCGATGCGCGATGGGCTGGATCACGAGCACCCCCTCCCCCTCATTGGAACGAGCCAATTGATAGACGTAGACGAGAATTAAACTGAAGGTAAACAGTTCCCCTGCCTCTTCGACGACGGTGAACAGTAAATACATCCACCACACGCTGCCTAAAATAACATGCAGCACATCGACAAAGACTCCGAAAAAACCGATCAATCCGAGTAAAAAAACCAAATCATAGGTAATTGCTCGATCATACACGGACTTCTGCCTGAAACAGTTGAAGACGATCGATAAGAGGAACACCGCCGCAACCATCATTGAAAAAAGCATTTCATATATATGCACAGACAAATTGATAGACGCCACAGATTGAAAGGCACCTTCAATCAGTAAGCCCATATTCTCATGAATCGAGAATCCATCATCGATAAATAAATAGAGGAACAGCAATCCCCAAAGCAACAGCCCACCGTCTCTTCGACGTATCGCTAAGCCGAGAAGTATCAAGGCAATCGATAGCTCTTCAAAATACTGAAAATACTCCGCTAAGCTACCATCCAAGTCCAAAGACAGCATTGGAATTTCAGGTTGAAGCGTCGCATTAAAGAGCGCCAACAGGACGATACCGAAGTTAATCGCACACAGGACACACAGCAAATAAACAGAAGTTCTCTGGTGTATTTGCAGTCTATTTAAAAAATCGAATTTCATAGGGTCACATTAAACATCAATTTTCTCACGCCGCAAACCAACGGTAATAATCAGAATTTTAGATAGAAATCGCACCACCACCATTGCGATTGTGAAATAAAGAACATTGGTTAATTGACTAAAGTCCAGTAATGAGAATCCCAGAGCCATCACAGCAATGACAGGTGCAACATCAAGCACGGCAAACCATGAATAGATATATTTACGAGCCGAGCAAATTGAGAAGATAAACACATCAACCGTGCGGATACAACTGGCCAGCACCACCAGAAACACTTCGTATTCCAAGGACTGATACCCATCCCCGAGTATGAACAGTAGCAACTGGGGGAATAAGTAAACCACAGTTAATATCCCCAATACCAAAACAGTAATAGAGCTGAGAATCACTGCCGTTTTACGGAAGACATCAGCAGCACGCAACTTTGCCATATAAGGCCCAACAAGCATCGCACCCATTCGATCCAGAAGGATAAATAACATCCCCAATCGGCTCAATGCCCCAAGCTCGGCGAGACCACTCGCAGTGCCTAGCACACTCATCATAAAAATCGTAATTTGCCCTTCAAACGCAAGGAAAGTATATCCTGGCACGCGGGGAAGCGTCTGACTAAGTAGTTCTTTCTTCTCCTTACGGATATCGGTCGATCGATCCGCATAGACGACTTTCCCACGAGTCATGTAGCAGTAGGCTCTTGCTTCAACGAACAATTGCAAAGTACCGATAACAATCGCCCAAGTCGCATTTAAAAAACCACAATAATAGGCGATACCGATACAACTCAGTCGAAAGAGACCGCTCACCACTCCGAGCGTGTAAACACGTTTCAAATCCTGGTCCAACAAAAGGATCGGGCTATAAATAGAAACGACCGCCTGACAGATCAAAGAACATGAGATGCAGACCCATACAATGAACCAAAAACCGCCGCCCCATCCATATACCGGAGCGATAAAAAGCAGTATCAGAAACAAAACGAGAATACCAACACCCAACATTCGATCCCGATAGTAACGACAGGCACTCAGATAACGCCCCATCGCCCGAGTATTACCATGGACCGAACCGAGTAACGCGGTCAGCACCTGACCGACGCCCAACTCCACCAAAATACTCGAAGTGGCGTAAATCGCCATTACTAGCGTAAACACCGCGTAGTCTTCTTTGGGCAACGCACGAATCAGAAGGAATCCAATACCCAACTTGAGTAATTGCGTCACCCCTTGGCCTACAAAATAGGTAGCCAACAGCCGAGCATAACGAATCAGTGTAACGAGCATGGAATTCAAAACGCCTATTTAAAAGGACTCGTATATTTTTTGGCAATTCAATAGCTAAGTAGCTATGAAAATCTGTATGATCGCTCAAGTCGAACCATCGCTACACAAGGGCGGCGGCAAAGCACAGTATTTTCTAGCTCAGGCATGGAGGCGAATGGGACATTCGGTCAAATCAATCGGAGTGGATCAATTAGCTAAGGAATACCAATCCAACAGCCCTTCATTATCAGAAAAAGCCGCGACAGAAAAATTCATCACAGAAAACGGCGCCCAATACGATATCATCGACATCGATCACGGCTTTCTGCCAGAAATGCCCACAAATCTTCCAGATACTTTAATCGTTGGTCGTTCCGTGCTATTTGATGCACATCGATTTCACATCAACCCACCTGAAAAACAAAAATTAAAAACAAAAATCAGCCGTATCATTAAGCGCCATCTCATTCCACCGAATGAGACACCTGAAGAAGCTCTCAAAAAGCTCGGAAAATGCCTATCTGGAGCCGATCTGATTAATGTCACATCAGAACTCGATATTGAGTCTGCGGAATCCTTGGGCATCCCTAACAGCAAAATCTGCAAGTTCCCTTACGCCTTAGATCAGATCACAATCGATCAATTGTCTAATACTGAAGCCCCTACGACGAATAAAGCGCCTCAAATGGTATTCCTCGGCACTTTCGACTACCGCAAAGGATGCCTCGATTTAGTCGAGTGCTTCCGTCAGCTACGAACTCAACACCCCACTCTAACGCTCACATTGATTGGCGCTAAGGGTCTGCACCAAACCGAGAAAGAAGTGCGGGCATTCTTTAGCAAGGAAGAGAATCAATACCTCCAGGTCCATATGACCTTTGCCCCCGAGACCATCGACAAACTGCTCGCACGCAAACATGTGGCAATCTTCCCCTCCTACTACGAGGGATTCCCCTTTGCTGTGCAGGAGACTCTAGCTGCGGGCATACCTACAATCGCATACAATACACCCGGCGCACACGATCTATTACCAAACGAATGGCTCGTCGAACCAGGCAACGTCACAGAGATGTGCACAAGACTGAGTGATGCGATCGCTAGTTCAGATCGCGTAATACGCGACAAGTCGAAATCCATCATTCAGCAATTTAAATGGGATACGATCAGCGAAGACACTCTCAAGTGCTATGAATTCCATCTCTCGAAAAAAAGGATGCGCCAAACGACCGACTAAAATCGACCAGATCGAAAAAGACAGCAGTGGGTAAGAGGCACACCCAAATCCAGAATACGTTCGACATTTGACTAGTGAAATCAAATGAGTTCATTGCGCAAAAAATCTCTATGCTACGTCTCACACTTTCCACTCTTTGCATATTTTCCACATGGTATCTGATTGGATACTTAAGTGGTAGCACAGACTACTTATCCATCTGGGGCATTCTGCTGCCTGCAAGTTGGTCGATCTTATTTATCTACTTCAGATCCAAGGGGTTCGCCTATCATGCCATCTTAGGCTACACGATCTATCTGCTAATGTTTCTAGCCGATGAACTATGCTTTAGAGAGGCAGTGCTCCCGAGGTATGGCGACAAATTCATACCCTTTCAGTTAAGTTACTCACTCGCATCTGTCATTTACATCCTTGGGCTCAACTTAACTAGGACGCTTCTAAATGACAAGAAACCAGCTTACATACTGACATTCAATAGCCTGGTCACGTTGCTGACCATTATCATCCCGGGTTCATACATCACCTACCGTCTTGGTCTGAATGCAGAAATAACCCGAGATGTGATATTTGCGATCATGGCAAGTAACCAGCAAGAATCCCTCGAATTTGCACTCGTCTACCTGTCGCCTCAATTACTACTGTTCGGAGCCATTCTAGTCGTCATGCTCATTAGTTTGATTCGCCTTCAGACCAACAAACCCAACCCACCTCGGATACGGCCAAAGCTCATCATCGTTCAAATCGCAGTGCTCACGGCACTCATGGCACTTCAACCCAAAGATTTCAGGCTCTACGGGTTTATCTACAGTTCGGTGCGTATGTATTACGCGGAGACCGGGCGTTTTTTCGAAACGCAACGACGCTACGCCACGGAAGAGGGACTTATTCAGTCATCGAAAGAAGAGCGCGACGAGACATGCATCGTAGTCATCGGAGAATCACTAAGCCCATCACACATGGGCATCTACGGATACCATAGAGACACGACACCGCTACTAGCAAACCACGCCAAAGAGAACGACCTGCTAATCTTTAATCATGCATTCGCGTCGCACACACACACTGTGGAATCACTCTGTCTGGCCCTAACAGAAGCGAATTTACAAAATGAGATGAAGTTCTTCGAGTCTCCCTCGATACTTCACATTTTAAATCACGCAGACATCGACACGACATGGTTGTCCAATCAGTGGCTACGCGACGACTTCACCAATTCAATTTCAACGATCGTTATGCACGCAGATGAGCTCAACCTGCTAAGCAACAATCAAGCATCTCAGCAAGACAAGCGAGGATACGACGGAGTGATCATAGAACCTGCGCTAGCAAAAATCGCCCAAGCAGCCAGCAATAACCAGGTCATTTTCATACATCTAAGAGGTAGCCACTGGGACTATAAAGACCGTTATCCAGAGGCATTCAACCATTTTACCGGAACAAATGAGGTCCCCCGTTCAAATGATTGGAACCAACTGAGTGACGAAGTCCGTGAAAAAGTAAACCACTACGACAACAGCGTTGCATATAACGACTTCGTCATAAGCGCTCTAATCGACGGACTCATCAAACAAGGGGGAGTATCCAGTCTGATTTATTTCTCGGATCACGGCGAGGATGTCTATGGCGACTTAGGGCACAACTCCAGCCAGGCGACCCTCCCGATGATAAACATCCCCTTAGTCATGTGGTTTTCTCCAAAATACCAGCAGAGATATGAAGATACATTTACCACATTAGCAGCGCATACAAATAAGCTTTTTTGTAACGATAGCATCTACGACACCTTGATAGGGATACTAGCACTGAAGACCGACCGCGTGGATCACCGGTATGACCTAAGTGATCAGTCATATAATCTAAATCTCGAAGATGCCGACACCCTGTATGGGCGAACAAAATATGCCTCAATGCTAGAAACCACTGCAGAATAGCTCCGATACAGACGATCAACACTCAACGCAGACGATACTTCCGAGGGGTCGTCTCTAGGTGCTTCTTGAAGATGTGATTCATATACTCTTGGCAATTAAAACCACTACGCTCAGCAATAAGCGCGATCGGCAGCTCCGTCTCTTTCAGCATTTCGCGAGCGCTACGTAATTTTTCGTTGAGTATGACATCGCCTACCGTGCGGTTCAATTTATCCCTGAAGCGGCGTTGCAGCACACTGCGCGACAGCCCGGAGGCTCTGGCAATCGCGTCGAGACTCGTCCCCACGCAGGCATGCTCGCGAATGTAGTTGAGCGCTTTCAATAGTGCGGGATCATCAATCGCAATGAGTTCACTTGAGAGCCGAGGATGCAGAGTATGTAGATCGATTTCGATCACCTGCTCGTCGAGCGTTTCGCCATTAATGAGTCGCTCCAGAGTTTGCGCTGCGCGGTAACCGACAAGTTCATGGTTTGGCTCGACGCTACTGAGCCGAGGTCGGCACAGGTTACAAAACGGCCGGTCGTTATCGACGCCGACCACACTGACATGCTCTGGGATCGCCAACCCGAGCTGGTGACAGGCTTCAAACACAATGGGAGCGAGTTGATCACTGGCCACCATCAGGCCGATCGGCGGGCGCAGGGCAGAGAGCCATGCCTTGACCGAGTCGAGATTATCCCGCACCGGATGCCCTTCGGTGCGCTGCTGGTGAATATGGTATATGTGGACGGAATCTTTGTAGTCTTCCAGCGCGCCCGAAAAGCCCTCCTCTCGCTCCAGCGACCAGCGCTCGTCGCCAAGTCCGATGAAAGCGAAATTCGTGTGGGCGTTTTGCATAAAGTGCTTCGCCACAGATGCACCGATGGATCGGTCATTGCATTTGACCAGCGGAAAAGGCCGCGGTCGCACGTTCCCCAGCACATCGACCGTCGGTAGGCCTTTGGCCTGAATCAGCGCGAGTAATTCGGGGTTTGCAATACGCGCAATAATGCCGTCGCCCTGCCACTGACTGATCGCCGTGGGATCCATCGCCCCGAGCGGGCCGGAGTGCTGAAAGACCGACCAATCGTTGCGCTCGTCAAGGAAGCGGGAAATACCCGTTACAATTTGACGACCGGAGGCGAGCGAGGTTTCGGCGAGGATGGCAATACGTTTCATAAGTGTGACCCGATGTCTTAATAATTAGAGCCGATTGTGTCTTAAATCAAGTCTAGGTTCTCTGCTAATCTCTAATACTAGCTACTATAGCACCCTACAGATCAGACCCTAATGATTAATATTAGGAAGCATTTAACTCCCCACTTAACATAAAAATTATATGAACGCGTCCGAACATAACCCACATCGTCGTTATAATCCGCTCACTGGTGAGTGGATCTTAGTCTCGCCGCACCGCGCGCTCCGCCCATGGCAAGGTGCCAAAGAGACGGTTTCCCAAGAGAAGAAGCCCGCCTACGATGAAAAGTGCTACCTCTGCCCTGGCAACGACCGCATCGGCGGCGAAACGAACCCAGCATACACAGGGCCGTATGTGTTTAAGAATGACTTTGCGGCACTACTGACTCCAGACCAGACGACTCCGGCGACAATCGAGCCAGACGCTCTCTTTCAGAAAGAAGAAGCACACGGTGAATGCCGCGTGGTCTGCTTCTCCCCACGCCACGACCTCAGCCTTCCGGAAATGGAGCTCCCCGCGATTCGCGAGGTGATCGATCTATGGTCGGATCAAGCGGCCGAGTTGGGTGAAAAATATCGCTGGGTGCAGATTTTCGAAAACAAAGGCGCAGCCATGGGCTGCTCCAACCCGCATCCACACGGTCAAATTTGGGCAAGTGACTACCTGCCCAACGAAGCGACCAAGGAAGACATCCACCAAGCTGCTTACCTGAAAAAGCACGGCAGCAACCTGCTGCTCGACTATGCGAAGTCTGAAGTCGAAAAGAACGAGCGCATCGTCGCGATCAACGACGACTGGGTGGTCGTCGTGCCGTATTGGGCGACATGGCCGTTCGAGACACTGTTACTGCCACGTTTTGCCGTAAAGCGCCTCACTGATTTGACGGATTGCCAACGCGACAATCTTGCTGACATCCTCAAGCGCATGCTCATCCGCTACGATAATCTGTTCGAAACATCGTTCCCCTACTCTATGGGTTGGCACGGTGCGCCGTTTTTGACAGACGACGTCGAGCATTGGCAGTTGCACGCGCATTTCTATCCGCCTCTATTACGTTCTGCCACAGTCAAAAAATTCATGGTGGGCTACGAAATGCTCGCCAACGCACAACGCGATTTAACCGCAGAACAAGCCGCCACACAACTGGCGGCACTCTCAGATATTCATTACACTCAAAAATAAAATATAACACTATGAAAGTATTCGTAACAGGAGGTGCCGGTTATATCGGCAGTGTCGCAGTAGAACAACTCGTCTTGGCCGGACATGACGTCATGGTCTTTGACAATCTATCGCTCGGCCATCGCGCCGCAGTGCACCCGAGCGCAGAGCTCGTCGTTGGCGATCTTGCCAACATCGAATCCATCCGCGAGGCAATGGGCCGCTTCAAGCCAGAGGCGATCATGCACTTCGCAGCGAAGTCGCTCGTCGGCGAGTCGATGGAGGATCCGTTCATCTACTTGGGAGACAACGTCTCCAATGCGCTCAACCTATTGAAGTGCGTCGTCGAATTTGAAGTGCCTCGCTTCATCCTCTCTTCCACTGCGAACTTGTTTGACGATCCCGAGCGCATGCCGATCGCAGAAGACGAGCGCATCATCCCAGGCAGCCCTTACGGCGAGTCAAAATACATCATCGAGCGCTACCTGCACTGGATGTCTCGCATATATCCGTTCTTCAACTACGCGGCGCTGCGCTACTTCAATGCAGCTGGTGCAAGTGCAGAACGTGGCGAAGACCACACTCCGGAGCTTCACCTGATCCCGCTCGTGCTACAAGTGGCACTCGGGCAGCGTGAGAAGATCTACATGTTCGGCGACGACTACGACACACCAGACGGCACATGCGTGCGTGATTACATCCACGTGATCGACCTCGCACAGGCACACATCCTCGCGCTGGGCGCGATCGAGAATGAAGATAAGATCTACAACCTCGGCAACGGCCTAGGCTACTCAGTCAAGCAAGTCATCGAGACCGCACGCGAAGTGACTGGCCACGCAATCCCAGCCGACGTGAAAGCACGCCGCGCAGGTGACCCAGCGACCCTAATCGCTGCGAGTGGCAAGATCACCAGCGAACTTAAGTGGGATCCAAAATTCCCAGACTTGAAATCAATCATCGCGAGCGCTTGGGCATGGCACCAAGCCAATCCAAACGGATACGAAGACTAAGCCCCCAACCCCAGAATCAACAAATAACAGTATGGAACAAGACATTCATAAAAAACTCGCTACCGCTGCAGACAAGTGCGGGCTGGACATCGCAGGTGGTCAAGTGCGTCGTAGCTCATCTCGCTTCTGCTTCGGCGTTGAGCATGGCGACTACAACGGCATGGAACTCTTCGGCGTAGGCACCGACCGCTTCATCTGGTTGGCATTCAAACCGAACACATCCGGCCGCGTTCGTATCTTCAGTGAAAACTTCCCGGAAGATCGCATCGTTGATTTCGCATTGGGCGAAGACTGCGCACCAGAAAAGCTAAAAGACAGCTGGGAGCGCTTCCCGCGCGGTGTGGAATCGATTCTTCGCCGCGAAGGCTACGCGTTGGCGACTGGTTTCGATGCGGTGCTGTATGGCAACATCCCCGGTGGCGGCATGTCACGCTCCGCATCGCTGGCGCTGAATTTGATCCTCACTTTCTTTGAGGTCAACTCGGTCGAAGTCGAAGACGGCATGCGCATCGTCGATCTCGCGCAAATGGTAGAGACAGACTATATCGGCTCGCCTTGCGGTCAGCTCGATCAAATCATGATCTACTTTGCCAAGGAAGGCATGGGCACCTACTTCAACCCGAACAAGGGCACCATCGAGCACATTCCATTTGGCGGCAACGCAGATGACTTCCGTATTGTCAGTCTGGATACAGGCACAGTGCGCCCGGGGCTGGAGAAATCCACTTATAAGATCCGTCGCGACGAATGTGATCATATGAACGCATTATTAAACAAAAAGTTCGGCTATGCCTCGCTGGCAGAAGTCTCGACTCCAGAGAAATATGCCGAAGTCGCTGCGTTTATAAAGGCCGAGGCTCCGGTGAGTTCGGGGCACCTAAAGTATTTGTATGAAGCACAAACACGTTTCGCCGAAACACTTGAAGCGTGGCGCAGTGGTGACATTGCACAAGTGGGCAAAAACTTCCGCGCTGATGGCATCGGGCTGCGTGATGATTACGTCATCAGCGGCCCCGAGCTGGAAACCATGTGCGACATCGCTCGCACCGTCCCCGGGGTCCTAGGTGAGCGTATGCTCGGCGGTGGCGACAAGGGTGCCAGTGGCGCATTGATCAAAGCTGATGCATTTGAAGCATTGAAGGCAACGGTTGAAGCGGCCTACCCGCTCTGCCAGCCGAAATTCGCTGACAAGTTTGCGATTCATTCCTGCCGCACGGTAGATGGCATCACAATTGCTCCGTTGTCGGTCTAAGCCTAGAAAATCAATCATTCCCTATGATAGGAAAAAAAAGTAAGACAAAAATTATATTCACAGTCGGACCAGCGACAGCAGACGTAGCCATGCTTGAGCAATTGATCTGTGCAGGTGTCGACATCTGCCGCATCAACATGGCGCACGCCGATCACGCGTGGACACGCGAAATCGTGGCGAATGTCAATCTAGCGGGCGAACGCGCGGGGCGACAAATCGCGACCTTGATGGACGTCAAGGGACCGGAAATTCGCACAGGCGATGTCCCCGAAACCTTCGAACTAGAAAAAGGCGAGATCTTTGAATTCACCTATGGTGAAGGCATTGGCGGCCTGTCCGAAGATGGCATCCGTCGCGCCGACGTAAATTACGAAGGGTTCGCGGAGGACATCAACGTGGGCGATACCGTGCTCGTGGATAGCGGCTTAATCCGCTTCAAGGTCATCAAGATCGAAGGCACTGCTGTGCGCTGCGAAGTGCTGATCCCTGGGCCAATGGGCAACCGTCGTCACATCAACCTACCTGGCGTGCGTGTCAGACTGCCAGCGCTCACCGCTAAAGACAAAGGTGACATCGACGTCGGCATCGAGACAGGCATTGATTTCTTCGCGCTCTCGTTCGTGCGAGAAGCGGACGATCTGCACACATTCAGAAAGTATCTGGTAGAGCAGAATTCTGATGCCAGAATCATTGCGAAGATCGAAGACCAACAAGCGATCGAAAATCTCGATGCCATTATTAAAGCTTCGGACGGCCTAATGGTGGCACGCGGAGACCTCGGAGTGGAATGCCCGTTTGAGGATTTGCCGCTAATTCAGTCACGGGCAATTGACTCCTGCATCCAGCAGAGCAAGCCGGTCATCGTGGCCACTCACATGCTGGAATCGATGATCGATTCCCCGATCCCGACTCGCGCTGAAGTCACAGACGTTTCCAATGCGATTCGCGAGCAAGCCGACTGCGTCATGCTTTCGGGCGAAACCACTGTGGGTAAATACCCGCTAGAGTGCGTCGACGTGCTGAAGCGCATTGCAACCCGAATGGAGCCTGACAGCGACAAAGGCCTACGTGCCGACCTGACGCTAGCCCAACCACGCTCCAAAATGCTGCGCTCTGCGGCTTATTTGGCAGCAGAGATGGATTCTGCGATTGTGGTATTCACTCGCCGTGGCTTTTACGCGCAAAAGCTTTCGTCGCTGCGCCCGTCGGTTCCGGTCTATGCTTTCACCGATAATCCGGTATTGTTTAAGCAATTGCTGCTGATGCGCGGCATCGAGCCGTTCTTCATGGAGTTCAACAGCCTAGACTTTGAACGGACCATTCAAGATTCGTTCGCCGAATTGAAAAAAGGTGAATGGGTCAAAAAGGACGACTCCGTAGTCGTCATCACCAAGATGCGTGCGGGCGAACAGCGACTCGACACCACACAACTACTTGTGATTGAGTAACTTACAAAGCATACAACAGTCCGCAAACATTACAACGTGCCTCCACCATGCATCACTTGGTGGGGGCACTTTTTTTGCATATTTACTGCTTAAAATAAAAGCATGGCTATATCTTGACTTTCTCAGTCAAGAACTAAAGATAAGCACCAATGAAAGACGCACAGACAGTCAACACCTCAAGCATCTCGCAATCGGATTTGGAAAATGCCTCCGCGGTCGACCGCGTGCGCTGGGCGTATGAGCAACATGGCCACAAGTTGGTATTGACTACCAGCTTCGGAATTCAAAGCGCTGTCATGCTGCATCTGGTAACCAGTCAAATCCCCGAGATCCCCGTCATTTTCATCGATACCGGCTACCTTTTCCCAGAAACCTATCGATTTGCGGATGCATTGACCGAACGCCTGAATTTAAACATCAAGACCTACCTCCCCCGTCAATCTGCCGCTCACCAAGAAGCAGTCTATGGCAAGCGCTGGGAAGACGGCGTCGAAGCCCTCGGCGAATACAACCGCATCAACAAGGTCGAGCCAATGAACCGCGCAGTGCAAGAGCTCGGAGCCACTGCATGGCTATCAGGCCTGCGCAGGCATCAATCTTCGTCTCGCCAAAAGCGCACCGTTGCCGAGCAGCAGAACAAGATCATGAAGGTATATCCGATCATTGATTGGAACGACCGAGACATTTACAACTACCTGACAGAAAACAATCTGCCCTACCACCCACTCTGGGACGAAGGCTACGTTTCAGTCGGCGACTGGCACAGCACCACCAAGATGGGCGAAGGCATGAGCGCAGAAGACACACGCTTCGGCGGCCTCAAGCGCGAGTGCGGACTCCACGAGTCCAACGCGGGCTCTGACTACCAGATTTAGCTGAAAGCTAGTAAGAAGGTTCAAAGGTATGAAAGTTTGAAGGTCAGTCACTTTCCGACCTTCCTACGTTCGAACTTTCACACCTTCATACAGCGCGTAGCGCTAGCCGCAACCACAGCCCTGTCCGCAGGAATGTCCGCCACCTGAGCCCGACTTGCCCTTCGACGCGTAGCCGTAGCCACCGGAGATCACTCGCTTCACCGCTTGCCCAGTCTCTGGATGCGTCGTCAACGGCGCGTCCTTCATCGATTGCTGCACTTCAAACTGCACAGCCTTCTCCTTGGGCTTGGATGGAATCGTTTCGTAAACATAAGTAGGCATACCGAAAGTTGAGCGTTTCTGCGTAAAAGTGGCGAGCCGATAAATCCCCCTCAGCTCTCAAGTCTCCCCCCGCAGCCCTCCCCCCTCAAGTCTCTGAAATTTCCGAGCAACTCACGACGCTCTACCCTTGCACCCGAGCGTGCAGGGCTTTTTATCATGGCTTTTGAGTCAGGCTCACAGGCAAGACACGTCGAGCCGTCCCTACATTTCTCTTATCGTCATCACAGTGAATTCCTCTCCAAGCCACAAGGATCGTTCCCCTAGACACGTCGCCATCATCATGGACGGCAATGGTCGTTGGGCTAAAGAACGCGGACTCCCGCGCATCGAAGGCCACCGCCGCGGGGCAGAAGCCGTCAAACGCACCTTAAAAGCAGCAAAGGACAATGGTGTCGAAATCATCACCCTCTATGCCTTTAGCGTGGAAAATTGGAACCGCCCGAAAGACGAAGTCGATGCACTGATGAAGCTGCTGGATCGCTTCGTATCCGAGCAGTTGCCGGAACTGATCAAACGCAAAATCCGTCTACGTATCGTCGGCCGCTATCAGGAACTCCCGGCAAACGTGCAAAAGCGCCTCGCCAACGCTGAAAAAGCCACCGAACACTTCACTGACAACACACTCGCACTCGCGCTCAACTATGGCTCGCGCACCGAGGTCATCGATGCGGCCAAAGCCATCGCGCAAGCCGCACAGGCGGGCGATCTCGACCCCGACACACTCGAATACGACGACTTTCGCCAATATCTCTACACCGGCGACTTACCCGACCCCGACCTAGTGATCCGCACCTCCGGCGAAGCACGCCTGAGCAACTTCCTGCTCATGCAAGCCGCCTACGCCGAGATCTACTTCACGCCAGTGCTCTGGCCCGACTTCGACGAATCCCATTTCAAAGCCGCACTCACCGACTACGCAGCACGTGAACGCCGCTACGGTAAAACCGCCGAACAGTTGCAAAACAGTTAACTTTGTTCCTTCACTTGCCCAAAGGGCACCCAGTTCAGTCACACCTGCGGGGCCAGCTCGGCAGACCTCACAGACCATCTACGCGCTACTCGCGCTTCGTCACTCTCACTCTAACTCCCACACTCACCCTCACTATTATCCTCACTATTTTATTATGAAGCAACGTATCTTCAGCTTCACGATCCTTTGGTTGATCGTCACCGTCTCTCTACTCATCTTCGGCATCGACGCAGGCGTCTGGCTGATCGCAGCACTCGCGTTTTTCACGCAGTTGGAACTCTACCAACTCTTCGACAAGATGGGCCTTAAGCCCTTCAAAGCACTCGGCGTCGCCTGCGCGCCCGTAATCATCCTCGGTTCTTACTACCTCGGTGGAGTCGATGCGGGCACGGACATCTTTATCTTCTGCTTTTTAGCCGCGGCACTGACGATCATCATCAAAGACCTACAGGCCGGTCGCCTACGTAGCTTTATGCCGACCCTGTTCGGACTGCTCTACGTGCCATTCATGCTGCACTTTTTTGTCAAAGTCGTGAAACTGGCAGAGCAACATGGCGGAGTCGATTACACAGACGGCACCGCCATCTTCCTCACCATCTGGATCGTTGCAGTTGCGAAATGCACCGACGTCGGCGGCCTCCTGGTCGGCATGCAGATCGGCAAGACCCCCCTCTCCGTCATCAGTCCGAAAAAGACAGTCGAAGGTGGCGCTGGCGGTATCGTCTTTGCCATGCTCATCGGACTCTTCCTATTGGGCATTTTTAACAACTATGCTCCGGAAGGCTTCACTTGGTGGCGTTCCGCACTCATGGCAATCCCCATCGGCATCGCGTCCATCGCATCCGACCTCGTCGAATCCGCCTTCAAGCGCCAAGCCGACGTCAAAGACTCGGGTAACATCATCCCTGGCATCGGCGGCATCTTCGATCTCACCGACAGCCTACTGCTCACCGCACCACTCGGGTATTTGATGTTCAAATACTTCATCTTCTAAATGGCAGAGACTGTTAAAAAGAAAGTCGTGCTCCTCGGTGCGACTGGCTCCATCGGCGGCAGCACCCTACGCGTGTTGCGTGCCCATGCCGACCGCCTGCAGCTCGTCGGCGTCGCCGCACACTCCAGCCACACCGAGCTCGCAGCCATTTGCGCCGAGTTCAACGTGCCACACGCCACGCTCTCCAGCGAGGCCGCCTACTCCGAGGCCAAAGCAGCCAACTCATTTCCCGCCAACACGCAACTCAGCTGCGGCGAAGCCGGGCTCCTCGAAGTCTCAACGCTCCCCGAAGCCGACATCGTGCTGGTCGCCGTCGTCGGCGCCTGCGGCCTCAAGCCGACACTCGCCGCCATCGAAGCCGGTAAAGACATCGCCCTGGCCAACAAAGAACTGCTCGTGCTCGGCGGCGCCTTCGTCATCGAAGCCGCCAAGCGCAACGGCGTGCGCCTGCTCCCCACCGACAGCGAGCACAACGCGATCTTTCAATGCATTGAAGGCCACCCGCAGCAGCACCTTGAGAAACTAATCCTCACCGCATCCGGCGGACAATTTCGCGACACTCCGGTCGAGCAACTGGCCAAGGTCACGCCAGCCGACGCCACCCAACACCCGAACTGGTCAATGGGGCCAAAAATCACCGTCGATTCCGCCACCATGGCCAACAAAGGCCTCGAGCTGATCGAAGCGCACTGGCTCTTTGGCTTGGAACCCGAGCGCCTCGAAGTGGTCATTCACCCACAGAGCATCGTCCACTCCTTCGCACAATTCATCGACGGCTCTATTCTCGCGCAACTCAGCCCGCCCTCCATGACATTCGCCATCCAGCACTGCCTCCTCTACCCCGACCGCGCGCCGGGGGTGGATGCCACCACGGATTTCAGCAAAGCCTTTTCACTCGACTTCAAAGCGCCCGACATGGAGCGCTTCCCCTGCCTACAGCTCGCCTACGACGCCATGCGCACAGGCGGCAGCGCACCCGCCATCTTTAATGCAGCCAACGAGATCGCCGTCGAACGCTTCCTCGCCCACGAGCTCCCGTATCTAGACATTCCACGCGTCATCGAGCACACGCTAGGCAAAGTCAACGCGACACCCGCCGCCGACCTCGAAGCACTTCTAGCCATCGACGCCGAAGCCCGGGAAGTCGCTCGCGACTTTACTACCAAGGACAGGCTGCTTTAGCTGCCTACATCCACCAAGCCAACGTCGGCAGCTAAAGCAGCCGATCCCAGTCTTTTAATTTCAGCCTCCCAAGTTTCAGCGTTTCCGTTTTTCCAAGTTTCCGTTTTTCAGCTTTTCCCTCTTTCAGCTTTTCCCAGACATGCTTCTCAACATCTTCTATATCGCCATCGCGCTCCTCGCACTGAGCTTCTGTATTTTCATTCACGAGCTCGGCCACTTCATCGCGGCTAAAAAGCGTGGACTCATCGCCGACCGCTTCTCGATCGGCTTCGGCCCGCGCCTCTTCGGCTGGAAATGGCGCGGCACCGACTTCCGCATCTCGCTCCTACCACTCGGTGGCTATGTCTCCCTCCCACAGCTCGCCGACATGGGCAGACTCGAAGGCGGCGAAGAAGAGGAAGCCGACGACCTCCCCCCGATTTCCTACGCCGACAAAATGATCGTCGCCGTCATGGGCGCGGTCTTTAACATCATTCTCGCCTTCTGCCTCTCCCTCATCCTCTGGGGCGTCGGACGCGACATTGTCAAAACAACCATCATCGACGTCGTCCCGGAACAAATCGTTAATTCAGACGACGAAATCGTCGCAGGCCCTGGATTCGAAGCCGGCCTGCAATCAGGCGACACCGTCCTAGAAATCAACGGCGAGCACATCAACGACTGGATGCACCTGCAAAATTCAGTCATGACCAGCACCGGACGCGAAGACGACGGACGCCCAAGCGTCGAAGTCACCGTGCTACGCGACAAAGAAGAGCTCACTGTCACCGCCTATCCTGTGCTAGTGACCTCCGAAGACATTCGCACCCTCGCCCTACAACCAGGCACCGACCTCGTCGTCAGCATGGTCCAGGAAAACATGCCCGCCTTTGAAGCTGGCATGCTCCCAGGCGATCAACCGATTGAACTCAACGACGAACCCATCACTTCATCAGCCTTCCTCAGCGTCTATCTGAAAAACCACAAAGGCGGCGTGATCGACGTGACCGTGCTCCGCGAGGGCAACGAAGTCGTTCTCCCGATCGAACCACGAATCGCCCGCGGCGAAGACTCTCCACGCTTCGGATTTGCTTACTACTACGAAGCACAAACCGAGCGCGTGCATCTCAACCCGATCGAGCAGATCAGCGCAATGGCACGCACCATGAAGTCCACACTCATCGCACTCGTGCACACGGAGTCCGACGTCAAAGTGCGCAACATGAGCGGCCCCGTCGGCATCGTCCACGGCCTCACCGCCATGGCACGCTACGGTTGGATCGACCTCGTCTGGTTTCTCGCATTGATCAACGTCAACCTCGCGATCTTCAACGTCCTACCGATCCCCGTGCTCGATGGCGGTCACATGATGTTTGCCACCATTTCAAAAATCCTCGGCCGCCCACTCCCACGTAAAGTCATGGAAGGCGCCTACACCGCATGCATCGTCATGCTCCTCTCCTTTGTGATCTACGTCTCCTTCTTCGACGTCAAACGCGTCGGCCAAGACATGGGCATCGGCCAAGACGACGAAGCACCAGCCGCTCAAGTCGAAGAAGCCAACCCGACAGAGCCAACCAATGAAGAATTAACCGCAGAGGACGCGGAGAACGCAGAGAAAATCAATGAGTGATGTGGAGAACCACGGATAAACACTCATAAATATCTTAAGTCCCTAACACCGATCCGTATTGATACTCACGCACCGCATGAATTGTGATTTGCACCCCAGACTAAACCCCACGTCTGAGTGGATTATTCTGCCACTAATTATTCTGCCAGAACCACGTAGTCATAGCTTCTCACCTAGACAGGAGAGCTAACCCGACGCTAATTGGGCAGAATAATTAGTGGCAGAATAATGCGAACGACACGCAACACACCGCATCGAGCGGGCTTGATGCCACGTTTTCAACTTCGCGCACCCTTTACAAAATGACAACGCCATCTCTTTCCAATCTCGATTACTGCGCATCGCGCTTCCTCGCCAAGCGCCGCGACTCACGCGTCATCCATGTCGGCAATATCGCCATCGGCGGCAATAATCCGATCCGGATTCAATCGATGACGACGACCAACACCCAGGACGTCGACGCCACCGTGGCACAAACCCTCGGCCTCGCCGAAGCGGGTTGCGAGATCGTGCGCATCACCGCGCCCAACAAAGCCGCGGCCGCCGCACTCGGCGAAATTTCCAAGAAACTCCGCGCCGCGAAATGCGATGTGCCGCTCGTCGCCGACATTCACTTCCTGCCCTCTGCTGCGATGGAAGCCGCCCTCCACGTCGAGAAAGTGCGCATCAATCCCGGCAACTATGCCGACAAAAAGAAATTCGCGGTCACCGAATATACTGACGCCGCCTACGCCGAAGAACTGGAGCGTCTGCACGAAGCCTTCACCCCGATCGTCCTGCGCTGCAAAGAGCTCGGCCGCGCCATGCGTATCGGCACCAACCACGGCTCCCTCGCCGACCGGCTGATGAATCGCTACGGCGACTCGCCACTCGGCATGGTCGAGAGTGCACTCGAATTTATCCGTATCGCCGAAAGTCATAACTATTACGACATTTGCCTCTCGATGAAGGCCAGCAATCCTAAGGTGATGATCGAGGCCTACCGCCTCGCCGCCGCCCGCATGGATGAAGAAGGCATGAACTATCCGCTCCACCTCGGCGTGACCGAGGCTGGCGACGGCGAAGACGCCCGCGTCAAAAGCGCCATCGGTATCGGCGCCCTCCTCAACGATGGACTCGGCGACACTATCCGCGTGTCCCTCACCGAAGACCCAATTTACGAAGTGCCCGTTGCCCGCGACCTCGCCGACAAAGCAATGGCGCTCTGGGAGCAGCAAGCCGAGGCCCCCATCGTCGAACCGTCCAAAGACAGCATTGATCCCTTCGACTTCCGCCGTCGCAGCACCCGCGTGATCGAGCTCGGCCCGAACTGCAGCATCGGTGGCGAAGTCGCCCCCGCAGTCATCGTCAAGACAGCGCACCCGATCAGCGCCACCGCCGAAATCATTCAAGACGTCTGCAGCACACAGACATCACTCAAAGAAAGTAAGCTCGAAGGCTTACAACTCGGCATCAACAGCAGCGGCGACCTCGCCGCATTCACCGGACTGCACGAAGCCCTCCACAGCGTCGTGCAAGTCTTCGTGCTAGAGCTCACCGAGAACGTCGATATTACCGACCTCGAAGCCTACGAATGGCCCACAGACGGCCTCGCAGGCATCACGATTCTGCAACACATCGAGCAAGAAGACGCCTTCTACGCCAGCAACCTCTTACAACTCTGCCGCGACAAAGGTTTCAACTTTGCCATGGATTGCCAAGCCGACGCCCTGCGCGACGAGATCGGCGCACAGCTCGCCCCCATGGGCAGCAAAAACCTCATTCTTTGTGGGGGCTCCGCTTGCGAATGCCCTGCATCAGAGTCGCCCCGTCACCCCGTCGGCAGTTACCGCGCCCTCGCCGAAGCCGCCCAAGCCTTCGTGCCCGACGCACCGATTTGGATACGCAACACGCTGACCAACACACTCGCGCCCAACCCCTACTACTCCGACCGCCTACTCGAAAGCAGCATCCTCAGCGGCACACTCCTCTGCGACGGCATCGGCGACATGATCAGCATCGAGACCGAACCGCTGCTCAACAAAGCCACCACACTCGCCTATAATATTTTACAAGGCGCCCGCGCCCGCATCACCAAGACCGAGTTCATCGCCTGCCCAAGTTGCGGCCGCACCCTGTTTGATTTACAGAGTGTCACGCAAACCATCCGCAGCCGCACCGACCACCTCAAAGGGGTCACGATTGCGATCATGGGGTGCATCGTCAACGGCCCCGGTGAAATGGCCGACGCCGACTTCGGCTACGTCGGCGGCGCCCCAGCCAAAATCAATCTCTACGTAGGCAAAGAATGCGTAAAATATAACGTCCCCGCCGAAGAAGCACTAGATCGCCTGATCGACCTGATCAAAGAGCACGGCAAATGGGTGGATGCGCCGTAATGCTTCTCTGAAGTAGCGCAGCCGCATCCGGCGACGCACGAGATCGGCGCCAGCATTCATCCGACCAAAAGGGCTGCGGCAATCGCCATCGATCATCGCGACGGGCGGAAGAGCGAGTAGGTATTTATACCTATTTGACAATAGTCCATATAGCCTATATCTAATAAGCTATGATACTACCCCTAATAACCCAGATACTCACCTCATCATTAAAAACCATTACCTCAGGAGCCGCGCAGCAGAGATGCGCAACTGATGTTCCTGCGGCCATGACTGCTCGATCTTCGAATCTTAGAGCCATGAGAACGCGAACTGTTCGCTTCGGCCTGGTCTTTGGATTACTACAGACCTTCGCGCTCTCCTGCAGTTTCGGAGACATTACCACCATCGGTGTCGTCAGCGAGGAATCGAATACTTATTATCCCGATGATTTTGTGGGGTATTCGAGCTCTGCCCAACTCGATGTCCCGGCACCGAAGGGGACATTTACTCAGGACTTTAATACTCTCGGCGAGGTCGTCTGGACTGTCACTTGGCAGGCTCCTGCTGGTCACGTTATCGAGATCGCTCCTCCCGCTGGCTGGGAAAATGGAAGTTTATATGTTCAGTTTCAAGCAGGCTTGAGTGGCGGGGTGAGCCACTACGACACTACTCCCACGTTGACTCTGTATGGAGAGAGCGGTGATTCACTTGGCAGCTATACGGGTAGTTCACACTATATGATGGTTCGCCCCACCTCTGCGAACACCGTGAACGCCGTCTGTTCCTGGGATCTTACAATGGGGAACACCTATAGGGCCTCTGCGATCTCCCTCACTACGACCGTTCCTGCGGGAATCAATGATAACATCAATGCGGCGATTGGGACGTTTAATCTTGGCGGCTACCTCTCCGCATACTCAGCGACACCCGCTGATCCTGGCCAATGGATTTCAATCGTTGCAATTACTCCTTCTGACATTTCCGTTAAGGATTCGGCGAAAACTGACCTTACCAGCGGTTCTTCGACAGTGGAATTGTTACTAAATGAGGGCGGCCCATCACTCCCATTTGACTTCCTTATCGCGAACAATGGGCACCTAGACTTAACGGGTGTATCCGTTAGCATCTCAGGGCCAGATGCTGCGGATTTCACGTTGACTACAGCTCCTGCCGCCACCGTCCAGTGGTTCAGCGAATTTCCTTTCACCGTGACGGTCACCGCAGGCACATTAGGCGAGAAAAACGCGACACTGAGTATCACGAGTAACGATGCCGACGAGAATCCTTTCTCAATAGCACTTATTGCAACAACTCTTCAAGCCACGACGCTCGACAGTGACAGCGACGGAATGAGTGACGCCGCGGAATACCAACTAAGAGAGCTTGGATTCGATTGGCAGGTAACTCAATTGGATCTGGTTAGCACCTTGATGGATCATGCATCGAAGGCGGGTCTATACTCCACATCTGAAGTGCAAGCGATTCATGCCCCCGCACCTGTCATTGCACGTGATGAGGCGACTGGTAAGTTTACATTGACGATGGATTGGAAGAAGGCGACGGACTTAAGCACCTTTCTCGATTTCCCCGTTACTAGCCCGGAGGTCTCCGTCAATGCTCAGGGTGATATTGAGTTTGAGTTCAGTGCTCCAGAAGATGCGGCTTTTTTCAAAGTGGATGTCGAGTAGCGTCACTCTCATTTACGCCCCCTAAGTGTCATAAGTCGGAGCGAGAAAAAGAGTTAAAGACCCAGATCATCGCGACGGAGAAGGACGAAGGGGGTCAAACGCAAAATATAAAGATCTAACAGTTGAGTCCACTAATCCCCGGGAACAATCACTGCTCAACTATCACCAAGGGATAATGACGCGCGATGAAATCGAAATCGCGATCTTTGTGCAGCACAGTTGCTCCCGTCTCAATGGCAGTTACCGCGATTAGGCATAAAATCGCATAAGCAGCTGAATATCAGCAATAGTCGTTCAGGCTCACAGTTCTAAAGCTCACAGGTTCTACCGAGGAACCGCGCGACGAGACAGGAGGCCTGTCGTCCGACCAAACAATCCTGTCCCTGCACCCATTTAAACGCCGATTCGCTAAAGCGGGTCGTTTTTTTTTATGTCGGTGCCAATGCTCAACGAAGAACAACGTAAAATTCCTGAGATAATCAGAAAAAAGACTTGCGAGGGATGCGTTGAAACGTAGCTTCCGTGACTTCGCATCACGTCCCGTTCGTCTAGCCCGGTCTAGGACACCTGGTTTTCATCCAGGCAACAGGGGTTCGAATCCCCTACGGGATGCCATTTTAGAGCCCTTCGCTACGAAAGTAACGAAGGGCTTTTTAGTGCCCTGATTAAAGCGTAGAAGCGACACTCTTGTCGCTTTTCACTGCCCCCATTCACCCGCATCGAAATGGGTTCCCCATTCCGCTACAAAACATTGCCTCGTAGCGAAGCCGAGAACCGGGTTCGACCACATGACCTAATCAGCCAATGCAACCTCGACAGTGCTGGTGAGCGCACACCCCAGGAAAGGCAGGGGTCAGAAGGCAGGGGTCATGTCGGAACTATCATTATACGGACGCCGGCCTACTGGCGATGACCAGCGAACGACTGCGCCTGTTCAGCCTGGCCAAGCTCCACCAAGGCTTCCCCGGTGCACAGCGTCAATCCGCAGAAAACCGGGTCGTGTCCACACTGGCATTTATGGAGCAGCACCTCGACATGCCGCTCACGCTGGATGACATGGCCGCACACTCGGGGCAATCCCTGCCCTACTTCACCAAGCTATTCCGACAGCGCACCAACCAATCCCCTCGCAGGCCTCTAGGGCCAGCCCCTGCTCCGCACACAAGCCACGCAAACGATGCAGCAACTCATCGAGATGCCCCTCCAACGAACCCTGCGCATCCGCAGGACAGGTCGAGCTGGCCACCACTTGTCCATGGTCAACCAAGCCGAACTTCGTGCGGGTCCCCCCGAGATCTATTGCAACGATCATACTAGGTTCTGACGAAAGCTTGTGCCGCCCCATCAACACATGTCACAAATCGGTATAAAATTTAGTGCACAGCGTTGAACTTTCAAATTGAATTACCCCCCCCCCTCTCTTCGAACTGACTGACAGAGAACGGGCCGTCATCCCGCACTCTCTTCGACTTTTTTGGCTAAATTTCGGGACTTAGTGGCTCAAGTTCAATTTCACGCTATGATTCAACTGTTCTTTGAGAATTTCATTTGAACGCTCGCTCTTGCCGTCACTGCGTTCCTCGGAACCGTATACAGATAATTCTTCCTGTTATGAGTGTCGTTTAATCCCTACTGAACTGGCAATGCCACGGTGGAGTATGGATGCTTCGCCTTGCTGCGTTTGACTTCGTCGATTTCCGGATAGCTGACGAGGAAGTTATTCTCGTCGATCAGATTAATAAAATAATGAGTCGTGCCTTTTGGCAAGGTGGCCACCACGGTGCTGTCATTCTTAACAACTGCGGGCGAACGAAACCACTCTTCATACTGCTCGCCCCCATTGAGGGTATAGATCAAGTTGGCATGCACGACTTTGGCTCCATTGCCACGATAGCTGACGACGATCTCGCTGCCAGTTTGCTTTGCAGACAGCACCTTACAAACTGCTTCTTTGTGTGGCAGTGAATCGCCATAATTTGGATTCCAATATGGGTAGCTCGCCTCCATTTCAGTCAACAGGATGGTTAACTTCTGATTCATCAGTTGTGCCCTCTCGGGCATCGCATCGGCGAGGTTGTGCGCCTCCTCAATATCAACACGCACCTGCGCCCCACTCTCTGAATTATACAGTCGATACAGCTCCAGTTCCGATACATCCGCAGATAAATGCTGGTAGTTGCGCACCAACTTATAATCTCCGATACGGATCGAGCTTTCCAAGGCCACACTATTTGGGAAGTGCCACAGCATCGTATCACGCACTGCATTCTCTGCAGTGCGAATCAATGACGCATCTTTGGGATTCTCCAGCAACAGCGAAGCTATATCCAGTCCATCAAAGCGCTTACCTTCAGGCACCGGTGCGCCCGCCAATGAGAGAATCGTGGGATAGAAATCGAGTCCATTGACCATGACATCCGTCTGCACATTACCATCGATCCCTGGTCCAGTGATGATCAACGGCACACGCGTGCCCCCTTCCATTACAGATATTTTCCCTTTGGAGAGTGGCGCATTATCCGTGTAGATTTCATCTCGAGTTCCCCTCATTCCGCCATTGTCCGAGCTAAAAATGACATAGGTATTTTCGGCCAGTGTATGCCCCGGCCAGCGCGGATCCTCGGTCGTTTCCAAATAGTCAAACAAGCCGCCGAGATAATAATCCAACTGCTCCACCATCGCACAATAGAATGGATTGGTCTGCCCATCTTGTTTCCATGTGTTCGCATGCTCCTCCGTTAATGTGACACCCAGCTTGGCCTCATACTTACGCAGCAATGCTTCACTGCGCATCACCAGCGGCGCGTGCACCAACCAAGTCGCGTAATACAGAAAGAACGGCTTACTTGCCACGCCGGAGCCTGGGCGCAGGAGGGTCTGTTCTTTGAGGAACGTCATCGCATCCTCGTGCGTCTGATCAAATGGGAAGCCATTCGCATCCAAACGATACGGATCATTCGCAGCATCGGTGGCAAATCCCGTCAGCCGATCCGGCTGCATCCGCCCCTGCACCCCACGACTGTTACGCGTGTAATCAAAGCCCTGATCCTCTGGCTGTGGATAACTGTGGTGCCCCTTCGCTACATGCCATTTACCACTATGCCCAGTCGTATAACCATCTGCTTTGAGCGCTTCAACAATCGTCACCGTTTCCACGGGCATGCGTGCGCTATACCACGGCGATAGCATTGGCCAACGAGTGAGATGATGCGGACGCGGCGGCTTGCCCCCCATGACATGCGTCATCTGCGCACGCGCCGGATGATCCCCGCTGAGGATTGCTGCACGCGAGGGCGCGCAAGTCGGCGCAGGTGAATAAGCCTGCCAAAACAGCACGCCCTTCTTGGCGAGTGCATCCAGATTCGGCGTCTCCATCGGCGAGGGTTCGTCAATGTCGTAGCACTTCACATCCTGCCAACCAAGATCATCGGTCAGGATCAAAATAATATTTGGTTTCGAGGGCCTCACCACAGGCGGTTTTTCAGGACGCTGAGATGCAGCCGAGGCAAGCGTTGTGGGCAACACCCAAAGCACTGAGAGCAACGCACACACGGGTGCCAGTTTGTGGCGATTCATCATTTGATTTGAAATTTAATTCTTAGAGACGGATGCACTGGTAGACTGAGCTTTGGGCAACACCTTTTAGACTAGAATACTGCCTGACTTTATCGTTCACCTAGAAATCTCGAATCGGTGTCGCATAAATCTTTGCGACTCTCGGTTTGGGCATCGGAATGATAAAAGCGACATAGCGCTGTTTTGGTTGGTGACGCCACTTTTGGCGAAGAAACCACCGACGCGTCTCGATCGTGCTCTCAACCGAATCCAACTGCACATAATAGTCTTCTCGTTTCGATGCGGGATTGGAAATCACTGCAGTTGCCTGAGGCTTGAGCACCAACTTCTGATCACCCACCATGCCAAAAACTCCGATTTCTGTGAAATTGATAAAAAATAATTCCCCTGGCCCAAAGACATTATCACTGGCGTCGATCGCATTGAGT
This sequence comes from uncultured Puniceicoccaceae bacterium, assembly GCA_905479975.1. GTDB lineage: Bacteria > Verrucomicrobiota > Verrucomicrobiia > Opitutales > Coraliomargaritaceae > Lentimonas. Next base: position 1,083 of record CAJQOS010000015.1, on the reverse strand, counting down.
GTAATCGGAAACACAGCATTCTCTAGATCTTCAGAGACCATAATGAGGACCTTCTTCCATTTTTTTGGTATCTTCAACCCAGGCGCACCCTCCGGCGGAAGCTGATCCTCGGGTAATTGCTTAGAGACGAATTTTAAAACAATATCTCCAGAAGGGATTTCAAACGAATCTGAGAAGTGATGGCGCCCCAGCTTAACTGGTTGAGACGCTCCTGTTTGATCATAAATAAAAGCTGTTTTCGGCGCAGCTTTCGAAGCACCATAATACATGATGCGTGCCACACGCTCAGCAGACACTGAGGATGTGGTCAATAGGACGACACTGAGCAAAGCAGCCTTTAAAAGTAATGTTCGTAGATTCAAAATATGATACTTCCTTGGGTTAAACTTCATCCGCCGACAGCCAGCGGAAGGAAACGATGACAAAACGACGACCGAAACGTTTGTTGATCTCTGATGTCAGTGTTGCCTCACTGGGCAGAATGATCGCGGCGTCATTGGTCGAATCGACGTAGTCAGCCCGTCGTTGCAAGACGGCTTCGCACCACGCTCCCGCTTTGGATTTTCCGGTTAACGGATCTTTACTTTCACCGTAAGCACGAACGGTAAAGGTATCGTCTCGTGCAGTGAGAATCGGTGCGATGGGTCTCAAAACATCTGCTTGGCGGATCCAACCAGGAAACCCATATGCAAGATGCCCTTCTGCAGCTTCCTGAAAAGGATAAGTCACGCCACCAGGCACAGTCACTGTCTCCGAAAAATAACTCTGAATCCCCGAAAAGGGATTCTCCGAAGCGCCTCGCGTGGCGAGCTCATTCAAAGCCGCCTCGACCGCTCCAACTCTCGCCAGCGAGCGATCCGTTGATAGGCTTCGATTCATAAATTCGGACAGCGAAAGAAACGGGCCACGCGTCTTCACCTGCTCCACGATTTCGGTGGCCAGTGCACGCACTTGTGTATCGCTCAAACGTTGATGCGTGCCGATTTTTTGAATATTGGGATCTAGATTCGCCTGCGGGTCTCCAGCAATCGAAGTCCGACTGACGGGGCTCCCCGAAGCACTCTCGATATTAACGCTCCAGAC
>CAJQOS010000014.1 GCA_905479975.1 uncultured Puniceicoccaceae bacterium | reverse complement strand
AGATGATCTCGATCCGCTACTTCCATCCAATTGGAAAGAAGCTCTATAGAACTCGATCCAAATCGATAGAATCTGATCGAAATCGATCAACATTGATAGTTGTCTATAAGAAAAACGTGGCCGTCCCTCGGACGCTTACTTCGAGTAGAAAGTCTGAGCAACACATGCTTATAAGGCAAAATCAATCCTACATTCAAGTCTACGCATAATTAAATACACGCCATCCCTGTCCTCACGGGACCGAGCAACACGAGGAATTTCAACCATCCTCCTCACTTTGCCTTCGAGTGGATAAGTTCTGTGGGGATTCTTTACGGATTTCCCGTCTGAACCCGTTAGCGACATCGCCACCACATAACAATTGCCCTTCATTAATTTAAATATTAATCACACATATTTCTGTGGATATGCTGGCAACGAGACAACTGAACCCCTACTCTAATAACTACTAAAAATGGCTACTGAAGAAGACAGAGAGAAATCCAAGAAGATAGCGTCTAAGCTACTACCGCACGTTGTGCCATTATTTTTACTGCCATCACGAAAGGCAAAACCTTCTGATGTCATCTGCAGTGGTTCGGGTGCTCTTGTTGATACAGGCACAAGAAAAATTTTAATAACCTGTGAGCACGTTTGGGCTACATTCATAGATCACCGCGAAAAACATCCAGCTTCGGTAATTTGTATGTCTACTGGGCAAAGCATACACGAAATAAACGATTTGCCGCTACTTAGCATAAATAAGGAGCAAGATGTTGCGATCCTCGACTTAGCGGACGGGCAGATTCTGAAGAATTCAACAAAAGAGTTTTGCACCACTGACTCATGGCCACCCCCTCGGCCGAAAGTCGGAGAAGTTCTAGTCGCGATTGGATTTCCTCGAAGTTTTCAAACAGCAATTAACGCTAAGGATAAGCTGCAATTCCAGACACTTCATATTGTAGACGAAATTGTATCAATTAGTGACCGACACATCGCATTAGCAGACCAAGATCAAGTCCGAGAGAGTATCTCCCATGCGGAAGACGACATTACTGAAAACATTTCTTTAGGCGGAATCAGCGGCTGTCCTGCATTTGTCTATCGTGAGAATCGTTTAGACCTTGCGGGAGTAGTTTATGAAGCTGAGGAAACAGGTAGTGGGATTTTATTCGCAACACATGCCGATTATATTACATCCACAGGCCAAATCGATTCATCAAGAATCCCACTTTGGTAGCAAATAGCAGCGACAAGTGCTCACGCTGCCTTTGAGTCCAAAACGCGCTTTACTGTCATCGGATACCACTTGCCACCAGTTCGAGTCGTGATGCCACGATAATTCAAGCCATTAGCCAATTCCTTGAGAGTCTTCAGCCCATGACGGCGAAGCACCTCAACCTCATCGATAATCTTGGCACGATGATCCCCTGCCTTCTGTCGGTTCGAATCGATGGCCTTGCCGATTGACTCCTGCCATTTAGGGTTCCCAAGCTTAATGCCACGCTTTTTGACCTGCTCCAGCCCCTGCTTTGTTCGAATTGAGATGAATTCTCTTTCTTGCTCTGCCAAAATCGCCAGAATACCGAATTCCAGTTTCGACATGCTTGGACGCTCAGCAACTCGGATATCAATCCCAGACTCACGCAACATAAAGAGCAGCGAGCACCGACGAGACAGGCGATCCAGCTTAGCAACCAGAAGAACACCCCTCACCTTCTTCACTTCATCAATTGCTAGAAGCAAATTAGCACGTTCATCCTTCTTGCCACTCTCAACATCGGTGAATGACGCAATAATTTCACCAGAGACCGAACGAGTGTATTCCTCGTTGAGTTGCTTCTGAGCATTCAGGCCATTGCCCGAATCACCTTGAGATTTTGTTGAGACGCGTTGGTAGGCTATGAATTTTTCGATCATTCATAAACAATAGCATATAATAACGCTCCAACAACCTGGAAATAACATAATAATTCGTTCATTTCATCATGTTAAATCCGAGCAGAAATGACGCATTTTGAAGAAATAAACCTTTCGTGTCAGCGAGAGGTTTTTTTGCGCCGGTATGGCAACCATTCAAACGCATCGAAATGGGTTCCCCATTCCGCTACAAATAATGTGGCAGAAGTGCCTCAGCTCTCAGGCCTCAGCTCTCAGCTCTCAGCTCTCAGGTCTCAGGTCTCAGTCAGCTCTCAGGTCTCCCTCAGCTCTCAGCTCTCAGCTAGTCCACCAACTCGGGCAGCTTGGTCTCGGTGTTGATTGCGATGCGGCCTTCGCCGTTGAGCACGCTCAATAATCGTGTGCCGATGAAATCCGCTCGCCAGGTGCGCAGCATGCGGTGGCGCTCCGAATCAGCGACATCAGCTTCGAGGACGAATGCGGTGACGTCGGCTCGATTCCCGATCAGTGGGGGATCGATTTGAGCGGCTAAACAAAGTCCTTTAATCAACGCCAACGTCAGATCGACGCGGGATTCGTAGCCGTCGTCTGGCGCAGGGCCTTTGTGGCGACCATTGGGAAGCTCCGGCAGCTCGCCGGCGATCCCTCGTTCGATTGCTGCCCAGATTTTGTCGCGATTGCGCTGTAGTGCGCGCTCAGTCAGTCCCCGGCTCGGCTGAATGGCCTCAGCAGACTCTGGCGGGCGTTTCATCAATGTGATGATGGCATCGTCGGACAGGACAAAATTACGCGGCAAATTACGCTGACGGGCCTTGACCTCGCGCCAGGCTCCTAGCGAGCGCACGATATTGCGCTGCTGATTCGTCAGCGAACCACTGCCCCGCACACGCGGCATCTCGGTATCGGGGTCGAATTCTTGGTAAATATCTTCGTTCTCGTAATACTTCATCTCGTCGATGATCCACTGCTTGCGGCCGAGCGCGTCGGCCTTGTCCATGATCTTCTCCATGAGACGAGTTGAGTAGCGCACATCGTCTTCGGCGTATTCCATCTGCTTCTCAGTGAGCGGACGGGCAATCCAGTTCGAGCGCGTCTCGGATTTATCCAAGCGCACCTTCATCAGGGTCTTGAGCAATTCACTCAGGGAAATCGTGGAGGACATCCCGACAAAGCCAGATGAGCGCTGCGTATCGAAGATATTTTTCGGATAGGCACCACAGGCGCGCTTGAGAATCGTCAGATCCTGTTGAGCATCATGCAGGATTTTGACCGTATTCGGGTCAGCCATGAGCGTGGCAAAGGGCGACCAGTCTTCGATCTCTGGTGCATCAATCAGCTCGCAATGGCCGTCGGGATAGCCGATCTGGACTAGGCCGAGAGTCGGATAATAGGTGCGATCCCAAACAAATTCTGTGTCAATTCCTACTGCACCAGCCGCTTGGGCGGCCTTCACTGCATCTGCGAGAGCTTCTGTCGTCGTAATCATGTGGGAACCAAAGTCACTAAAACAGACACCATTGGAAAGCAGAATCTGAGCGATCATGCGGGAATTCGATAGTATTGTGATGAAAATAGCCCCTCACTAGCCTTGATGCCGCCGTAACTTTCGTTCAAACCTGATCAATCACACCAATAACTTTCCCAAATCCGCAGCGACATATCAGCATCCATGGAGACCATCCCCAGTATACGCGTTGAAAATCTAACCCGCCAGTTCGGGTCACTTACTGCGATTCAGAACGTAAGCTTCACCGTCAATCACGGCGAAATCGTCGGCTTCCTCGGCCCCAACGGCGCGGGCAAGAGCACGACGATGCGTATTTTATCCGGCATCATGCCCGCCACATCCGGCTCGGCATGGGTCGGCGGCGTCGCTGTCGCGCACAATCCATACGAGGTCAAGCAGCGCATCGGCTACATGCCGGAAAACAATCCCCTGCCCGATGACATGCGGGTGGTCGAGTATCTGCGTTTTCGCGCCCGCCTCAAAGGCGTCCCTAGGCGAAAGCTGCGCGAGACCGTGCAAGACGTGATGGAAACCTGCGACCTGGCTCGCACCGCGCGCCGTAAAATCATTGGCACTCTTTCAAAAGGCTTCCGCCAGCGTGTGGGCATCGCCGACGCACTGCTGGGCAATCCAGAGGTCATCATCATGGACGAGCCGACCATCGGCCTCGACCCGCACCAGATCCAAGGCATCCGCAAACTGATCAATAATCTGCGCGGGCGCTTAACGGTGGTGCTCTCCAGCCACATTCTGCCGGAAATCGAGCGCTCCTGCGACCGTGTGATCATTATTAACCGTGGCCGCGTCGTCGCGAGCGGCACCAGCGACAGTCTGCGCGAGGAGTTTCTGCCGGGCAATCGTTTCGAGCTCGAAGTGAAAGGCTGCGAAGCGCGGGTCGCTGAACTATTTAAAGCGAAGGGGCTCGAAGTCGAGATTTTGGACAAAGAAGAAAGCGAGGACCACATCCTGAAGCTGACGCTCCGCGCCGAGGGCAACGGCGAGCTCGGGGCACAACTCATTGCAGCACTCAGCGACTCGCCGGACTGCACGCTACGCAGCCTCGCGTCACGTGTGCCGAACCTAGAAGAGATCTTCCTCGCCGCAACCAAACGTTCATGGGAAGAAACCATCGACTCCCCGAAAACAAAGCCCGCAGCCGCCGCTCAATCCTAAGCATTTAGTCATTTACCCATGCGTAACTTCTTCATCCTGCTCAAACACGAGCTTCGAATGCTGCTGATCAGCCCGCCGACCTACATCGCGGCGGTTCTGTTTCTAAGCCTGATGGGCTTCCTCTATTGGGCCATCCTCCGCGGTATGGTCAATACACCCGAGGAAAGCCTGCCAATCGTGCAATTCCTGAAGATCTTCTGGATTCCGGTATTCTTCGTGGTGCCACTCCTCACCATGCGCAGTATCGCCGGCGAGCGCAGCACCGGCACCCTGGATACTTTGATGACGACCCCCACCTCCCGCGTGGCTGTCATCCTCAGTAAATTCTCTGGCGCATACATCTTCTACATGCTGCTGTGGCTCTCTACGCTCGGCTTCCCGTTCATTGCCGCGAAGTTCTTCCCCAGCGCAGCGCTCAGCGGCAGCCTCCTAGAACCGGCTCCGATCATCGGCGGCTTCACCTTTCTGGCACTCAGCGGCATCCTGTTCGTCTCGATCGGGATCTTCGCCAGTAGCATCACCCGCAGCCAACTCGTGGCCGGCATGCTCAGCTTTACCACCTTGTTCGTCGCCATCATCGGTGGCCAACAACTCGGCAACATCGCTCAAAACGGCGCAGAACTCTCATTCTGGGCGAGCGAACTAGTCAACTACTTGCAGATTTTTCAGCATTTGGACGACTTCTCTCGTGGCGTGATTGATACACGTCCTTTCTTTTACTACACCAGCACAGGGGTTCTCCTGCTGGGATTGTCCACCCTTGTGATCGAAGCGAAAGCCTGATGAAACCAAGCCGCTTTAACGAATTCCGCTTTGCTCGACGCTTCCGCACCGCCAACCGGCTGGTGCAGATTGTCCTGAGCCTGAGCCTCATCATCGCCTTGAATTTCATCTCGGCGAATTACTTTAAACGTATCGATCTAACGAAGTCCGGCGCTTACACACTCGCGCCCGAGTCGAAGGCCTACATCCGCCAACTCAAAGAGCCGGTCGAGATCATCGTCACGATCCCGAAAGAGAGCGATGAAGACGCGCTCGATATCATACGCGAAGACCTCAACAAACTTCTGCGCGAATACGAATTTGCGGGGATGCGCGACGGCAAGCCCTACATCTCCGTCGAATTTGTCGACATCTACCGTCAGCGTAAACGCGCACAAGAACTCGCGACGAATTATAATCTGACTAAGGAAAACGCCATCATCATCGCATCCGGCGATAAAGTGCGAGAGATCAGTCAGGTCGGCCTCTACGAGTATGACGATGGCAAGACCCGCGGGTTCCGTGGCGAGCAAGTCTTCACCTCCGCTATCCTCGACGTATCCACCAAGAAGCCACAGAAGATCTACTTCCTCGTCGGCCATGGCGAGATGCGCCTCGACGATGTCGATGCGCTGCGCGGCCTCTCGCAGCTCGAAAGCTTTCTACGCGAGCGCAGCTTCGAGCTCGGCACACTCGACCTCGCCATTGATGAGAATGTGCCCGAAGATGCCTCGCTCATCATCGTGCCCTCCCCTCAAGCCAGCCTGCTGCCGGAAGAAGTCGAAAAGCTGCGCCGCTACATGAGCGACCGTAACGGACGCATGATCGCCTTGATCGATCCGGGCCGTCGTCATGGAATGAAGGAGCTATTCTTCGACTGGGGCGTGCTCACCGAAGACACCTTAGTGATCGACACTAGCACAGACTTCCGCGCCCAAGGCGGCGACTTAATCATACGTCGCTTCGCCGAACATCCAATTACCAAGCTACTGATTGATTATCAAATCACCGCTCTGTTCGGCAGCCCGCGCTCAGTGCGCACCGATCCCGCATCGGCCAATGACAGTCGCCTGCAAGTGCATCAACTCATCGGCACCTCTGAGAACAGCTGGGCCGAGCGCGACTACCGCACGCAAAACCCGCCGATCTTCGATGAGAAGCGCGACCAGAAAGGCCCCATCAGTATCGCCACCGTATCCTCTCGTAGCTCCGGCACCGAACTCGGCATCACGATTCCAGGTGGACGCATGGTCGTCTTCGGCAACTCCGACTTCATCGCCAATAATCGCCTGCGCGCCTTTGGCAACCACACCCTACTCATCAATTCCATAAACTGGGCACTCGACCGCACCAGCCTACTCAACATCCCGACACGCCAACTCGAAAGCCACCAAATCGTAATGAGCGAGAGCGACCTACAACGTATGCTCACTTACTTTGCCGGCATTCCAGCAATCGCCGCAGTGCTCGGACTCTTCGTATTTCTCATTCGACGCAACTAATACCAATGCGATTCAAATTCACAGTATTCCTACTCGCACTCAACGTCATCACCTTTGGGCTGATTCTATCGCTCAATAAAAAGGCAGAGCAAGCCGACACCAAAACCGGAGGCCTCTCCGGAATGATCGGGCGCGAAGTCATCGAAGCCGACCGTATCGAGATCAACGGCAAGTCACTCGATGCACCACGCATCCTCGAAAGCGACGGTTCTTCGTGGAATCTCACCGATCCGATGCAGTGGTCCGCAAACTACTTTGCGGTCAACCGCATACTCAACCAGCTCCAATTCCTCGAAGAGGAAGCCTCTTTCTCAATCGCCGAAATCGAACAGACCGGTCAAACACTGGCCGACTATGGACTCGATGATCCCTGGCTCACACTCACCATTTCGCACAAAGATGATTCCATCGAACTAAGCGTCGGCACTGCCACCGAGATCGGTAAGAACTGCTACCTACTGGGGCCCAACAAGAAAGACGTCTTTGTCGTCAACAGCCAAGTCATCGAAAGCCTGCTCGTCGATCTGAGCGAACTGCGCAACCGGGAGATCTTCAACATCCCTGTTTTCGAAATCGACGCACTCAGCCTACAAATCAACACCCCGGAATCTGCCGGTGACAATGACTTCCGCGTCCGCGTCGCACGCACCAGCACCGGCTGGATCTTCGAAGCCCCCCTCACGGCCGAGGCCGATGCCACGCAAGTCGCCAACACCATCAACACCCTGACAGCCGCCAAAGTCGTCGAATTCAAAGAGCAGGAAACCAGCGACCCGATCCTGCAAGGCTTGGAAAACCCCGCCATGCGCGTGACCTTGCACGGCAACAAACGCCGCCAGACACTCCTCATCGGTAATAAAGTGCCAACCACCAAAGACGACGCGATTCCCACCTACTTTGCACGGATCGAAGACAACCCCACCGTCTTCACCGTCGCCGCCGAACCGTTCGACAAACTACGCGAAGCAGAGGAAGCACTGCGCGAGCGCAGCTTCATGAGCTTTGATCCCGAAGCGCTCACCTCGATCAACCTTTCAGAAGGCGAGCTACAAATCCGCCTGCAAAAGCTGGAAACTGGCAACAGCTGGCAAGTTATCGAAAGCACGGCCGACACCGACATTCAACCACGCCACGCCGACCCCGACGTCATTGCTAAGCTCATCAACGACATCAAAAACCTACGCGCCATTAACTTCGAGGTGAACGCGCCCACACCAACAGATCTCGATCGCCTCGGCTTCAACACTCCACGCCGCAGCATCAAACTCTCGCTCGGCGACCAAGAAACCACCCTCCTACTCGCGCACCCGGAGAGTGACAACGAAAAGCTCTACGCACGCATTGATACCGCCGAATACATCTACACCGTGGACCGCCGCTCCACACTCCAGACGATTCCACTCAACGCCGCCTACTACCGCAAGCGCACACTTGAGACGCTCCCCAAAGCCGCTAAGATCAAAAGCATCCAACTCGACAACTTATCCACCGGCGAAGCCATCTTCACTTACACAAAAGGCGAAGACGATGTCCTCTGGCTCAACACGCTAAAGGATCTTCCAGAAGCTGAGCGCGAAGCGACCCTTACACTATTGGACACGATTCGTCAGTTCAAAGTAGAAACGTATTTGGAAGATGGATACAAGGAGGCCTATCAACTCGACAGCGAAACATCACGCCCATGGGCCTATCGCCTGAGCGCGGAGATCCTACTCCCCGGCGACGAGACAGATCGCGTCGACACACGCAGCTACGTATTCACCGAGCGCTTCTCTGGCAGCGTCCAAATCGGCGCATCCGAGCTGCACAATGTCATCTTTGAAATCCCGCAAATCACCATCGACGCGCTCCACGCATTGACAGACGACATGCAACCGCCACCGGAAGCCTCGAACCAACCGATCCCCCAGCAACAACCGATCGCTCCCGTTCCCGCACCCGCACCGACCACCGCAGCCGAAACCACCACCGCTCCTTAATCCTAATTGCAGCAACAGGTCGTCATGTGGAAAAAACTTAGAGCGAGAGGACTGGTCCTCCTAGAACTCTGCCTCGACCTGTTTCTCCTGATCTTGTTTTCAGCACAAGCATTCCTCGCCGGATGCTTGATCATATACGGCTACATTCCCGTGCCGCCTCAATGGACGAACGAGACGCTCTTCGAGACGAAAATCGACGGGTTCTACATGCAAGCGGATAGCTACCGCCTAAAGCTCAGTGGCGAAATCGAGCTGATCGAGCTCAAGGTCTACCACGGCGCGATGAGCCATCCGATATTCGAAGCCGACAGCACCGTGTTAGAATATACCCTACGTAAAGACGGCGCTTACCAATTCACCCCAACCGGACTCGTCGTATCCAACGCCACACTACTCATGCCCGCTATCTATGCGCCCAACGGCACGCGCAGCTCGATACTAGAACACGTCACCTTCCACCTCACGCCCACTGATGATCTTATCCGCATCGATTCCTTTGCGGCACAGCACGAAGACATTCGCCTACGCGGCTCTATTGATTGGCCGATTCAGTCAGACGGCGTCGGAGAGATGCCTCCCATCGAGCGTTTCTATCAACTCATCGCCACCACACTCAAAGAGAAAGAACGCTTCTCCCCCTTCATTGAACCAACCCTGGAATTCGCCCTCACCGCACGCCAAGACGACTCAGTCGACGTCTCTCTTCACTTGTCCTGCGAGCAGTTAAAACACACCTACGCCACAGGCACCGATTTTACCCTAAAGTCCGACTTCAAAATTCACAACGGCGCGCTCATTCCACAGTCAGCACTACTACTACGCGCCAAAGAGATCGACGTCCCCGCAGTCAAACTGTCCGCAGAAGACATCACCGCCCATGTCGCGATCAACCAATGGCCCGGCCTACTGCATGGCATCTGGCCCGAATTCGAAATCAGCGCCTACCAGCTCACCACCCATCAAGTCGAGCTCAACAGCCCACGGGCAAAGATCTCTCCCGCACATTTCCCGGAACTGGACTTCTCTGGCTCCGCCAATGGTCTAAACGGGGGAGCCGCATTTTCAGGCCGCCTCAATAGCGCCACACACAGCGGCCATCTAAATGCTCACGGCAGCGTTCAGATCGCCACACTCCTGCCTGAATCCACGCTAGCGAAACTACCTAAGCTCGAACTCGGATCCATGCCTTACTATGACCTATCGATTCACCTGAACGAAGGTTTCCAGCTCGATCGCACGACCTTTCGGGTAGATGTGAGTGACGTCACAGCCAACGGACTCACCTTTGACCACATCCTGGCAAATGGTAGCTATCGCAACGGCCACTTCAGCCTCGACGAGGTGCTCATCGATCGAGGCAAGCAATGGATCGATGCCAGCTTTAGCTTCGATAATCCAACCAAAGAGTTTAAGATCGCACTCCGCGGCTCTGCGCTTCCCGATCAATACGGCCCGCTCCTCCCCAAATGGTGGAACAAGATATTTAAAGACATCGACTTCAACAGCGACACACTCGGCTACGGCGACTTCGTGATCTACGGCAACGCCACCCCTAAGAGCCCCGTCTTCTTCCTCGGCCATGCTAAGGCCACGAATGTCGCCTACAAAAAAGCCCTCATCGACGAAGGCGAGCTCATCGTCCGAGGGCATGGCAACTATACCGAACTCCACAACATCAATGCCAAAACCGGTGACGGCTGGGCCAAAGGAAACGTCGGGTTCACCACCGGAAAAATCCCTGGCAGTGGGTTGCTCTCAGTGCGCTACGACTTTGATTCACGCATGCCGCTCGACGTCGCCTCAAAAATATTCGGCGGCAATATAGCGGGTATCATCAGTGACTTCGGAGTGACCCAACCACCTCGAGTCATACTCGACGGCGCCACTTTCAACGATGCCTATACCAACTACGCGACTGACAATTTCTTCAACCTCAGCGCCGATATTCGCACCCCCATCACCTTCAAAAAGACACCACTCGACCACCTGCAATTTAAACTCTACAGCCGCGATGAAGACATCTACCTGCGCGACATCAAGTTTGGCTACGCAAATGGAACAGGAACCGCAACAGTTGACATCAACAACGCACAAGACGCGAGTAACCAACTGCGCTTCCAACTAAGCCTAGCAGGAGCCAATCAAGAGAAAGCCGTTCAAAACCTACCCAGCTTCGACGACATCGAAGACCACCTCACTAAGATACAAAAGAAAGAAGACCAAGAGGTTCGAAGCGCCGGCACGCTCAGCCTGAACCTCCATGCTCAAGGCCCCGCGAGCGACATCTATCAGTATGATGGATACGGCGACTTTACCGTGCTGAATGAGCAACTCGGAGCGATCCAGCTACTCGGCCCACTCTCCAGCCTGCTCGACAATACACGACTGAGCTTCACCTCCTTTAATTTAGATCAAATGACTGCCAACTTCGAGATCGCCCAAGAGAGGTTGAAGATCAAGGAGCTCATCATCGACGGACCGCGCACGCGCATTTGGGCAGATGGCACCTTTCAAATCCCCGACCAAGCACTCGACATGGCTCTACGTGTCAACCTGTTTGCCAACCTCGGCACTCCCGATTCCACGATCAATACCGTTCGCAAGTTCATCACCTCCCCCCTTCCCAATCTATTGGTATTCGACCTCACTGGCACCATCCACGACCAGAAGATCCGATTGCAGTATGATCCGCGCAAATTCATTCCGATCCTCAAGGACATTTGACCAAAAAAATGCTCTTAGGCTCACTCAATAAATAAATAAAAAAGATGCACAGAGACTCATTGGAGACTAGCGCTCAAAAGTAAATGCTGTGCAGCAGCCATACCTGACAGCGCCGCGCCTTCGATTCGAGCACCGCCAAATGCGTCGCCAGCGAGCATCAACTGTAACGAATCATTCGCATAAAAGGGTGCAGGCCACGGATTCACCGCCAAAGTAAAACCCCATCGGTGACAGCTATACTCCCGCACCGATGCGTCTAAATAAGGCTCGATGGCAGCACACATCGCAGCACCACGCTGCGCATCCGAAATCTCCCAGTTCGCCGCGGCGAACTGGGAGGTAGCGTGAATCGTCACCGCAGTCACTTGTTCTGAAATGCCCTTCAACTGATTGTCCGCGATCCAATTCACCACCGGCCCGTCGAGGTTCAAATGCCCATTCGCGGGCAAGCCACTCGCCCCATCCAAAATCGCTAAAGTCGCCAAACCACGGTCATAGCGCACCGCTCGCAACGCTTCTAGATCGGCCCCCGCATAGTCCAACGCGCTACTATCTAACAAATCCAAAGCCTGTGGCAGCGGCGCAGTGACCACGAGTTGATCAGCGATAAATGTGTGCCCCACTTGCGTCTTCACTTGCCAGCGATGCTCCACACGCACAATAGAAACAACTGCCTCCGAGCAATGCACCTCTAGGTCGCGCGCCAAATACTTGGCAACATCCGTCATGCCGGAATGGCCACAATACCGTGCATGTCCCGCAGCATTAGAGTCATTCTGACTGTGTCGAAACCACTCACGAATCACCCCAGCCTGCAGCCACTCATCCACATAGCGTTGAAACGCGGCATCACGCACTGTAAAAAACTGTGCACCATGATCGAGTCGACCACCTGCCATACGACGCGTCGCCATACGCCCGCCAAGTCCACGGCCTTTATCTAAAACACAGACACGCTTCCCGCTGCGTTGTAATTCTGTCGCACACAGTAAGCCGGAAATACCGGCACCAATGATTAACACATCACTATGTGTCCCCTGCTTTTCCACACTCATTGTATACACTTCCTCAAGCACCCTTCCAAATCTGGTTGCTGCCATTCAAACCCAGCTGCCTGCAGTCGCTCTGGAACTGCGCCCACATTCGCGAGCAAGGTCTCACGCCCCATTTCACTAAAGAGTAAATTCACGACCGAGCACGGCACAGAGCAAATAGTCGGTCGTCGCAGCACCCGCCCAAAGGCCTTGGTAAACTCAGCATTCGTCACCGCCTCTGGAGCCACCGCATTGATTGGCCCCGAGAGCGATGTATCCTCAACACAGCGACATAGGATCTGCACCAAATCCGACAGCGCGATCCAGCTCATCAACTGCGTGCCACGGCCTAGACGTCCCCCGAGCCCTAACTTAAAAGCAGGCAGCATCTTCGCCAACGCACCGCCTTCACCACTCAAGACGAGACCGATGCGGGTAAAGACTGTGCGCACTCCAGCACTCGCCAAAGGTTGAGCCGCGCCTTCCCATTGCCGACAGACCTCAGCCAAAAAACCTTCGCCACTGGGGCGAGACTCATCCACAGGCCCACCACAATTGTAGCCATAATAATTAATGCCTGAGGCACAAATAAAATCCGGGCGCTGCGCCTGTTGTAGAATCGCATTCACCAACAATTTCGCACTATCCACACGACTCCTCAAGATGCGCGCGCGCCGATCCTTCGACCAACGCTGCGCCACTGGCTCACCCGCCAGATGCACCACCGCATCAATCCCTTCCATCGCCCCCGCATCCAAAGTGCCGGCGTCGACATCCCAACGCACATCCCCGCGACTGCGAGAGAGCGTCCGCACCGTGTGCCCACGACGCCGCAACTCAACGCACAAAGCACGCCCGACCAATCCAGTCGCCCCTGTCACTAAAATTGCTTTGGAAGGATTCATTTCTTAAACTCAGCGAGTGCCGCCAAGGCACGCTCACGCCCGGCTTTATGGTCTATAATTGGAGTAGGATAGGTATCGCCGAGCTGAATACCCGCTCGCTCAAGAACAGCTGAAGGCGCATCCCATGGCTCATGGATATACTTGGCATCGAGGCGACGCAGCTCAGGCACATACTGCTTTACGTAAGCACCATCGGGATCAAATTTCTTGCCCTGTAAAATCGGATTAAACACTCGAAAATACGGCGCGGCATCCGCCCCGCACCCCCCACTCCATTGCCAGCCTAAAGTATTACTGGCTAAATCTGCATCCACCAAGGTATCCCAAAACCAACGCGCCCCATCCTGCCAACTCTGCAGCAAGTGTTTCACTAAAAATGACGATACCACCATACGCACCCGATTATGCATCCATCCTGTCTGCCAGAGCTGCCGCATGCCCGCATCCACAATCGGGTAGCCGGTCCGCCCCGTCTGCCATGCCTTCAGCGTCGCGGCATCTGTCTCCCACGGGAAGTTCTCATACTCCAAGCGCAACGGACGATCTGCGGTATAGGGAAAATGATACAATACATTGTAGGCAAATTCACGCCAATAGATCTCCTTCAAATACACCTGAGGCCCCTCGGCGCTCAGATCACAACGTTCCTTTAATGTCTGAACAATCTGCCGCGGCCCAATCTGCCCCCACTGGAGATACGGACTAAGCGACGACGTCCCCACTAAATCAGGCCGGTCTCGATCCACCGAATATGCAAGAACCGGGTCGGCCACAAAAGCCTTCAAGCGCTGTAAAGCACCCGCTTCACTGACATCCCAACATGCTTCCAATCCGGCAGCCCAATCCACCTTCGGCAATAGGTGCAACTGCTCCAAGCCAACCGACACTGGCCAATCGCTCGGCCATTGAATGTGCTCAAGAGCCACGTCAACTGGATGATCGACCAGGCGATCTTTCACCTTTTTCCAATACGGCGTATAGACTCGATACGGCTGCCCACTGCCTGCAGCTACCGTATGCGGCTCATTTAGCAGGCCACTATTAAAGCTTTGCACCTCGATACCATCGGCGCGCAAAGCCCGCTTCACACCCGCGTCCACCGCTCGCAACGGCCCCGCATAGCGCCGATTCCAGAAAACACGCCCCGCACCAGTTTCTTGAATCAACCCACGCAATACCGACAGCGGTTCACCCTGTTTGAAAACCAATGCACCGCCGACCAACTTCAACTCTCGACTCAGGCTCTCCAGCGCATAATGCAGCCACCACTGAGACGCCGCCCCCGGTGCCCATGCCTCGTGTTCCTCAAAGGAATGAATAAAAACAGGAATCACCGGAGCACCCACTTCGATCGCTGCCGCCAACGCAGTATTATCCGCGAGCCGCAGGTCGTTACGAAGCCATAATATTGTAGGTGTAATTGACATAAGTAGTGCCAGCGAAGCGCCGACCGCTCACAGTCCTCAAAACCTCTCGCCTGTCAATTGCCTCAAACGATTTAAACCGCTCTGCGATTCTATTTCACCAACTGCGTCACGCGGTAGAGCCAGCTAAGGCATCGCGGACATTTCCACGCGCACCATCCAACATAGCCTCAGCGACTTCGTGTGCCACGCCAGCACCTGTCATCACGATGGCGGCCTTGATACTCCCACCCGCTTTTCGCAACATACCTTCGGCCTCCACTTCACTTGTGAGATCTGTCGTCTGCATCACGATGCGACATGCACGTGCACGCAGCTTCTCGTTCGATGCCACCATATCCACCATCTGACCTTGATAGACTTTTCCAATACGTATCATCGCTGTCGTCGTCATCATATTTAAAACAATCTTTTGCGCAGTGCCCGCTTTCATACGGGTCGAGCCCGCAATCACCTCAGCACCTGTTGCCACTTCGAGCGGGTGATCCGCCAATGGACTCAGCGCAGCGCCCTTATTACACGACAAAGAAACCGTAAGGGCGCCGACAGACCGAGCCTCCCGTAACGCACCCAGACAATAAGGCGTGCGCCCACTCGCAGCAATCGCCATCACCGCATCTCCCGCAGTCAGCCCACGCGCCCGTAGCGCTTCGGCACCTTGCTGCGCATCATCTTCGGCACCTTCTACAGAATTCACTAACGCACGCTCACCGCCAGCGATCACACCTTGAATCATCTCCGAAGAGACACCAAAGGTCGGCGGGCACTCCGAAGCATCTAACACGCCCAAGCGCCCACTCGTTCCCGCACCGACATAAAAGAGCCGACCGCCCGCACCGAGCCGAGCAGACACCGCTTCGATCGCAGCAGCAATCCTCACAGCCTCTGCACGAACTGCAGCCACGGCCTGCTCATTGGTATCCGCGAGAAGGTTGACGATTGCCAGCGAGTCCATCGCATCCAAATCCCGCAAAGCCGGATCTCGACTCTCAGTCCCAAGCTCGCCTAGGTTCTCGTCCGTTTGATCCGTTCGTTGAGTCACATCCATACACAGTGGTATAGCATAATTGATCCAACAATCAACATACGATCCGCAGCACCGGGTTAAATGCGCTAAGTCGCGAGATAAGTATGCCCGCGGAGAATCTCCGCATATTCATCCAACATCCGGGTGCCCTCGCGCGGTTTGATTTGATCGGCTTTGGTGGCGCGGTCGATTTGCTTCTTTAACTGACGTGTCAGGATGTGACCGTCATATTGCGTAAAGCCGAGCACGTCGTCCACCGTAAAGCCTTTGATGCTATCTTCGATGTAGAAACCGTCCTCTTCGTCGTCTTCTAAAAAGACGTGCACCTCATTCACACGACCAAAAAGATTGTGTAAATCGCCCATAATATCCTGATACGCGCCAACCAAAAAGACTCCTAGATAGTAAGGCTGCTTGGCATTAAACTCATGCAGTCGAAGCGTGCTGCGCACATCTTCTACATCTGTAAACTTGGAAACCTTACCTTCGCTATCACACGTAATGTCCACCAGGGTAGCATCCACATCCGGCGACTCATTGAGTCGATGTAGCGGTGCGATTGGAAACAATTGATCACAGGCCCAGTGATCGATCAGGGATTGAAAGACCGAAAAGTTACACACGTATTGCTCTGCCATGATCTGCGGCAAGGACTCCAACTCTTCGGGTGTATAAGCGGCGTCCTTCCCCTCTTCCGAGAGCTCTTTGCAAATCTTCCAATACGTGGCATCCGCTTCGGCCTTCTCTGCCAGGTCGAGATAGCCGAGCGTAAACAGATTATTGGTTTCTTCCTTCTTCTGTTGCGCGTCGTGATAGCGCTCCAATGGACTTGAGCCATGCTTATTTAGTAAGATCGCTTCCAAATCGCGCAGGATCGGGTTGCGCTTCTTTTTCTTTGGAATCTTCGGATCCACCGATGTCTTTGAAATACGATCACAGACACGTGTGACTAGAATCGAGTGCGGGGCGACAATCGCCCGTCCGCTTTCTGTAACAATATCAGGCACCTCAACGCCGGCATCCGTGCACACCGTCTTAATATTATAGACAACATCGCGCGCATATTCACGCATAGTATAATTCATCGAGCTTTCGTAGTTACTACGCGAACCGTCGTAATCAATACCTAACCCGCCCCCGACATCCATCAAACGCATCGGGAAGCCCATTTTTTTAAGCTCACAAAAGAAGCGTGTGGCTTCGACGGTGGCCTTTTTAATGGTCTGAATATTCGGCACCTGAGAGCCGATATGAAAATGGATCAGTTGCAGGCAATCATCCAGCCCGGCTCGCTTGAGGCGACGCGTCGCATCAATAATTTCAGGGCTAGTCAGGCCGAACTTGGCATCTTCTCCGCCAGAGCTTGCCCATTTCCCTTCGCCAGAAGTGGAGAGTTTGATGCGAAATCCAATCAGTGGCCGCACGCCCATTTTTTTACTGATTTTAATAATGCGCGGCACCTCACTGAGCTGCTCCACCACGAGGAAGATTTCCTTACCTAGGCGACGCCCCTGTAGCGCGAGTCTGATAAACTCATCATCCTTGTAGCCGTTGCAAATAATCAAAGACTTCGGATTCTTATGCATCGCCAAAGCGATCATCAACTCGGGCTTGCTGCCACACTCCAGCCCATAATCAAATGCCTTACCCGCAGCCTGAATCTCTTCGATCACTTCACGTAATTGATTGACCTTAATCGGAAAGACCCCGCGATACTTTCCCTGGTAGTCCTCGTCTTTGATCGCTTCAGCGAACAGCTCATTCAAATCGACCACGCGGGTGCGCAAGAGATCCTGAATACGAATCGTCAAGGGCGGCTTGAGCCCTTTACTGATCGCTTCAGTGACAATGTCGTGAATACGAATACTGCGCTGATCACGCGAGGGATGCACCAACATGAACCCCTCGTCATCAACAGAAAAATGCCCCCCGCCCCAGCGCTTGAGACCGTAGTAATCTTCAGCAGTCGCGATCGTCCAGTCGTTCTCGGAGGGTTCAGTGGCAGGTGTCATGAGTCGGCGCGTTCGTGGATCTTGCAATGATGTGAAGGCGCAAAATGACTCATCGGTCTGCCCTTAGAAAGCAAAAAAGGAAGCGAGACAGCTCGCTTCCTTTAAAATAATATCGGCAGCACTTAACAGCCCGAGTCACAAGTGACTTACATCAACTCCGAATAAGCCTCAGGCGTCATCAAGTCCGCGACTTGAGAGTCGTCACTCAAGCGCAGCTTCAACAACCAACCTTGAGTAAATGCCTCTTGGTTAACGAGCTCTGGAGCGGCATCGACTTCTTCATTGATTTCGACAATCTCGCCCCCCAAAGGCATATACAGATCAGAAGCCGCCTTCACAGATTCGACGACACCAAAGGTATCTCCGATCTCAAACGAGGCTCCTACCTCTGGGAATTCAACAAAAGTAATATCGCCAAGGCTCTCTTGCGCGTAATCGGTAATACCAACTGTGGCAGTGCCATCAGCGTGAATCCTGACCCACTCGTGGTCTTTAGTATATAGGAGGTCGACAGGTAATTCGCTCATTTAGGGATGCTGCAATTCATCGGGAATGTATAGGGGAGGGAGAATTCTTTTACTCGAAGAATGTAATAATCTGCTCGATGATATACTTATGCTCAAGCGGAGTAATCTCTCCTGCCTCAAGCTGCTGATCAGCTTCGAGTGCTTGCTGAGCCATACGCTCGAATGGATCGGCACCAGTAGAGTTCGGCACGAGGTTGCTCTTCATCTTCGCCTCCATCACTGCCGGCTCCAGATCGTGGTAATATCCAAGGTCTTGTGAGAGTCCGAAACGAACAAAATTCTCGCTGCGCTCGTTCGGCACTGGTGTGAAATATTTAACAGCAGGATTGAAGCCCTCTTTTTCCAGACGAATCTCGTGGCTCACTTTGCGTGGAAGCGAGACTGTCAACGGGGTAATCCCAGTCGCCTTCCCGTCGATATAAACACTCGCCTCCGTCGGAAACGAAGCGATGACCACTTCCTGCGGTGTGCCCTTCTCAAGCGAGGCACAAGCAGAAAAGAAAATAGACAATGCCAAGGCAGGAATAATGCGAAATGGGTTTTTCATACGTAAAAAGTCAACAAATGGTAAAATAAGGCACAAACTTAGCCTCGGTGCTGATTGTCGGTCAAGACTTAAGCAAAAAATACTGCCGTTGGTAATAGAGCATATAAAGTAACTGAATGTGCTTGAACATCCGCGCTCGACTAAATCAACATACTCAAACCTAGGCCAACGCAGCCCGTAGACGAAATGCACCTCATTTCAAGCGCTTGACCACCTTGCAATGACCTTTACCTTCATCCTAGCAATTGCCTTCACGATCGGAGTCTCCGCACTCTGCTCGATCCTGGAAGCTATGATCCTCAGCACCACCACCGCCGAGATCGAAGCACTCAAAAAGACGCACCTGAAAAGAGGCGAAAAGCTGGAGCGCTATAAACTGGAACTGGAAGAGACCAGCTCCGCAATCCTCAGCCTCAACACCATCGCCAATACGCTCGGCGCGACGATGGTCGGCGGCCTCGCAGTCAAGATCTGGCCAGAGGACGCCAATATTCTCTTTAAAATCTCGTCCGCAATGGCCCTCGCGATCCTCTTCTTCTCCGAGATCCTCCCCAAGAATATGGGAGTGCTCTATCGCCCCGCCCTACAGCCAATCCTAATCTATCCGCTGACATGGGTCTGCGCGATCATGGCACCTCTCTCTGGAATCGTCGCAGTGATCGTTCGCATGCTACTAAAGCCTACCGATACGGCCACAGATAGCGATGAGGAGATCTTGCTTCTAGCCGAAAAGAGCGCCAAAGAAGGCACCCTGACCTCCAATGAACACGAGGTAATTAACAACGCACTCAGCCTCGATGAAGTGCTGGTCGACCAAATCATGACACCGCGCACCGTGCTCTATGCCATCGATGAAGAGGAAACCGTCGGCTCTCTGTTTGAGAAGGAAAGCAATCTGCCCTTCGCCCGCATCCCGACCTACCGTGATGAAAGTGAGAATATTACCGGGATCGTTCGTCGTCGCGACATCCTCAGCGCCAAGGCCAAAGACCAAGATCATATTCGAATCTCCGAGCTAACCACCGAAGCGATCTACATTCCCGACAATGTGACAATCGACGATGCCTTACAGATCTTCCTGAAAAAGCATCAACAACTCGGCATTACAGTGGACGAGTTTGGCACGATCTCAGGCGTCCTCACGATGGAAGACGTAATCGAGCACATCATCGGTCAAGAAATCTTCGAAGCGGACGACCCGGCAGTTGATATGCGCGAACTCGCTCGGCGCCAACAATTTGCATCGAAGCACAAGAGCCGCAAGGGCGAGCTCTAATTAAAGGAGCGTGGCCGATCCGCCCACGGCTTCATCTCAAAATACACCCGCACACGCTAAGCCTTCGCCACGCGTTCGGCATATGCCTTCGCAAAGTAGGTCAAAATCATATCTGCCCCCGCTCGACGAATCGCCAGCAGCGACTCATCGCGACAACGCTCCAGATCCAGCCAACCGCGCTCTGCCGCTGCATGCAGTTGTGCATATTCGCCAGACACCTGATACGCAGCGAGCGGCAACTCCGTCTCTTCGCGCACCTCGCGAATAATGTCCAAATACGGCCCGGCTGGTTTCACCATCAGCACATCCGCGCCTTCTTCTTCATCCAGCGCCACCTCGATCAAAGCCTCGCGACGGTTGCCGGGGTTCAATTGATAGGTGCGTTTATCCAAATGGTGCGTGCCTGCGCTACTCGCGCTACCCACTGCATCACGAAACGGCCCGTAAAACGCCGACGCAAACTTCGCAGAGTAAGCCATCACACTCGTTTTCTCGAAACCATTCTCATCCAGCGCAATACGAATGGCACCCACACGCCCATCCATCATATCGGACGGAGCCACAAAATCGACACCCGCCTCCGCGGCGAGCACCGCCATCTCGGCAAGAATCTCCACTGTGGCATCGTTGATCAAATCACCCGCCTGCACGTCAAACAAACCATCGTGCCCATGCACTGTATAAGGATCGAGCGCTAGGTCCGTGATAATCGCCATCTCTGGCACCGCAGCCTTCAACGCACGAATCGCACGAAGAATCAACGTCCCGGGGTTGAGCGCCTCGCGCCCATCGTCACTTTTTAAAGAGTCGTCCAGCTTCGGAAACAGTGCCACCGCCGGAATCCCCAAAGACAACAACTCGCGGCACTCCTCAATTAACAGCGGAATCGTCAGCCGCGAAATGCCCGGCATCGACTCGATCGGCTCCGCCACACCCTCACCATCAATCACGAAAATCGGTTGAATCAAATTATGCGGGTGCAGATCCGTCTCATTGCCCAACGCGCGCAAAGCAGCCGTGCGGCGCATACGGCGCGGGCGGCGAGTAAGATCCAATCGAAAGTCTAAAGTAGCAGTCATGCGCAGCAACATGACGATTGGCTCGCTCATTTCAAGCCGAACTCTTTTCTCAGCATTTCAAACTTCACACATCTGTTTTCACCCTTCACTCTCTCCTCCCACCTTCAAAGTTTCACCTTCCAACTTTCTCACTGTTCCAATGTCCGTCCAACTTTACGACACTCTCAGCCGATCCGTTAAACCACTCGCCCCTGCGAGCGACCAACCACTGCGCTTTTACTGCTGCGGGCCCACGGTTTACGGCCCCGCACACATCGGCAACTTTCGCACCTTCCTCATTCAGGACGTGCTCCGCCGCGTCGCCGAAGCCGACGGTATTACAGTCAAGCACGTGCGCAACATCACCGATGTGGACGACAAGACGATCCGCCGCTCCATCGAAGAAGGACTCTCGCTGGGCGAATTCACCGCCAAGTGGACCGAAAAATTCCACGCCGACTGTGACGCGCTCAACATGCGCAAACCATCGATCGAGCCGAGCGCCGTCGCACATATCCCGCAACAAATCGCGCTCGTCGAAACCTTGATCGAGAAAGGCCACGCCTACTCGACTGACGACGGCTCCGTCTATTTCCGCGTCAACTCCTTCGAAGATTACGGTCGTCTCTCGCGCCTCAAACAGCGCGAACTCAAGACGCAGACCGAGAACTCCGCCGGCGAAGTCAACGACGCCGACGAGTATGACCGCGAGTCCGTGACCGATTTCGCACTCTGGAAAGGCCGCAAGGCCGAAGACAAGGCAAACTACTGGACCAGCCCTTGGGGTGAAGGTCGCCCCGGTTGGCACTTAGAGTGCTCGGCCATGGTCGATAGCGCCTTCGACGGTGAGACGATTGATCTGCACGGCGGCGGCATCGACCTGTGCTTCCCGCACCACGAAAACGAGATCGCACAATCCGAATGCGCCCACGGACACGATTTTTGCAACCACTGGTTCCACAGCGCACACCTGATGGTTGAAGGCGCCAAGATGTCCAAAAGCCTCGGCAATCTCTACACGCTCGACGATCTGCGCGAAAAGGGCTTCAGCCCGATGGTCGTGCGCTATACGTTGATCGCCGGCAGCTATCGCCAGCAGCTCAACTTCACCTTCGACGGCCTCCATGCCTCACAAAGCGGACTGACTAAGATCGAGCGCTTCGCCGAATCGCTGCTCGCCATTACCGGCGAGGACAAAACAGCGATGAACAGCTACATCACCGCCGATGCTCCCGAAGACTTCGGCCGCCTCGCCAAGGCATGGGACGCTCTGCGCACTAACCTCAACACTGCGGCCTGCCTCGGCGCCATCTTCGGCGTGGTCGGCTCAAACCCAGCCGCGTCACTTGATACCGACGGCGCCCGCGCGATGCTCAAAGCGCTCGGCACCCTACTCTACGCACTCGGTCTAGAACTCTTCACCGTCGAAGAGACGAAGGTCGATGCACCCGCCGAAATCGTCGCACTCGCACAAGCCCGCTGGGATGCAAAGCAAGCCAAAGACTGGGGCAAGGCCGACGAATTGCGCGACGCCCTACTGGCTCAAGGTTGGGTCGTGAAAGACAAGAAAGATGGGTTCGACATCGAACAGGCCTAACTGCTACAATCAGACATGCGTCATCTAATCGCACTTTGCATCTTACTCTGTCCGCTGGGCTTATTCGCGGCTCTCACTCCCAGTGCCACGGTCTCCCGTGAATACGTGGACGTGGTGCAAGCTCGCGTAGATGGCAAATACGCCGTCATCCGTCATAAAACCGGAAAGAAGGAACTACTCTCTGTCAGCTCACTGCGCCCAGCAAACTTGGATTGGTTTCGTCAAATTCAAGCCGCAGATCCGCTAAAAAAAGGCAATTCCTCAGTCAAAATTGTAAACAAGACTACGCCGACGCGTAAACCGAAGAACACCATCGTCACCTCGAAAGTCGAAGATGGTATCGAAACCGTGCAATTATGCGCTCCGAACGTCTTTCGCAATCAAATCGGCGGCACTTGTATGCTCTACGCCCGCGTTCACTGGATGGATATCGCAGGCTACTATGTGAACAATGGCACCATCTATAAATCGATTAATGGCGCACCGCCCGACAACCCTTGGAGTTCACCAAACTACGAATCAGGCCTAATAACGATCATAACTAACCATGCACCTATGCCGATCACGCACGACGCACTATCCTATGGAGATAATTTTGCATGGGCACGTCAGCAACTGCGTCAAGGCCGTCCGATCCTAGCATCCCTGCCCAGCGAGATCTGGCAAGCACTGCCCTCTGGCTACCTCGCCGAGCGCCAATGGAGCGGCGGCAAGGTCGGCCACCAAATTGTGGTCAATGGATTTACCCACAATCCGAAAACTGGCGAAGGCACCTTTCATGTCGTCAACACATGGGAAGAACTCCCAGAGTTCGACCTGAAAATCAAAGACGCCAGACGCGGCATATTAGTCTTCGAAAAAAGCGCATCGCCCTTTGGACAAGTGCCAGACGACGCGGAGCAGGAACGCTTAGCCAAAGAGCTCAAGGTGCTCAGCGTTTCCCTATTACGCAGCGCAGGTAGCTATAATCTCTATAAGGTAGTGACCAATCAAGGCGATCGCCGCATCATGGCCGTCGACGCATACTCCGCTCAACGAATCGTCGAAGAACAGGAGTAACGACACGCAATCCAATTTCGGCACGGAATTATAATGCAACAGGAACAGAAGCGACTCTCTGAAAATGCCAATGGTCAAGCTGCTTGGCGCAAATGGGGACCCTACCTAAGCGAGCGCCAATGGGGCACCGTGCGCGAGGACTATAGCCCCGATGGCAACGCATGGGATTATTTCCCGCACGAGCAGTCACGCTCGCGCGCCTACCGCCGCGGCGAAGACGGCCTCGCTGGTATCTCCGACGACAAGCAACAACTCTGCTTTGCCCTCGCCCTTTGGAATGAAAACGATCCCATCCTTAAAGAGCGCCTCTTCGGGCTGACCAACGAGCAAGGCAATCACGGCGAGGATGTAAAAGAGTATTACTTCTATTTGGATAGCACGCCGACGCATTCCTACATGAAGTATTTGTATAAATACCCACATGCAGAATACCCCTACAAGCAACTCGTCAAAACCAGCCAAGCGCGCAGCCGCCTAGAGCCGGAATACGAACTACTCGATACAGGTATATTCGATGAAGACCGCTACTTCGACGTGTATGTCGAATACGCCAAAGCCGACGACGAAGACCTGTTAATCAAAATCAGCGCCGTCAACCGCGGCCCAGACAGTGCCAAACTGCGCCTATTACCGACACTCTGGTTTCGCAAGACGTGGCACGCCGCTCAGATGCCCAAACCACGCCCCTCGCTCAGTGGCTCTGACTTCGTCACCGCGCAACACCACGAACTGGGCGAGTTCCGATTCTTCTGCGAAAATGCAGATGAACTGCTCTACACAGAAAACGAGACGAACCACGTGCGGCTTTTTCACGGCGACAATAAGACGCCCTTCGTCAAAGACGGCATCAACGACACCATCGTCTCTGGCAGCGCTACCGTTAATCCCGAGCACGTCGGCACAAAAGTAGCCGCCCACTACGCGAAAGAGATCGCCCCCGGCGCGACCGAGACTATCCGCCTGCGACTGAGCAAAGGCCAAGTCATCAGCCAGGAGAGCGCTTTCACTGAGGAATTCGAGCGCACATTCGCCGCACGCATCCAAGAAGCTGATACATTTTTCGATGATATGATGCCGGACTCCACGCCCGAAGCAGAACGCCAGATCATGCGCCAAGCCATCGCTGGCATGATGTGGACGAAGCAGTATTACGAATACAACGTGCAACGCTGGCTGGATGAACGCAGCCACCTGGGCCTACCGCCGCGCAACGGCGACTGGGGGCACATGGTCAATTGCGACATCATCTCGATGCCCGACAAATGGGAATACCCCTGGTATGCAACATGGGACCTGGGCTTCCATACCATCGCACTGGTGCTGGCCGATCCCGAATTCGCCAAAGAGCAACTGATGCTCTTCATGAGCGATCGCTACATGCACCCGAACGGACAGTTGCCCGCCTACGAATGGAATTTCAGCGATGTGAACCCACCAGTGCACCCCTTCGCCGTGCTCACCGTCTATCAGATCGACAAAAAAAACCAAGGCGGCCAAGGCGACACCAAGTTCCTCGAAGCCGCGTTCAAACAACTGGAGCGGAACTTCCAATGGTGGATCGACCACAAAGACCCCTCCGGCAAAGGTCTCTTCGACGGCGGCTTCCTAGGGCTCGATAATATCGGCGTCTTTGATCGCAGCTCCGCACTGCCCACCGGTGGCAACTTGGAGCAATCCGACAGCACGTTCTGGATGGTGCTCTACTCGCAATACATGCTACGCATGGCCGTCGAGCTCACAAAATCCGACGTAGGCTACGAGGATCAAGTAGTCAAATACTATGACCATTTCCTGAACATTGCCGCAGGCATGGATCGCGTCGGTGAATTCGAGGATGAGATGTGGGATACCGAAGACGGATTTTTCTACGATGTATTGCGCTATCCTGACGGCCATGGAACCCGCCTCAAAGTGCGTTCGCTGGTCGGCCTATTACCGATGTGTGCCAACAGTGTGATCGAACCCGACATCTTTGCACACCTGCCCCGCCTCCAACAACGCTGCAGAGAGGTCTACGAGCAACACGCCGCGACCGCTAAAAATGTGGCCTGTCCGCAAACAAAAGGCATCAACGGCAGGCACCTACTCGCCATCACTGACGAACCCAAACTGCGGAGTATGCTCAGCAGAATGTTGGACGAGAATGAATTCTTAAGCCCTTACGGCATACGCTCCCTCTCCAAGCACCACCAAGCGCATCCCTATACCTTCGATTGGGAAGGCAAGACACACTCCGTCAGTTATCTGCCCGGCGAGTCCGACAGCGGCATGTTCGGCGGCAACTCAAACTGGCGCGGCCCGATCTGGATGCCCACCAATTTCTTAATCATTCGAGCACTCGGCAACTTCTACGCCTACTATGGCGACGACTTTAAGATCGAGTGCCCCACCGGCTCTGGCAATATGTTGACCCTCTACGAAGTTATGTCGGACATCTGCCATCGACTCACCCGCATCTTCTTGCGCAACGACGATGGTAAACGCCCCGTTTACGGTGAGAGCTCAAAATTCCAAGACGATCCACATTGGCGCGACCATATTCTCTTCTACGAATACTTCCACGCCGACGACGGCTCGGGCATCGGCGCCAGCCACCAGACAGGATGGACCGGAATGATCGCGACCATCATCACATTTATGCAAACGATTGACGCAGAACTGCTCGCGAACGAAAGCACCAAAGGCATCGCAAAAAAAATGGCTCAAGTCAGCGCTGGTTTAATCAAAAAAAGCAGCTAGCAACAAAGCAAGCCGACCAGGAGGCTTACCGGCTAACCTTCCTCGCTCCGAAGCAAAGCAGTCAAATTGCATCAATTCAGCCTTGCATTTGATGCAACTTGGCGCATTATGAATGAATGAGAATCACGGTAGAGATCGACGAAGCCATGCTCGACGACTTGGCACGCATCACAGGGGAGCATAAAAAGAGCCCTGCTGTGGCCAAAGCCGTCACCGAATTTGTAAATCGTAAAAAGGCAAAGGAGTTCGGCACCCTGCTGCGTGAAGGTGCTTTTGATTATCCCTCAACCAACGAAGAAATCGAAGCCCAAGATCGCTGATGGTCATTGTTGACACGTCAGTCTGGATCGAAGCCAGCCGCCGCGATGGCGACTTAAGCTACAAAGTCGGGCTCGAAAATTTGTTGGAGGAATACGAGGCCGCTTGGTGCAGCACAGTCAAACTCGAGTTCATGGGCGGCGCGCGCAAAGAGGATCGCAAGAAACTAGCGTTCTGGTTTGAGTGCATCCCATATCGAAGCGTCGAGGAGCGACACTGGGAACTCGCAAAAACCAACGTGTGGAAGCTGCGCGACATCGGGCTCACACTTCCCTGGGACGACATACTAATCGCCTCGGTTGCGCTGGATGCCGACCTTAGAGTCTATGCGAAAGACCAGCACTTCGAGAGCATGAGCCAGCATCTCGACCTCAAACTGTATTCACCCGGCTACGGCGGTCGATACAATCCAGAAACATAAGCAAACCATTTGCGAACTTTCCTGCAACTTTCCGAAAAGTATCACGATGCCATCTGCGAACCCAAAAGATTAACATTCAAACATCATGAAACTACTAGCAAAAATACTTCTCGCCCTCACCGCAGCACTTTTCGTCACAGCATCCTACGCTGGCACAGATGCCAGTCGAGGTTCCGCTAAATACTATAAAACCTTCCCCGATCAATGGGACGGTAAAAAAGTCCATGTAGACTGCGCCTCCGTCAAACGTATCAACGCCGGCCCGCAAGTCGAAGGTGTCGTGTTCTTTGGTGCGCATACCATCGATGATAAAAACAAAGGATCCGGCGGTAGCATCGTCGTCGCAGTTCTCGAAGGTGACGTTGAATCCTTCGTCCGAAAATACGGCACTGTTATGGAACGCACTCCGGGTGGCTCGGAACGAGTCGATAACGCGCGCCTCAGTGGTATCTTCCACCAACTCGAGCGCGGACACGTCTACCTCGATGCGTCGGGCGAAGCGAATGATCTAATCCTCGCCCACAAAGAAAACGCCAAAGGAGCCATTCGCCATGGTGACAGCGTCCCAGCAGGTGGCGGCGATGGCAAATCCTCTAAGCGCCACAGAAAGCATAAGCGCTAAATCATTTAAACGATCTCTCAAGACGTCGCCCCGAAACGGGCGGCGTTTTTTTGTGCCTAGTGTCACCGCCTTGATCGGAAAGTGGCACCGACACCGGTCAGCCTCGTCTACCGATCCACGGCAAGGCATCGAGACGATGCCAAACAAACAACGCGCCCCCACCTACTCCGGCGGCAACAATTTCGCCAACTCTTGAAGGTCGCTAAAGTGTTCACGTAGGTCGCTGGCACTGCCAAGATTGCCCAAAGTGTGTTCGAACAGCTCGCGCTTCTCCGATTTCAAATGCTGGATACGCTCCTCGATCGTGCCCTGCGTGATCATGCGATACACGAAGACCCGCTTGCGCTGGCCGATACGGTGCACGCGATCCACCGCTTGGCTCTCCACTGCGGGATTCCACCACGGATCGAGCAAAAACACATAGTCCGCCGCGTGCAGCGTGATCCCGGTGCCGCCCGCCTTCAAACTAACCAAAATAACTGCTGGGCCATCCTTCTTCTGAAACGTCTCCACCGGCTTCGAGCGATTCTTCGTATGCCCGTTCAGCTCAAGTAACTCCACCTCAGGGAATTCTTGTTGAATCAACGGCTTCACTCGCTTGAGCAGCTGCACGAACTGACTAAAAATCACCACCTTGCGCGCACCGTTGCCCGTCAGTGCCTCGCCTAAACGCGTCAGCAGCATCTGAATTTTACCACTATGCACCGGGTCTGCATTCACATCTGGAATCAAACCGGGATCGCAACAGGCCTGTCGCAAGCGCGTCAACAGGGTGAAGAAATTCATCGAGCTCGCTTTCATCGCGACCTGCAAATCATCGCCCATATCCTCACGGCCTTTATTCAACAAACCCTCATAGACCTGACGTTGCATCTCAGTGATCGGGCAAATCAAATCCATCTCCACCTTCGGCGGCAGATCCTTGCCCACCTTATCCTTCTTACGGCGCAGTAAGAACGGTGCGATCTGTTTACGCAAAGTTTGCTCCAAACTCTTACGCACCGAAAGATCAGGCGAGATCGCCGCATCTTCGAACCGACGACGAGAGCCCAACAAGCCGGGCATGATAAAGCGGAACAAAGTCCACATATCCAGCAAACGATTCTCAATCGGTGTGCCCGTTAGCGCGAGGCGGCACTCCGCCTTAATCGCGCAACACGCATGCGTCACCTTCGCCTCGGGATTTTTAATCTGCTGCGCCTCATCCAGCACCGCATAGCCAAACTCGGTGCCTTCCAATAAATGTTTATGCCGCCGTAACTGCGTATAACTGGCGATCCACAGCTTTGGCTTATGCCCCGACGGCCCTTCAAAGGTTTCCCCACTACGCAGCACCGCCGTATCCAAATGTGGATACCAATGCGCCACCTCATTTTCCCACACCGGCACCACGCTGGCCGGGCAGACAATCAAACTATCCTTACCTTCAAACGGATACGCATTGAGCAAGGTTAATACCTGTAGCGTCTTGCCCAGCCCCATTTCATCCGCCAACAAGCCATGGCAACTTTGCGCACGCAACTTCGCCATCCACTGCACGCCATGCCGCTGATACGGACGTAAGAAATCAGGCAACAGCACTTCGCCCGGATCTGGTTCGAGCAAGCCCTCAAACTCGGCCTGCTTCGGCCCCAGCGCATAACGCCACTCCTGCAGCTCTTGCTCTAAGTCCAACTCCGCACCGCGTTCACCGAACAACGAAAACACCATATAGCGCGGCCAGGTCTGCGCCTCTTCCGAGCCGGACGCCGCCGCCACCCGCCACTCGGCCAGCGCTTCGGTCTGCTCGTCGGCAATCCGCACCAGCCCGAGCCCTTTCACAATATGCGTGCCGCGCCCAGCCTTCGCCAAGCGCTCTGCATCTTCAGGATCGAGCCAACGCTTGCCCAACTTCAGCCGCCAGTCCACCCGCATATCAGCTTTACCCGCCGATTCCACGCGCCCGATAATCTTCACCTGCTTCACGCCCTCAGCCAAGCTCTGTGCATCCAGATCGAGATCCAGATACCCGAACACCTCTTCCCAACGCTTACGCGCATGCGAGAAAAACGCCGCAATCCGCTCAGGATCACGCATTAAAAAGTCATTCGATTCGCGGCGAAATTTAAACCCCACTTCTTTGCCCAACGCCGTAAGCCGCACCAGCATCTCACGCTCCGAGCTAGTCATCTTCGCGCCCTCAGCCTGAAACGCCGCCTCTCGGGTAAAATCGGCATTCACCCAATACCCCGTCATCCGCATGCCAGAGCCAATCCCTTCCAGTCGTGGCGTTAAACGCCGCGCCGCAGGCTCCTCAGGTTCGGCAGACTTCTTCTTCTCAAGGCCAGCATTTACCGCCGCCTCCACGATCTCCAAATCCTCTAGCTCTTTCGGCGTAGGCTTCGGTTTCGGCACATACGGCAACGGATCGATCTCATCCGCAATCAGCTCTTCGATTTCATACAACCCGCCGACAGCGACCGCATCGCCCAACGCATCATCCTCCGTCGAACAGCGCACTTTCGGCCCCTCCGCGCTCCACTCCACCACCGCATAGCAGGTATCCTTACGCGTAAAAGCGCAATTGATGATCGCATCCTTATCCGCGAGTTCGACACCTGAAATCTGACCTTTATGGTAGATCTCGCGCCCCCACCGCAGCGCCTCTTTCGAGAAAAAAGTCTCCCAATCGAGCGCAACATTTTCGAACCACTGTTCAAGAGCGACTTGATTATAAATACGACTGGAGGCACGGGCACACATAGAAAAATAATGAACCAAAGATTATATCTCTTTTAAAAATCCCCCCGCAAGGACATTTGAGAAAATCGGTAAATTAGAGGCGCAGGGCAGCGCAGGCGTGGCCCCACGCCGCAGGATCGTTCGAAAGCGCTCGTCATCACCGCACAGAAAAAGGGAACATTCCCGCGAAGGAGCACACTTGATTTTTGCGAAAAGGCTATTAGCGTCCGTGCCTTTCAATTTCCAACCAATCAAATATAGATAAATGAGCACACCAACACCTGAACGCCACGAATTCCAAGCGGAAGTCAAACAAGTCCTCGATATCGTGGTGCACTCCCTCTACACGGATAAAGAAATCTTCGTCCGCGAATTGATCTCGAATGCCTCCGATGCGACTGAGAAACTGCGCCACACGCAACTCTCCGAAGCAAACGTCTTCGATGCGGATCTCGACCTAGAGATCCAAGTCACATCCGACGAAGAAGCCGGCACGATCAGCATTCAAGACTTCGGCATCGGCATGACGCACGGTGAGCTGATCGAAAACCTCGGCACCATCGCACACTCTGGCTCGAAGGCCTTCCTCAACGCCCTCAAAGAAGGCGGCGAGCACAATGAAAACCTCATCGGTCAATTCGGCGTCGGTTTCTACTCCGTCTTCATGGTGGCCGATTCGGTCAAAGTTTACACACGCACATGGCAGCCCGAAGGCCAATGCCTCTGCTGGTCCAGCAACGGCGATGGCGCTTACGAAATCGAAGAGGTCGAAGGCGAACGCCGCGGCACTCGCATCGTGTTCACCCTGAAGGACGAATACAAAGAATTCGCCAAGAAAGATAAGCTTGAAGGCATCATCAAGCGCTACTCCAGCTTCGTGCAGTTCCCGATCAAGGTCGATGGTGACGAGTTCAAGACCGTCCAAGCCCTCTGGTTGAAGAGCAAAAACGAGATCACCGACGAAGAATACACAGAATTCTACAAATTCCAGGCAAACGCCTTTGACGAACCACGCTTCCACCTGCACTTCGCAGCGGACGCACCGATCGCGATCAATACCCTGCTCTTCGCTCCGACTGAAAACATGGAAGGCTTCGGCTTCGGTCGTATGGAGCCCGGCGTGGCGCTCTACTGCCGCAAGGTGCTGATCGACAGCGATCCAAAGAACTTACTGCCCGATTGGCTCCGCTTCCTGCGCGGAGTCGTCGATAGTGCCGACCTGCCGCTCAACATCTCCCGCGAGTCCATGCAGGACAGCGCGCTGATCCAGAAGCTCAACAAGGTCATCACCAAACGCTTCCTCAAGACACTCGAAGAAAAAGCCAAAAAAGAGCCAGAAGTGTATAACGACTTCTGGAAGTCCTTCGGCGTCTTCCTCAAAGAAGGCGTGACCTCTGACTTCACGCACCGCGACCAGCTGCTCAAGCTGCTACGCTACGAATCGTCTTACACCGAAGAAGGCAGCACCACAGGCCTCGGCGACTATCTCTCGCGTGCCCCTGAAGGCCAGAAGGAGATCTATTACCTCTCCGGAGCGAACCGCCAGGCGATCGAATCCGGCCCTTACTTCGAAGCATTCAAGGCGCGTAACATCGAAGTGCTCTACCTCTTCGAGCCGATTGATGAATTCGTAATGAGCCACGCCCGTGCCTTTGAAGAGAAGAGCTTCATCTCTGCTGATTCCGATGGTATCGATCTCGACGCCATCGCACCGGACACCGACACCGACAAGGAAGAAGCGCTCGCCGCAGACGCCGTCGAAGGGCTTTGCACCTTCATCAAGGACAAGCTCGGTGCCGACGTCAGCGAAGTCTCCGCAAGTGACCGCCTCGTGGGTAGCCCCGCGATGATCGTCAACGGCGACAAGATGATGACCGCTCAAATGCGTAAGATGATGAAGGCCATGCAGCAACAGCAGGCTGGTGACGCCGAAGCCCTGGGTGCAGAGCCTCCCGTCAAATTGCAGATCAACCCGCGTCACCCATTAGTAAAGAACCTCGCCGACCTACGCGGCTCCAACGAGGAACTTGCCGGATTGATCAGCGAGCAACTACTGGACAATGCACGCGTCGCAGCCGGACTCCTCGAAGATCCGTCCGCGATGATTCAGCGTAATTACAAGATTCTCGAGCAACTCAGCTCGAAATAGTCTTCTTTGAAAGCGGGAAGTACTCACAAAAAAACTCCGTCTTTCAGTTGAAAGACGGAGTTTTTTTGCAAATACGCGACAGACTCTGAACTAATCGCGATAGCCTGGGATCTCTCCGGACTTGTAGCGATCCATCAACAAACCTTCAGTGTCGGTCGTTTGAGCGTCTGCGCCTTCTGGAGCTGCCTTATCACTGGCTGAAGCCGAATCATCAGTAGAGGCACAACCACCAAATACGAGTGCTGCGAAGAGAAGAGCAAGGAGATTTATAAATTTCATAATTTTTTATTTAATTAAGGGTTCAATAACAACATTGTGATTTTACCAAGAAATGCAACCTCGTTGACTCAGTTTTATTGAAGTCAGTTAAAAACGTAATTTTGCCCTCGAAACGCCCCTGACAGGCTTGCTTTAAGGCTAAAAACGCCCATTTTGAGGGGAACCCTATATCATTAACACGTGCCCGAAGAAAAAAAAACCGCCACAGAGTTCCCTTACTTCAATCGCGAACTCAGTTGGTTAGCTTTTAACCAACGCGTTCTCAACCAAGCAACCTCCCCCGAATATCCATTACTGGAGCGGATGAAGTTTCTCGCATTTGTCAGCTCCAACCTCGATGAATTCTTCGAGATCCGCGTGTCTGGCCTGATGCAACAGGTCAAATCCGGCATCAACGACCCCGGTGCCGATGGTCTCGGCCCGAAAGAGCAACTCCGCAGTATCCGAGAGGTCGTCACCCAGCTAGTTGCAGACCAAACCGAATGCTGGGAAAATCAGCTCGTCCCGACGCTCGCCGACCATGGCATCCTGTTCTGCAGCTACGACGAGCTAACGCGCAACGAGAAACAATGGCTCACGCGCTACTTTGAAGAGCAAATCTTCCCCGTGCTCACACCGCTCGCCATCGACCCCGCACACCCCTTCCCGCAACTGACCAACAAGGCACTCTACATCCTCGCGTCTATTGATGACCCGCAGACGCGTATTATCGAAAGCATGATGGCGATCATCCCCGTGCCACGCATCCTGCCACGCACCGTCAGAATCGGCGTGCCGCGCCGCGGCAACCCTGAGGTGTATATTTTCTTAAGCGATATAGTGCAGCACTATATGAAGCGCCTGTTCCCCGGCTATCGGGTTCGCTCCGCAGCCCCCTTTCGCATCACCCGCAACAGCGATCTTTATATTGACGAAGAAGAAGTCGTAAACCTCCTGCGAAAGATCGAGGAGGAACTCATGAATATGCATAAAGGTGCCGCCGTGCGCCTGGAAATAGCCAAAGGAGCCGACCCGATCCTGCTCAAGCAGCTGCTCGAAGCACTCGACCTACAACCCGAGAATGTCTATACCGCCGCCGGGCCGATCAATCCGCTACGGCTCATGAGCACCTATGACCTGATCGATCGCCCCGAGTTAAAATTCCCGCCTCAAGTGCCCCACGTCCCCGCCGAGCTCGAATCTCCCGAGAGAATCTTCGAGCAAATCAGCAAGCACGACATCCTCCTGCACCACCCCTTCGACAGCTTCCAGCCGTTCATCGACTTCTTAAATCAAGCCGCGTGCGATCCTCAAGTATTTGCGATCAAGCAAACGCTCTACCGCACCTCCGGCGATTCTCCGATCGTCGAGGCACTGATGGAAGCCTCACGCCGCGGCAAGCAAGTCACCGTCTTGATCGAGATCAAAGCCCGCTTCGACGAAGCCAACAACATCCAGTGGGCGCGCCAGCTCGAAGACGTCGGCGTGCATGTCGTTTACGGACTCGTCGGCCTCAAAACCCACTGCAAAACATGCATGGTCGTGCGGCGTGAAAACAACGAGCTGAAACGCTACGTGCACCTCGGCACCGGCAACTATAACCCAAAAACCGCCCGCCTCTACACCGACCTGAGCCTCTTCACCGCCACTCCTTCAATTACCTCGGAAGTCGCCAGCCTCTTTAACACACTTACCGGATTTTCACTCACCCCTGACTTCAAAAAACTACACGTCGCCCCCTTTACCCTACACTCAAAAATCCAGAAACACATCGATACGGAGACTCGAAATGCACTCGCCGGCAAGCCCGCCCGCATCATTGCGCAAGTCAACAGCCTCGTCGATAAACAGACCATCGATCATCTCTACAAAGCCTCTCAGGCCGGAGTAAAGATCGACCTCATCGTGCGCGGCATTTGCAATCTAGTCCCTCAAGTCAAAGGCATCAGCGAACACATCCACGTGCGCAGCATACTCGGGCGCTATCTAGAGCACAGCCGCATCTTCTACTTTGAGAATAGCAGCGGCGCGCGCCCCCGACTATTAGCTGGCAGTGCCGACTGGATGCCGCGTAATTTCTTTCGCCGCATCGAAGCAGTCTTCCCCATCGAAGCACCAGAGCATCGAGAACGCATCATCCACATTCTCGAAACCCATCTAAAAGACACCAAACACGCACGCATCCTCCATAGCAACGGCACTTATCACAAAACACGCCGCGCCGCCAACAGCATACACCTCATATCAGCCCAAGAAATCTTCGCCAAAGAAAGCAACAACACACGACCTCCATTCCCAACCGAGCAAGCTGAGGAACTCATCCTGAGACCACTCACGCCTAATTCCTAATTGCTTCGTCATTTCCGGCAGATCTCCATCCTAATCCTCCCCTCTTTGGCCAAAAAACGAACAACCCAGCGCGCCTCCAAAGCAAGACGCCGCCCGCCCCAAAAGAAGAAGAAGAAGAAGAGCCGCGGCATTTTGTACTCGCTCACACGGCTCATCGTCGTCCTCGGCATCGCTGCCGCACTCCACCATTACTGGCCGCAACTGCGCGCACTCGCCGAACGCGCCCCAAACCAACTGATCCTCACATCACGCGCCATCGCAGGCACCACCGAGCTACAAATCGCACTCGCCCGCGAAGGCTTCTCCCCCGGCTCCATCGATGGTGCCTCCGGCTCGCAAACCAAACGCGCCCTGCTCGCCTACCAGACCGCACACGACCTGCCGCAGACCGGAAGCTTCGACGAAGCCACCGCCCAATTGCTCAGAATCGAAGACCCCGTGCTCACCCAACGGCAACTCCGGCTGGAGGATTTCACCCAAGTCGCCCCCAAGCCGCAAAGTTGGCGCGCACGTGGGCAACTCGACAACATGCGCTTTAACTCGACCTTGGAAATGCTCGCCGAACAGGCTCAAACCGACCCCGACCTAATCGCCAGCCTCAACCCCGCGATCAACTGGAGCCAGCTCTCTGCCGGAGACAGCATCCGCATCCCCAACGTCCCGCCCTTCCGCGTGCAACAAGCAGCCGCGTATATACAGATTACCCTGTCCAAGCGCACGCTGCGCATCTTCAGCGCCGAGCACCGCCTCCTGTTTCACTGCCCCGTCAGCATCGCACGCCGGGTCGATAAACGCCCGAGCGGCGAGCTCCGCGTCAAAGTGCGCGTGAATCAGCCGAACTACACCTTCAACCCCGCCATCCTCACTGGCACTGCGCAGCGCGAAGGCATTACCAGCAAATTCATCATCCAGCCCGGCCCGAACAACCCGGTCGGCACCGCATGGGTCGGTCTCAATCTCCCCAGCTACGGCATGCACGGCACCCCAGAGCCGGAGAAAGTCGGCCGCACCGAATCCAGCGGCTGTTTCCGCCTAGCCAACTGGAACGCCCAGACCGTCCTCGATGCAGCGCACGTCAATATGCCGATCTACATCGAGCCATAAATTCAGGAGTCGAAAATCAGAGGACTACGATCGAGACACAAAAAAAGCACCGACATGCGGTGCTTTCTGAAAATCCGATAAAGTAGAGTAAAGACTATCGACGACGCGGACCGAAGCTACGTCGAGGAGCATTACGCGCCACATGAGCATTACGCAGACGGTAAACGATGCGTGCCTTATCCAAATCGTAGGGGCTCATTTCCATCTTAACAGTATCACCCGTTGTGATCTTAATGAAGTGTTTACGCAGCTTTCCAGAGATATGCGCGAGCACTTGGTGCCCGTTTGCCAACTCCACGCGGAACATGGTGCCTGGTAGAACGGCAACGATTTTGCCTTCGACTTCTACGTAGTCTTCGCTTTGTGCTTTAGCCATAAATGATCAATAAGAAATCGGGGAGGGAAGCGGATTGACAACGAAAGTCAAGGACTCTCTCTACTTCAAGCATGCAAGAAGACTGCCCATTCGAAAAGATCTACCCGTCCGCACTGAAGCGCGATGCCGAATACTTCATGACGCATGCCTACAACGAGGCCATTGAAGCATGGAAAATAGACGAAGTGCCCATCGGCGCAGTCATCGAATACAAGGGCCAAATCATCGCCTCCGCTCACAATCAATCCCGCTCGACCAATGACCCCACGGCCCACGCCGAGATCCTCGCAATCTCACAAGCAGCCAGCTTTATCGGCGACTGGCGACTCAATGAATGCACGCTCTACGTGACCAAAGAGCCCTGCCCCATGTGCTCCGGAGCGCTCGTCATCGCCCGCATTGGCAAAGTCTACTACGGCCTGCCCGACCCACGCATGGGCTGCGTCGGCGGCGCACTCGACCTCGGCGCCCTCCCCGACAGCAATCACAACTTCGAATCCGTCAGCGGTGTGCTCCAAGAGCTAAACCACGATATATTAAAAGCCTTCTTTGAAAAAAAGCGCCAAGACAACGTCGCAAAAAAGGCCGCCGCCCTCGAAGCCAGCGCCGAGGCAGGCGAAGAAGCACCATAAAAACGCACAGCAAACGCATCTCCCATTTGACAGCACGCCTCGATGGCGCAAATTGCCAGCTCTCTCAATTAACCAAAAATCGAAAATAACACATATCATGGCTTACGAACTACCAGAACTCGGCTACGCATACGATGCGCTCGAACCACACATCGACGCGCGCACAATGGAGATCCACCACAGCAAGCACCACAATGCATACATCACGAATGTAAATGCAGCGCTCGCTGGCACCGAATTTGAAGGCAAGTCGCTCTGCGAGCTCCTTTCCGATCTTTCTGCACTCCCCGAAAACATTCGCGGCGCAGTCCGCAACAACGGTGGTGGTCACGCCAACCACAGCTTCTTCTGGAAGATCCTCAGCCCCAATGGCGGCGGCGCTCCCAAGGGCGACCTCGCAGCAGCCATCGAAGCCGAGCTTGGTGGTTTTGACGCATTCAAAGCTGCCTTCGCTAAAGCAGGCGCAACCCGTTTCGGCAGCGGCTGGGCATGGCTCGTCGTCAAAGCAGACGGTAGCCTCGCAGTGACTTCCACTCCCAACCAAGACAACACCTGCATGACAGGCGTCGCTGATGTCGAAGGTAAGCCAGTCATCGCACTGGACGTATGGGAGCACGCTTACTACCTGAAGTATCAAAACATGCGCCCAAGCTACATCGCCGCATTCTGGGATGTTGTCGATTGGGATGCCGCTGAAGCGAACTACCAAAAAGCAAAAGCTTAAGGCACCACCCCGGCCTCTCGACCGGGCCCACTCAGATTTTAAAATGCAAAAGCCGTCGGATCGTATCCGGCGGCTTTTTTGTGTGCGCCCTAAAACCGCCACGCCAGAAGTCGACTGATCTTTTGCCCTTGGCTCATGGGAATCACCGTCACTTGCGCAGCACCGCACTGAGTCAGCACTTTGTTCAACACGCGCAAGTGCTCCCCTTTTGAGACCAAACTCGTAAACCAACCGACCTGTGCCGCAAACTCCGCGCTCTCACGGATCATCTGCGTAATAAACGCGAGCTCACCACCCTCGCACCAGAGTTCCGCTTTCTGCCCACCGAAATTCAACTTGGCCGGGGCCTGGCCTGCCCGCCCCTTGCTCAGATTTTTGACTTTGCGCTGACTGCCCGCCCGTGCGGCTGCCAGCGAAGCATGAAACGGTGGATTGCACAGCGTCAGGTCGAACTGATCGCCCTTACGGATGATCTCCTTAAAAATCGAGCCGTGTTCCTTTTGCTGCACCACCTTCACCAACTTGCTCAAGCATGGGTTGGACTCGACGATCAGCCGAGCGGTCTTCACCGAGACAGGGTCGATATCAGTCGCGACAAACTTCCAACCATAACTTTGACTGCCGATGATGGGATAGATACAGTTCGCACCCGTGCCAATATCGAGCACCCGCACCTGTTTGCCGGTTGGCACCTGCCCTTCACCTGCCAGTAGGTCGGCCAGATAATGGATCATGTCCGCCCGCCCAGGAATTGGCGGACACAAATACCCCGCTGGAATCATCCAATGCCGAACCTGATAAGTGTGTGCCAGCAATGCTTGGTTCAGGCACAGCACTGCCGCTGGATCGCTAAAATCAATGGTTGGCTCACCCGAAGGGTTCTGCCTCACATACGCCTCTAGCGCTGGAACAGCCACGCACAATGCGGAAAAATCGTAACGTCCCTGATGCGGATTACGCGGATGCAGTAAGCCCGACGACTGGGAGTGGTTCTTCGGGCTAGGCATTGTCATTCGTGTTCAGGTCAAAAAAGGAAGCACATCGTTCATTCCCGGCCCGTGCCACGCTAAAGTGACGAACATCCATAAGAAGGTGTTGATTCACTCCGCATTTTTCATCAGTAAAGAAGACTTCGACTCTCCCCCAAAAATATATCCCCACATTTATGCGTCCGGAAATTCACTGGCTTCTCCACTTCTGCCTAGACAACCAATTACTAACTGAAGGTCAGGTGACTGGAATGACCTCCAACCTCGACCCAGACACAGACGTCCACGCCATTGCCAAGTTGCTGACCAACTCTGGCTGGATTACTGACACTGCCTTCCTCGAAAGCGCGGTCGAAGCCTCCCTGAATAACACCCGGGACGGCTTTGAGCTCCCCGTACTTCCCGGAGTATCGAGCGAAGACACCCAGAGTAACGTCGAAGGCTTCCCTGACTTCTCGACCTTCAATGGTCTCAATGATGAAGATCTAAGAACCGCCATCAGAAGCGTGTTCATCCAATGTCAAAAAATCGGCGCAAGTGATTTACACCTGACCGGAGGCGCGCGCCCACGGATGCGCCACCACCGTCGAATCGTTTATTTAAGTAATGCGCCCCTACCGGACGCACTCGCTCGTCGCATCAACTATATGCCACTCACCTCAGAGCAACGGCAAGACTTCGAGACCAACAAGGACTTGGATTATGCCATGACCGTCGGCGATGAGACTGCGGGGTTTAAAATGCGATTCCGCGCGAATCTAATGGAACAGAAGAAAGGCATCTCCGGGGTCTACCGAATCGTGGCAGACCACCTGATGAGCCTAGAAGAGCTCGGATTCCCGAACGCGGAGAACATCCGCAAGCTACTGAGCTACCACAATGGCATCATCCTCGTCACGGGTCCGGTTGGCAGCGGCAAGACCACCACACTGGCCAGCCTCGTCAACGAGCTGAACACCACCCGTAAAGATCACATCATCACCGTGGAAGATCCGATCGAGGTAATGCAGCACTCTGCCAACAGTATCGTGACTCAACGCGAAGTCGGCAAGCACACCGAGTCCTTCAACTCGGCCTTGAAATCCGCCCTACGCGAAGACCCTGACATTATCGTGATCGGTGAAATGCGTGATCTGGAAACCATCGAAATGGCCGTCACCGCAGCAGAAACCGGCCACCTCGTCATTGCAACGATGCACACCCGCGATGCCGCTTCGACATTAAACCGGATGCTAGACGTCTTCCCTCCCTCACAACAAAACCAGATTCGCGCAATGACCGCAGGCTCCCTACGCGGTATCGTTTGCCAGCGCCTGATCCCCAGCGTGGATGACGAAGTCGTGCTCGCCTGTGAACTACTCGTCAACACCACTGCCGTGGCCAACATCATTCGCGATGCGAAAGAGACCGGCTTGGAAAATGCCATGCAGTCAGGCAAACAACTCGGTATGCTCACCATGAACGACTCCGTGCAAGAACTGCTCGACGAAGGCAAGATCACGCCCGAAATCGCCGCGGAGAATATGTTTAATGCGGAAAGCAACGACTAGCCCCCAACAGAGAAATTTTATAGATGAACGAACTGGACACACTGCTGACTGACATGCTCGCCCGCGGAGGCTCCGACCTCCACCTCGCCGTCGATTCCCCGCCCAAGACGCGGATCGATGGCGTCATCCACCCGCTCAACGATCAACCGATTGGCGCATCCGCAATGGAATCGATGCTCAAAGAAGTCACCCCCGCACACCGCTGGGACACCTTTATACAAACTGGAGATGTTGACCTCGCACATGAGATCCCAGGTCAGGCGCGCTTCCGCATGAATCTCTTTAAAAACAGCTGGGGCATGGCAAGCGTGCTACGC
Source organism: uncultured Puniceicoccaceae bacterium (assembly GCA_905479975.1). Classification (GTDB taxonomy): domain Bacteria; phylum Verrucomicrobiota; class Verrucomicrobiia; order Opitutales; family Coraliomargaritaceae; genus Lentimonas. Next base: position 12,593 of record CAJQOS010000014.1, on the reverse strand, counting down.
CAAATCCCGTCCCGTATCTCCAGCATCGACGAACTCGGCTTGCCCATCGCACTCAAAGACCTCGCATCCTACCATGACGGTTTGGTGCTCGTCACTGGCCCCACTGGCAATGGCAAATCCACGACGCTCGCGGCTGTCATTAACCATATCAACGAAACCTCACAGAAGCAGATAATCACGCTCGAAGATCCGGTCGAATTTGCTCACGACGATAAGAACAGCACCATCATTCACCGCGAAGTCGGTGAACACACCAAGTCTTTCAGCGCAGGACTCAAAGGTGCGATGCGCGCCGACCCTGACGTCATTTTAATCGGAGAGATGCGCGGCATGGAGACGATCCGCCTCGCACTCAACTGCGCAGCGATGGGCATGCTGGTCTTTGCCACGCTACATACAAACAACGCGACCAAGACGATTGACCGCATCATCGACGCCTTCCCCGCCGACGAGCAAAACCAGATTCGCATCATGCTGGCCGAGTCCCTCCGCGGAATCGTCTCGCAGTTACTCTGCCAACAAAAAGACGGCGGCCGCGTAGCCGTGCATGAAATCCTGCTCACACATGGCGCACTGCCCAACTGTATCCGCACGCACTCGCTTTCAAACATTCGCAACATCATCGACCAAAACCGTGATCAAGGGATGATATCGATGGATGCATCGCTACGCAAACTACTGGAAGATGGTCTCATCACCCAAGAAGAGGCCTACATGAAGGCGATCGACAAGACGCAGTTCAAACCCTGAGTCATCCTTGCCCACGCGCGAAGCAACGCTCCAACCGATGAAAAAAATTAAAGCACTCATCTACGCCGCGCTCGGCGTCATGATGAGCCTGAGCGCATTTCGTCAGGAACATTATTTCATGGCAGCAGGCATCCTATTTTTTGTCGGCTGCGCGATCGCGATTACCCTGACTTCGATCGGACGCTTGCAAATCACTTGGGACGAGCTGGGAGTCACAATCAGTAAAAAGCCAAAGCCTCCGATTCTCTTAGAATGGTCAGACATGCAGAAACTCAAAGTCGATCATCTCGGCTACCACATCAAGACCCGTCAGACCAACTTTCGCATCAGTAAAGACAAGATGCCCAAGGAACTCTTAAAGAAAATCCGCTCCAGCATCCGGGAGAATAAAGCCCCTGCTACTCCCCAACTACCACTGGCGTAGGCGCATCAAAAATCGAGTAATCGCGGTCGATCACATTCAGCCGAGCGACCACTGCCGCAGGCTGAGAGGGCGAACACGTCAAATACAACTCAGCCCCATCCTCCGTCTCCAGTCCCATCCATAGAGTGACCACTTCGTAGTGCTTCAGCAGCCAACCAATCGAATCATGCATCTCCTGACCGTCCGTAGGCAGCTCGTAAAAATCTGCTTGGCGGTTGCTGTGAGACCAAATGACTGTGGTAGGATTATCTAAGGGTTCTGGCACGGGAATTAGATGTGACGCATTTCTAAGTGAGATACAAGTTTTCCGAGAAAAAAATATTCTCTTTAAAAAAAATTCACACGCTAAGGGGCATTCTCCTCAGCTTCCGCTGAGGTTCCAACTAACGCGATACGTTTCACCACCTCCGCAGCGAGGAAAAAACCAAACGTTCCGGTCAAATACGTCGCCGAGCCAAACCCCTGATCGCAATTCAAGCGATAGTCCGCCCCCGTCTCTCTTTGGCAAGACACCGAGCCATCGCCAGTCGGAAATACCGGCAACTCGTCAGTAAACACACAATCGATCTTAAACTTCTGTCGCTTAAACATCGGAAAACCATATTGCTGCCGCAGACGTTTACGCACTTGCAGCAACAACGGATCGTTAATCGAGCGCGCCAAATCCGCGATCTGCACTCGCGAAGGATCAATACGCCCGCCCGCACCACCACAGGTGATCAGCTTCAAGCCCCGCTTCCGCGCCTCCGCGATCAACAGGCACTTATACTTCGTCGCATCAATCGCATCGATAATGTAGTCGAAAGTCGGCTCCAGCAGACGCCCCATCGAAGACTCCGTCAAAAAGCACTCCTCCACCGTCACCACACAACGCGGCGAAATTTTTGCCACACGCTCAGCCAGTAGCACCGCCTTTGAGCGACCAATCGTGCCGTCCAGCGCATGGAGTTGGCGATTCACATTACTCAGGCACACATCGTCCATATCGACCAGCGTGAGATGGCCGATCCCCGTGCGTGCCAACGCCTCCACCGCCCACGAGCCAACGCCGCCCAATCCAATCACGCAAACATGCGCATCCGACAGGCGTTTTAACCCATCGACTCCATATAAGCGCCCAATCGCGCCGAACCGTGCTTCATAATCTGGCATAGCAGAGGAACTAGAAGATCGCGCTTCGAATGAGAAGCACAAATCAACACCTGCCCCAAAGTCCCCTCCCCCACTTTCCGCACTTCACTTTTCATAAATCACTCTTCACTCTCACCAGAATGCCTAAGCTATCCGAGATTGTCGCTTTTTGTGAGTCACGCACCCGCCGCGCCGAAGTAAAGGACTTCCCAGGCGCATACAACGGCCTCCAAGTCGAAAACAACGGCGAAGTCACCAAAATCGCCGCCGCCGTCGATGCCGGCCAGATCCCTTTTGAGCAAGCCATCGCCGCCGGAGCCGATTTCCTCATCTGCCACCACGGCCTTTACTGGACTGCCCCCATCCCACTCACTGGCAGCAGCTATAAGAAGGTAAAGACCGCCTTCGACGGCAATCTCGCCGTCTATGGGGCCCACCTCCCTCTCGATTGCCACCCCGAAATCGGCAACAACGCCCTACTCGCCGACGCCCTCGGACTCGAAAAAATCGGTGGTTGCGTGCCTTACGAGGGCAACGACGTCGCCACTATTACCGCTGGCCCCGCTGGCGGACGCGCCGAACTGGCCGGCAAGCTACAGGCACTCTTCCCCGACACTTACCAAGCCATCGAATACGGCAGCAAGCAGCCCAAACGCATCGCCATCCTCACTGGCAGCGGTCAAAGCGCCGTCGATGCGTTGAAGACCAACGACATAGACACGCTCATCACCGGCGAACTACGCCAACACCACTTCAATATGGCGCAAGAACTCGGCCTAAACCTCTACCCTTGCGGCCATTACGCCACCGAAGTCTTCGGCGTCAAAGCCCTCGCAGCCGAAGTCGCTGCGAAATTCGGCCTAGAATGGACTTTTATTCAAACTCCCTGCCTTTTATAATTCCTAATTCCTAATTTTTAATTCTTAATCCCCCACTAATGAAACGCATCGTCATCATCAACGGCCCCAATCTGGATCGCCTCGGCAAACGCGAGCCATCCATCTACGGCGATCAAACGCTGACCGACCTTGAAAACCTCCTCACCGAGGCCGCTGCGGATCTCGGCGTCGAAGTGCAATTCTACCAATCCAACCACGAAGGCTTCATCATCGACGAGATCGGTGAATTCGTCGACTCCGAAGTCTTCGGTCTGATCATTAACCCCGGCGCACTCACGCATACCAGCCTCGCCCTGCGCGACGCACTCGCCGGCAGCGACCTCCCCGCGATCGAGGTGCACATCAGTAATATTTACAAACGCGAAGAAATACGCCAGCACTCCATGACCGCCAATGCCTGCATTGGCGTGATTTCCGGCCTCGGCTTCGACGGTTACGTCGCTGCCCTACAACATTTAGCGAAGCTCGATTAATTCAATCGTGACACTTCACCTCAACAAACAACACAAAACAACAAACCATCGAAAACATTATGGCCGAAGAACCAAAAGGACTTAACAAACCAGTAACACTCAAAGCTGACCTCGCAGCATTCCTTGGAGCCACTGCGCTTCCACGCACAGAGATCACCAAGAAGCTATGGGACTACATCAAAGAAAACGGTCTTCAAACAAAGACTGAAAACGGTAAAGCTGAAAACGCTGGCAAATACATCGTCGCCGATGCCAAGCTGCTGACTGTTTTCCGCCACACAAACTCAACCAGCAAGTCCGGCAAGGTAACCGACCTACGCAACCTCAAGGAAGGCCAGACCATCAACATGATGCAAATGGCTGCCGTCGTCGGCGCCAACGTCGAGAAATAACACTCGATTCGCACTTAACACATTTACAACGGCTGCTTCCAAACGGAGGCAGCCGTTTTTTTATAGCCCGCGGCATCGTCTCGGTGCGCCCTCCCTCACTGATCCAAACGGCAAGCCCACCTTCAAAGACGAACATACGGCATTGCTAAAAAGTGAGGGTTAAAAATACGCTTGCTAAAATCCACCGATTTCCTAGCTAAGGACTAATGGTTCGCCGAAATAGCTCAGTTGGTAGAGCAATTCATTCGTAATGAATAGGTCGACGGTTCGACTCCGTTTTTCGGCTCCATTCTTCACTTCCTCGAAAGGGAGCAACACTCGGCGACGATCACGCTCGCCCTCTTATTGGCCGGATCGGCCATCTAACTGCGACGAGAAGTCGCATACACGCACGCCGGCAACAGATCGCGGCTCGCAAAGACCCAAAAACTCAACAGAGTCACACCCCATATGGAACTACGTTCACAACTCCTCACACTTTTTAAAACCAAAGACTACGTGCCCATGCGGCGCGAAGAAGTCATCGCCGTCCTCCGCCTCAGCCCCAAAGAAGCCAACGACGCGAATTTTCTGATCGATCAAATGCTTGAACGCGGCGAAATCGCCCGCCTGAAAAAGGACAAGCTCTGCATTCCTGACGACGCCGACCTCGTAAGCGGCCGCATCATGTTTCGCCAAAACGGCGCAGCCACCCTCGTTCCTGATGCCACCGAAGGGAAGCCATCGGTTACCATCGCTCAAGGCTACCCCGTCTCCGTGGAGGATACAGGCGTCGCCATGCATGCCGACCAAGTGCTCGCACGCATTATACGCCACCAACAACCACGCCCTTTCCGAGGCGGTCGCGACAAGCGCCCCGCTTACGATCCGAACGAAAAGCCCAACGTCCGCGTCATCCGTATCCTCAAGCGTGCTCGCGAAGCCATCCCCGGCGCTCTAGAGAAAGGCCGCCACACTTACTACGTCATCCCAGATGATCCTCGCATCACGCAGGACATCCTCGTTCCAGAGCCCTCGAATTCAGGCATTAAGCCGATTCCAAAGGTCGGTGATAAAGTCGTCGTTAAACTCCTGGAGTGGACACAGCGTCACCTCAATCCCGAGGGTGAAATCACCGAAGTGCTCGGTACCAACCACGAACCCGATGCCGAGTTCAAATCCATCCTTTATAAATACAACCTCAACCCACAATTCCCAGCCGCGGTTGAGAAGCAGACGAACAGCATTCCCGACCACGTTCGCAAAAAAGACACCAAAGGCCGCCAAGACTGCCGCGACATCTTCACCTTCACCATCGACCCCGATGATGCCAAGGACTTCGACGACGCCATTTCCCTAGAAGAACTGGACGGCGGTAAAATCCGCGTCGGCGTGCACATCGCCGATGTCAGCGCCTACGTCAAGCCCGGCACCCCGCTGGATGTGGAAGCACAAGAGCGCGCCAATAGCACCTACCTGGTCGGCACCGTGATCCCGATGCTGCCGCATGCCCTGTCCAACGGGCTCTGTAGCTTGGTTGAGGCACAAGATCGACTCACGAAGACCTGCTTCATCACATTCTCCCCTAAAGCCGACGTCGTTGGAGTGGATTTTGCCAACACCGTCATCCGCAGTAATAAACGTCTGACTTACAAGCAGGCCTACGCGTTCATGATGGAAGACGACCTCGAAGTCGTCCGCAAAACTCCACTCCCACCGAAGCACCAGACAGGCTCAACTGGCCGCTCGCTCGACGAAGTCAGCGACGACGAGATGACGCTCCTGCAAAAGTATATTCGTAAGAGTTGGAATATCGCCTCCCAACTGCGCAAACGTCGCTTCACTAAAGGCTCGCTCGATCTCGACATGACTTCGGTCAAAATCTACGTCGACGAGGAAGGCTACGCCGACCGTCTTGAGAAAGAAGTCAACGACGAGAGCCACCAATTGATCGAAGAGTTCATGCTCGCGGCCAATGAACAAGTCGCCCGCGCAATGAAGCGTTCAAACTTCCCCAGCATCTATCGCGTCCACGACGAGCCAGAAGATGAAAAGCTCAAAGAGCTTCGCGAAACGATGATCACCTTCGGCGTGACCTGCGGTGACTTGGGCAAACCGCGCGAAATGAGCATGCTACTCAAAAAGCTCAAAGAGCACCCGCAAGGCTACACCCTAAAAGTGCAAGTGCTGCGCAGCCTCAAGCAAGCGCAATACCGAGCCAGCGCAGACGGCCACTACGGCCTCGCCAAGCCCGACTACACCCACTTCACGTCACCGATCCGCCGCTACTCCGACCTCATCGTGCACCGCGTGCTGGACGGCTACATGCACAAGACGGGCGTGGACTCTGCACCCGACGAACCAGACATCCGCTACACGCAAGGCAAACTCCTGTCGCTCGGCGACCACCTCAGCGTGAGCGAGCGCAACAGCGTCGATGCCGAACGCGACTCCACCAAGACCAAGCTACTCGAATTCTACGAACGCGAGCTGCAGAAGCCTGAAAAGCAGTCGTTCAAGGCGATCATTACCGACGTCAAAAACCACGGCCTCTTCATCGAGCTCACGGATTCCCTCGCCTTCGGCATGGTGCACATCTCGACACTCGACGACGACTTCTACAACCCGAGCAATGACGGCACAGCACTCATCGGACGGCGCACGAAAAAATCGTATTCACTCGGTCAATATATCATGGTGCAAGTCGAGCGTGTTGACCGCTTCAAGCGCCAGATCGACTTCCGTGCCACCGCAACGACCGACAAAATCGATCGCCGCATGGATCCGAAAAAGCAACGCCGCAGCAAAGGCCGTCAAGCCTCAGCCGACCGCATCAACAAAGGTAAAAGCAAAGGCGGCTTCAAAAAGACCAGCGTCGCACCACTTACAAAACGCGGCGGTGGCGGCGGAGCTAAGAAACGCGCCCGCCCGTTCAAGAAGCGCAAATAAAAGTAGGTGGCTTGCTTTAGCTGGCCTCCCGATTGGCCGAATCAGCACCAACCACCCAACGGTCGAGCACCTAAAGGAACTCGACAACGAGGCTCTGCAATCCATCACCCCTGCGTAAAATCAGAAAACTCCCCGCCAAAACGGCGGGTGATCTTCTGAATCGCATCCGCAGCCTCGGCTTCCACCTTAAACCCGATGAAGTGAATGCGCGGTTCAATGCCATACTCACGTGTCAGCGCCCGCAAAGTTTTATCCACATCCTTCCACGGCACATCGCCCGCGCTGGCCTTCGCGGTCTTGCTGCGCTGAAAATCGCCATCGGACACGATAAAAATCACTTCCGGCTCCATCTGGAAGGCCACTGTGAGCGCCCCTTGAATCCCGTCCTCCACAAAGGGCAGCTGCGTCGCCTTCCGACTGGAGCGCACATTTTTAATAATCCAACGCTTCGCCTCCTTCTTATTGCGCGCCCCTGCTGCGATCATGTAGTCGCGAAACGTGCCCACCTGCCGCGCAAAGGGAACCAACCCAAATAGCGTGTTGGCATTGAGCCCGTCCACCAGCATCGAGAGCTCCCGCACAAAGGCATCCGTGCTCACCCCCGCATCACTGGCCTTATTCCAGACCGTCGAGCTATTATCAAACAAGATCAGGATGCGCTGTCCACTGTCCTCGATTCCAAACAACGAGGCCGAGGACGACTCCGTCTTTAAGCCCTGCAACGCACCCAACACACCAGATTGCCCGAGCAAGGCGTCCGACTGCAAGGCCGCCGGGTTACGCTCAATCGGATTAAACTCACTTTTCGGCAAGGCCGGCAACGAGGGCATCGCATCCGGCAATAAGGCCGCCGTGCTGATCCGCTCCAACTGCATCGGCGAGCTCGCCGCGTTCTGAAACGCCGCCAACGCGACCTTATGCTCCAGCTCTTTTTGCGGTAAATAAATCTTCTTCTTTGCCACAAACTCGGGATCATCTCGGAATTCAGGCACCAGCACTACCACAAATACCGCAACAAACAAAAGCCCCCCTTGGATCAGCAATGCCAGAACCAGCGGGCCGAACTTTGAGCGGCGCGTCTTCGACTCATTCGTGGATTCCTTTGATAATAAACGCATACGACAGAATCAAACTGTGCAGCAAATAGGTGAATGGCAAAACCAGAGTCACAAAAAAATGCTGCAAACTCACCTCAGAATCAGCATCCAATAAAAATCTCAAAAAACGCAAAAACTCCGCTTGACTTCGGAACTCCGATTTCTACTGTCTGCGCTTCTTTAACAACTTTTTGGGGTAGTAGCTCAGTTGGTTAGAGCGCCTGCCTGTCACGCAGGAGGCCGCGAGTTCAAATCTCGTCTATCCCGCCATTTAAGCCCGTTGATTTCACAATCAACGGGCTTTTTTGTGCCCACGTGACACAGACATTGCTACGCCATCTCCGGCAGACCTCCGTCCTGCCTGCCGAATCATTTCGTAAAATTTCTGCAATATCCCGTAAACACCGCTTGACTTCAAAACTTCGATTTCTACTGTCTGCGCTTCTTTAACAACTTTTTGGGGTAGTAGCTCAGTTGGTTAGAGCGCCTGCCTGTCACGCAGGAGGCCGCGAGTTCAAATCTCGTCTATCCCGCCATTTAAGCCCGTTGATTTTCAAAATCAGCGGGCTTTTTTGTGCCTAAAGCACAGGAGTCGGGACACTCTTGTCCCGATCTGAAACACTGCCTCATGCGATATGCATGGAAATGAGTGTCCATCCTCCGGAGTGATAGACCCCATTTTTCCTGTCTTTCAGCAAATTCAGCCTTGAACCTTCGCCCTGAATTTCCAGCTTAACCAGAGCGATACAGACGGGAACAGATCAACCCTGAAGCGAAGCTCCCTTACACCCATCAATGGCACTCTCATTCTCCAAAAACAAAAGCTCTCTGCGCCGCATGAAGGCAGGCCTCAGTCGCCTCGTCGATACGGTTCAGACGATGAAGGAGAACCTCAACAACCAAGAAGAGGAGTATGAATACGTCTGGGAATACGAAGACGACGATTCAGAAGCCACCACAGGCGAGGAATACGAAGACGAGTTACCCGAAGAAGTGGTCGCCGACGTGCGCCGCGAAGAAGCCTGCATCGCCACCGAACAAGCACAGCTCGCCCAGTGGCGCAGCGAACTAGATGCTCTGCTCAAGGATCGCGCGGAGCGATCGCACTACTTTCAAGACTACGCCAACGAGAGCCGCCAACGCTACGAACGCATGCTGCAAAGCGCCCGCGACCAGCTCGCAGGCATCGACCCTCGCTCCCAAGAGATTGCCGAACTTGCCGAGCGCGAAGCAGACGAAAACACAAAGGCCGCCGAACTCGAAGCCACACCAGAGCCCATCGATCAGCCCGTCGAACTCGCCGACTACCAATTCCCAAGCCTCGAACTGCTAGAGAAATCCGACGTCGAATCGGTCACACTCGTCACTCCCGAAGCGCTCGAAGAGCAGAAGAACACGCTTCAGGACACCTTAGATAGCTTCGCGGTCGATGCCTACGTGTACGATGCGTTGATCGGCCCGCGTATCACACAGTTTCGCGTGCAACCGGGCATGGGCGTGCGCGTCGAGTCCATCACCAATCTGCAGAAGAACATCGCCCTCGGCCTCGCCACCTCAAGCATCCGTATGCAGGCCCCGATCCCTGGCGAACCCTTTGTCGGCATCGAAGTCGGCAACAGTAACTCAGTCCCCATTTCCCTGCGCTCCCTTCTCAGTTCGAAAGCATGGACACAGAACGACTACGAGATCCCGCTCGTCATGGGGCTCGACATTCAAGGCAAGCCAATCATCACCGATCTAGCCAAGGCGCCGCACCTGCTCATCGCGGGTGCCACCGGTAGTGGTAAGTCGGTCTGCATGAGCACGCTCATCCTCAGTCTGCTCTATAATTTCAAACCCGATGAGCTAGAGCTGGTCTTAATCGACCCCAAGCGTGTCGAGTTCGGCCTCTTCCGCAGTGTCCCACACCTCATCCACTCCGTCGTGGCCGACGCCAAGCCGGCCGTCCAAGTGCTCAAGTGGGTGGTCAAAGAAATGGAGCGCCGCTACGAAGTGCTCGCCGAAAAGCAGGTGCGTAACATCGCAGGCTACAATGATAAGGCCGCCGTGGATGGGTTCGACAAGATGCCATTCACTGTCGTTATTATCGACGAGCTTGCCGACCTGATGATGACCTCCAAAGGCGAAGCCGAAGGTGCCCTCGCCCGTATTGCACAACTTTCGCGCGCCGTCGGCATCCATACCATCGTTGCGACTCAACGCCCGAGTGTGAACGTCATTACTGGTATTATTAAGGCCAATTTCCCGACGCGTATCGCGTTCCAGGTCTCCTCCAACGTCGATTCGCGCACGATTCTCGACTGCAAGGGCGCCGAAAGCCTACTCGGTAAAGGCGACTTTCTCTTCAACCCGCCGGGCATTGCGCGCTTGATCCGCATCCAGAGCCCAATGGTGGAAGATCACGAAATCATCAGCGTCGTCGAACACATCTCAGGCCAACGCTTACCGGAATTCCGCGTCGATCTGAAATCCATTCCCGCCTCTGGCGAAGATATGCAAGGCAGCCAAATGGGCATCGACGGCATCGAAGGCGAAGACGATGAAGCACTTTTGAAAAAAGCCATGCTCACCGTGGCCGAATCGCAAAAAGCCAGCACCAGTTTCCTACAACGCCGCCTGCGCATCGGCTACAACCGCGCCGCCCTGCTCATCGAAGAGCTCGAAGATCGCATGCACATCGGCCCGCAAAACGGATCGACACCGCGCGAGGTGTTCCTAACTCCAGAGGAGGTTGAATGGTGCAAATAAACACCAGTGATGACCTCGTCGCACAAATCGACGAACTCGGCGTCGCGGAGACTGTAAAGGTTCACCGCAAGCCACCGCTGCCGACTCGTATCCTGCGCGACCTCTACGAGCTGTATCATGATCAAGACGTTTACCTAGAATTCCTAGCGCACTACCCGCTGATTCCGTCCGACCTGGCGGATCAAATAGCGACCAAACTCGACCCGAAAAAGTCAGGGATCGCCACTGGCCTCGCGAGCAACCCGCGTTGCCCACAGCAAGCGCTCAATCGACTCGTTAAGCATAAAGACGTCACCGTGCGTCACACGCTTTCCAGCAACTCGAATTTAACTCCCAAAGAGTTTCAAATTCTAGTCGAAGATAAAAACCCCTACGTGCGCGCGGCCGTCGCACAGAATCCAGCGCTCCCCGCCCACCTGCAATTCATCCTCGCAGATGACAAATCCTCTGCAGTTCGTATCTCACTGTCCAACCGTAAGACGATCGACCTCGACATCGCGGTGCATCTCGCACAAAGCGACAACACCGCCGTGCGCGCCGCAGTCATTCTGCACTGCACACTCGACGACGAACTGCTCCAACTCTGGGCAGACGGTGACGACCTGAGCCAACAACTGCTACTCCTACGACGTAAAGCAGCACTCCCACAAAGCACTCAAGATGCGATCCATTTTTCCCCGCATTCATTTGCGTGCCGCACTGCGCTAGCAGGCAAAGAACTCAGCGGCCCAGAGATGCTCTTTTTCGCCGAATCCGGTGATACACGCGATCGCATCTTCCTTGCCGAGCAGCCCGATCTACCCGCTAGTATCCAACGTATTCTCGCGCAAGATGCCTCGCCCAAAGTGCGCCGCCGCCTGGCAGCCAACACCTCCTTACACGAATCAATCGCATTACACATCGCAGCATCCGTCGACCTCGGCTCTTGCCGCGCACTCGCGAAAAACCCGTCCATCAGCGACGAGGTGATCGCACACCTTTGCGCACACCCCGAAGACGAAATCGCACTGCTCATCACCTATCGCGACGATCTAACAGACACACACCGCGACTTGCTCATTAACCAGCGTGATAGCCTCACAGCAGCCGAGCACTGTGCGTATTTGGAAATCGAATACAGCAACACAAGCGAATCCGTCGCCGAGCAACTCGCACAAAATGACGCGCCGACACTACGCGCATTCAGCGCCTACTCTACAAATTTAAGCAGCCGAGTGCGCGCACGCCTCTCCGCAGACATTAGCGATACCGTGCGCCTCGCAGTCGCGTCGAATCCAACGCTCGACGACACACAGCTCAAACGCCTTTGCGAAGACACAAACCGAGAGGTCGTCTTCGCGGCAGAAGAAACCTACACTCGACGCCTGCGCGAGCGTAGCCCAAAACCAACAACACCCGCAGCAAAAACCCCACGCGAGGCGCCACGCAAACGCGCAAAAAGTAAGCCCGCCTTATTCAAAAAAATCGTTAACTTTTTCGGAGAATAACCACTCTCATTCATCTTAACTCAACATCATAACTATGGCTAAAAAACCACAGAAACTAGAACCGCTCACACTGCAGGAAATCATCCTGCGCGGTGATTCGGAAACCATCCGTCAGGCGCTCGAAGCTCGCGTTCAGATCGATACACTCCTCGAAGAGCGCGAAGCAGCTTACCGCCGTATCGCTGAACTCGAAACACAGGTCAGCGAGATCGTCGGCGAAGACGGCATCTTCCCATTCCCGGCACCGCCACTCGACGTTGCGGC
>CAJQOS010000013.1 GCA_905479975.1 uncultured Puniceicoccaceae bacterium | reverse complement strand
AAAATGGTCGGGCCGACAGGATTTGAACCTGCGACCCCTTCACCCCCAGCGAAGTGCGCTACCAGACTGCGCTACGGCCCGACTTAGAAAGATGCGAAAAATGCCTGAGCTGGTCGGAGGGTCAAGCCTTTATCCGATTCCTATGGCGTTTCGGAAATCTGGACGCGGAGGAAGGCTTTGCTGGCGTCTGCGACCTTGAGTGTGCGGCGGTAGGTGTAGCGATCGAATCCACTGGCTTCAGCTGCGATGCTGATAAGTTCGACTTCGCTGCTCCAAGTTCCATTCAGGTCGGTGACGGTTTCGACGGTGTAAGTGAGCCCGTTGTCGAAGTCCGGTTTGCGGTAGCTGACTTGGAGGTAACTTTGGCCGCTGTCTTCGATGGTTTCGCTGATTGGGAGGATGCTGATGTCGTTGCCCTCTGGATCTCCGCCGAAGGCTTGTTCGAGTAGGTTCTCGATGCCATCTGCGTCTGGGTCGTCGGTTGCGTCACGTTGATCGACTGGTGTGCTGGCAGTAAATGCGGTGGAACTCCAGAGGCTGTAGTCTTGGTAGAGTTCGCTGCGCCAAGCGATGGCGTAGTCCGTTGCGCTGTTTGTGGCGACGGTTAAGGTGTAGTCTCCTGTGGCGAGTTCATTGCTGCTGTCGCGCCAAATATGCTCAATATTATCGACGGCACTATTGCTGATTTGAGAAATTCCTGATGGTTGTTCGGCTAAGGTGAGCGACATGTTTGCGAGGGTATTGGGTGTGTAAACGTTGATTTCTTGACCTCTGACTCGTTCGAGCGCGCTGGTGACCGTTCGATTCCAAGTGATCAGCGCTGACAAGTTTCTTAGGGTAAATCCATTTGGCACGGAAATCGTATAGGTGTGAGAGCTATTACTTCCCAGGTTTGCGAAATTCCAGCCGCTCTCCTCGATGGTGCTCCCCGCAATTTGCTGGCCAGATTGCTGAATGAAGTAGCTTCCGTAGACGTCGAGTTGCCCAGCCCCATAGATGTCGTCCAGCGGGCGTAGGGTGGTTTGATTCCAGTTGGTAAAAGGAGTTTTATTTGCGCCCGCGAGTAAGATGGCTTTCAGCACTTGTTGCTGCTTTGCGTTCACATCAGAATTCGCCGATTCGATCAGCATCGCTGCGGCTGCGGTAATGTAAGGTGTTGCGAAACTGGTGAAACTGTTTGGTGCGACGATTTCAGGTTTGATGCGTCCTGGGCCATCACTTGCCGAAGTGACACCAGTTCGATGGGTTCCATCGCTAACACCTACGGTGATACCGTTATACATGCTACCATAGATTTCGGGTATGTTGCTAGGGATGGTCTGTTCGCCGAAATCGGAGTTGTAAAGTCCCGCTATTGGAAGGAATCCATCGCGTTCAACCGCGAAATCCATACGTGCAGTCGCCTCATTATTCAGAGTAAATCCAACCCAGCTATGATTTTGTAGAGGGTTAGTTTCAGCGACGGGGTCGCTGGTTTCCCATCCTTTGTTGTCGAGCCAATCTTGGGCCTCATAGATGTCGATGTTTGCGATGCTCGGAGCCATTGAGGTCGTCGAGCCATATAGATTCTTCCCGACGGTTGTCGCGTGTGATGAAGTGGTGCCTCCTCCAGTTTGGTCTGTAATGATTTTTCCTGAAAATTGAGAGTCTGCCGTGTTTGGCTTAAATGCATTTGTGGCCACTGGTGCTTCTACTTGAGTAACGCTGACTCCTGATCCAGTTGGCACCGAGATTCCACGCAGATCCAATTCATTTGCGAGTTCGGTGTAGCGAACGTCGTCTTTGTAGGCGCCGAAAGCAGCGGATGTTAGCAATAGAAGGCTAACGCATCGGAGTCTGGAGGATATAAGCATTTAGAGAGTGGTCTAGAAGTCGGGCTACTGCTCATACTGTCTGTTTGGGTCGATGATTCAACTCTATAAACATCAAGGGATTGTAAATCGGGGGGTGTTGTTTTTTTGGCGGTTGCATTTATTTGGGTAGCGATGCCAGCCTCAGGCGTCCGTGAGCCGGACAGGAGCTGTCGACAGTTCGATCGCCTTTTCGGACGCTTGGAGGCAAGCGTCCCTACCGCACTGAAGTCATCGCACACATTCTAAGGCCTGGCGATGTGGGCTCTATTCCTGTGTGGGCCCGCAAAAACGGCCCGTCGGGAGGGACGGGCCGTGCTGTAAAAACTGCTGTCTGCGCTTAGTCGCGGCTGCCAAGGAGCATATACAGCAGCCAGCCGAGGCTGGAGACGAAGGCGGCGACGTAGGTGTAGGCGGCGGCGTCGAGCGTCTTGTTGACGCCGACCAGCTCATCTTGGTCGATGATGCCGAGGCCAACGAGTTGCGCTTTCGCGCGCTTGCTGGCGTCGAATTCGACGGGCAGGGTGACGAGCTGGAAGACGGTCAGGATCAAATAGATGCCAATGCCGACATTGATCAGCATGGGACTATGAAACAGGAAGAACCCGCCGAGCATCACGAAAGGCAGTGCTTGTGAGGCGATGCTGGTGATCGGCACCAAGGTCATTCGCAGGTTGAGCGGTGCATAGGCTTGCTTGTGCTGGATCGCGTGGCCCGCTTCGTGTGCAGAGACGCCGAGTGCGGCGAGGCTGCTGCCACGGTAGTTGTCTTGGCTGAGCGCGAGGCGCTTGTGCGTCGGATCGTAGTGGTCAGTCAGAGTGCCGTGGCATTCGACGATTTCGACGTCGTAGATGCCCGCGCTTTCCATGACGGCAGCTGCGGCTTCGCGGCCGGTAATACGTCCACGCGAGGGCACTTGCACATATTTGCCATATGCGCTTTTGACTTTCATTTGAGCCCATAGGCCGATGGCGATGGGAATGAGGATGAGTAGGATTAAGTTCATAGTATAGTTTTGGACTAATGCCGTATGATCCTCAAATGGCAAATTCTGTTCCCAATAATCCGTTAAAATATGGATTCACCGAAATATTGAATACACGTTGGAATAAAGGGTCTGTTGCGGGTGTCTCATCCCCGAACCACGAACTATAACCACTATGAAATCAAAAAAACTACTTTCTTTACTCTGTGTTACTTTTCTCGGTCTGGCTGCGTCGGCGCTTGCTGGCGAGGGTTGGATGACCGACTTCGAAGCGGCAAAGGCAAAGGCGAAGGCTGAAAATAAGCCGCTGCTATTGGACTTTACCGGATCTGATTGGTGCGGTTGGTGCATCAAGTTGGACAAGGAAGTGTTTAGCAAAGATGCGTTTAAGGAATATGCCTCCGCTGAGCTTGTGTTGGTCGAACTGGACTTCCCGCGTGGCAAAGGACAGTCGGCTGAGTTGAAGGCTCAAAATGAGAAGCTTGCACAGCAGTATGGTGTTCGCGGCTTTCCGACGATTCTTGTGCTCTCGCCTGAGGGTGAGTTGATCGAGAAGACTGGCTATCAGCGCGGTGGCCCAGAGGCTTACGTCGAGCATATCAAAGGCATTTTAGCGCAGCAGTAACTTTCGAGCCGCGCTCAATTGATTTTTCAAAACCGCACGTTCCTCTGGGGCGTGCGGTTTTTTTGTCGAACTACGGTTGCATGGGCTGTGCGGTCTGTTCCATTGTGTCGGCTATGCAGAAACAACAAGCCTTCGTTATGTGGATCATTTGGTTAGTCTTTTTACAGATGGCCTTTGCGTATCATTTTGTGCTCGGCGATGGATTCCCTTCAGGTGAGAACGCAGTGGAGCCGATGGCGAACTGGCTCTGGGTGCTGTGCGTGGTGCCGATTCTGTTGGCGACGGGGGTGCGTTGGCTGGTGATCCCGAAGCTGAAGCAGCAGGCGCAGATGCTGATCGTTTTGATCATTGGGTTAGCGCTGTGCGAGATGCCGCTCTTCTTTGAGTTGTTTCTGATCGGTGCGGACTATCCGCAAAATCAGATCGTGGTGTTAATGCTTTCGGTGTTTTGCCTGATTCAGTTTGCGCCGATTTATGGCACGCCTGGAGTCACTAGTGAGAGTGAGGAGTGAGAGTGAGGTGGGGGTGCTCAAGGATAGAGCGATAACGATTTTCGACGTCATAATCGTAATCTTACTCATAATCTTAATCCTCTACGAGAATAGGTGAGGGGTTCTATGGCAACGGGGTGTAATTTTGATTGATGTCAGATTGGCCCCGTTGAAATCCCAAAGTAGCTGCGCGCTTTAGCCGCAGTGCGTCGGAGGGGCACGGATGCTTAGGCTCGGCTCGCGGGCTATAAGCACCGCGCTACGTTGACATCTATCGAAATGGCACCCATGGCAACGCTTCGATTATGAGTAGGATTAAGAACTGAGAGGCTCTGCGGGCGCGAGTCAACTCGCACGCCACCTATGGCTTATTCGTTCAGCTTCGGCATCAGTGTGATGCGGGCGGCGTTTTCGGTGAGGGTGTGCTTTGCCAAGGCGTTGACTTCTTCGAGTGTGATGGACTCGTAGTCTGCGTCGCGTTCGCGGGCCCATTCGAGTGTGAAGGGCTTGGTTTGGCTTTGTGAGAGGACGGTGTGGAGCCAGTGGTTGTTTTGACGCCAGTGCATGGGTAGTTCGCCTAGGATCGGTTTGAGTGCGCGGTCGAGCTCGTCTGTGGTGGCGCCTTCGGTGGCGATGTCACTTGCGATTTCTAGCATGTGGGTTTGCAACACTTTGGTCTCTGCGCTGGTGGCGACCGATGTGGCGCTTAGGTAGGCGGTGTTGAATTCGCGACTGGCGCTAAAGCTGGCGCTGGGGCTGTAGGTCGAGCCTAGCTCCTCGCGCAGCTTTTTGCGCAGGCGATCTTTGAGGATTGAGGCGAGGACGTTCATACGGCGGGACTCGCGGATGTCTTCTTTGATAGGAGCGCCGCGCCAGCTGACCATTGCCACGGCTTTGTCGATCTTCGACTCGTAGTGGAAGGTTTTGTCGGCTGGCAGTGTTGGCTGTTCGATTTGTCGCGCTTCGGTAAGTGGTGGTATCGTTTGTGAGCGCTCAGGGAGTGCGCCAAAGGTTTTTAAAATCAGCGGTGTTGCGGTGTGCGGATCGAAGTCGCCGACGATGCTGAGCTCGATGGCGGCATGTTGCATGTCTTCGGCAACCCATGCTTTCACATCGTCGGCAGTGTCGGTCATGAGTTGTTCGGGATCGGGCTTGGCAAAGCGTCCGTCGCCTCCGTGGAGCCATGCCTGCATGTCGGCACCGGCACCGCCGAGGGTGTATTTGAGTTGCGAGGCGAACGCGGGAATTTGCTTTTGGAATTGGCGTAGGGCTTCGTCGCGGTAGCCTGGGGCAGTTAATTTCGCACACATGAGCTGCAGTTGTAGCTCCAGATCATCGGGGGTGGTGCTGCCAGACAGGCTGAAGGCGTCTTCTTGGATGCCGAAGCTGGCGCCGACATTACGACCTGCGAGGATGCGACTCAGCTCGTCATTGCTGTGCGCACTGAGGCCGCCGCCGTTGAGGAGCGCGGAGGCAAGCATTGGCAGGCCGGGTTGGTCGCGCGGTTGAGTGAGTGTGCCGTAGCCAAAGCGTGCGGTGAGGAGGATGGCGTTTTTCTGGAAATCGGTTTGCTTCAGGTTCACTCGCACATGGTTGCAGAGCTCTAGTTGCATGAAATCGAGATCCTTGATGTGAGTCTCGTGCTGGACGCTGCCCGCTGGGCCGAAGTCGGTGTAGGCAAAGTCTTGGTCTTCGACTTCGACGGGTGGCTCTACGGCGATGGCTTGGCTGGCGTGGTAGGCCTCGGTGAGGCGTTGGCGTGTGTCCTTGGATTCTGCTTTGGTGGTGAGGATTAGATTCTGGTTGGCAGTTGCCCATGCGTCTTTGAGTGCCGCGTGGCAGCGCTCGGGCGTGATGCCTTCGAGACCGATGCGTTCGATGCGTCGGTTTTCCTCGGGGTGGCTGAATACAGAGCGGTCGTTGATGCTGCCGAGAATTCCTGAGGCGAGGTCGGGCGATTTGCGAGTGCTGGCACGTTTGGCCGCTTCTTCGGCCGCGTTGAGCATGTTGGCTGTAATCTCGTTGACCTCTGCTTGGGTGAACCCGAATTCGAGCGCACGACGTAACGCTTGCTCCATTACAGCGACGGCTTCCGGCCACTTACCCGTTTCGGGGCTCACGCTGATGTTGTCATTCTCGATTGCATCGAGCCAGTGACTGATGCTCGCGGAGCCGCTTTTGATCGGAGCACCTTCGGCTTTGGCTAGGATTTGTAAGCGGCGCGTAAGGATGGCGTTGGCGACTTGGAGTGGCAAATATTTGAGGCGATTTTCGACGGTGTCGGGTTCAAATGTGTAAGGCTTAAGTGTCGAAAGTGAGAGGCTGTCGCTGCTCACTTCTTCGTCGGCAAACACGCCGGCGCGTAGGCCGTAACCATTGGGGAGTGTGCCGAGGTCGGGCGCTTCGGGGGCAGGTATTGCCTGCATCGAGCCGAAGCTATTTTCGATACGTGTGGTGTATTCATCTGGATCGATGTCGCCGACGATGATGTGTAAGCGGCCGAATTCACAGCGTAAAAAAGGAGCGTATTTACTCAAATAGTGAGTCGTGTGTTTTTCTAGAACTACGATGTCAATTTGGAAGTGGCGGGATAGTGAGTGTCGAGATATTTCCTGAATGAGTGTCATGG
>CAJQOS010000012.1 GCA_905479975.1 uncultured Puniceicoccaceae bacterium | reverse complement strand
CGCTCCAAATGGAACGCTCGGGTTCCACGCTTCCCCCGACGATTGAAAAGACCCGAGCGTCAAAGAAGAAGTAACTGGGCCAGAAATTCACTCAGGTAAATGCGATCTGCTACAGGACAGGGGTTTTTCAGCAGAATCTTATCTTGATACTCTGACCCCATTTGGCTTCTCGACCCCATTTGGCTTCTCCATGCTTCCAGGGAAGGCAATTGCTTTAAATAGCAGAGCCCGATGCCTTGGCTGAACGGATTTCGAGAATAGGTGAAGTGGAATACTTTGAGATTCCTCGCTTTTTTTGTTTTTTTGCGGACGGCGGCCTCGGTGTAGTTGAGTATTTTTCCGATTCTCACATTACTCATGGTCGCAATGAGCTTACTGAATTCCTCCGTCTCAGGCCATTTTTGTAGTCCTTGGAACATTAATCAGGGCACATTTCGGGGGATGTGATATATGTAGTTATGGAAAGTTTCCCCATTCATACTCCGAGGCAGCGAGCGCTGTATCTGGCTGTGTTCTTCTTCTGTTTGTTGCTCCTTCTCGGAGGCTCGCTTCAGGCCGCGGATGTCTCTCGCCCCAATATCATTCTGATGATGGCCGACGACCTCGGCTATGGAGATACCGGTTTCAATGGTAATGAAATCATTCAGACACCGCATCTGGACAAAATGGCAAAAGACGGCGCGTTGTTGCGGCATTTCTATGCGGGCGGCCCGGTTTGCTCGCCGACCCGTGGCACTTGCCTGACAGGGCGTCACTATTACCGCTATGGGATTTTCAAGGCCAATATCGGTCACCTTCCGACCGGAGAGATCACGATCGCGCGGCTTCTCAAAGAAAAGGGCTATGCGACCGGGCATTTTGGCAAATGGCACCTCGGCACTTTGAGCAAGACGCATTCGACCAAAGGGGAGGGGCGCCGGCCCGCGGATAATTTTGCTCCGCCCTGGGAACGTGACTACGACCGCTCGTTTGTAGTGGAGTCCTCGGTTTCCACCTGGAACCCGGCCAGCAGCAAGAACCCGTTTTACGACGACGGAGTTCCCATGCCTGCCGAGGATGATAGTTTACTCGGCGGCGCGGCCCGCGTTGTGGTCGACCGTGCGATCCCGTTCATGGAACAGGCAGTTGCTAACAACACGCCGTTCCTGTCGGTGATTTGGTTTAACGCGCCGCACGAGCCGATTGAGGCTGGCCCGGAGTATTTAAAAATGTATGAGGGCCACGGCGAAGCGGCGCATTACTACGGCTGTATTTCCGAGCTCGACGAACAGGTCGGCCGCATTCGAGCCAAGCTCGAAGCGCTCGGCGTTGCGGAAAATACGCTGATCTTTTTCTGCAGTGACAACGGCCCCGAAGGTAAAAAGGCCGAGGGGCGCAAGGCCGGCACCACGGCCGATCTGCGTGCCCGCAAACGCTCGCTCTATGATGGTGGCGTGCGTGTGCCGGCGTTGGCTTACTGGCCCGGCACAATTAAGGCCGGTTCGGTGATCGATACACCGCTGTCCACGTTGGACTATCTGCCGACTATCGCTGACTTGGTCAACTACACCATGCCGGATGACCGTGCGATCGACGGGCAGGACGCTTTGCCGATTCTCTTGGGTAAGGAAAACGCCCGCACTAAGGCGATCCCGTTTCGTGCCAGTTCCAAGGCGACGCTAGTGCAGGGACACTACAAATTGGTGCTGCCGAAGGGGGAGCTCTACGACCTCAATGCCGATTGGTCGGAGGCCAACAATATCGGTGATGCGCATCCGGAGCGCGTGGCTTCGATGACCAAAGAGCTGATGGCTTATCTCGCATCCATGCAGAAGAGCCACGCCGGAGAGGATTACGATGATGCTTCGTATCAGCCGGTCGACCCGTGGAATGGGTTTGGTAAGAAAAATAAGAAGAAGTAACCATTTAATAAACAGAGTGAGGCTGTTCGTCAAAGAATGAGTGCTCTGCGGCATCTTATAGTTGCAGGCCGTCACCATGGCTTCGGCAACAAATTACGAATGATCGAAACTTCTTTAGTGTGGCCTGTTTCTTGGGCGCGCACGAGGGGCTTCTGAGCACCAGCGAATTTGGTTTTAAAACGAATATAAGATTATGATTACAAAAAAGAAACTTGGATTGGCTGCACTGATGAGTGCGGCTCTGTTTACCAGCGCGGCGACCGCGGCACCGTTTTCGGGCAGTTGGGAATCGCTTTCAACGAACCCGATCCCTGAGTGGATGAAGGATGCCAAGTTCGGCATCTATACACACTGGAGTGTGTTCTCGGTGCCAGCTATGGGCGGACCAGATTACATTAAGAATCTCTACAGCGGTCCCGACAAAGATGTGAAGGGCGTGTATTCGCATCATGTCGAAAAATACGGCCCACTCGATGAGTTCGGTTACAAGGACTTTGTGCCGATGTTTACCGCCGAGAAGTTCAATGCCGACGAGTGGGTGGGCTTAATGGCCGAAGCAGGCGCCAAGTTTGGCGGCATCCTGTTGGTGCACCACGACGGGTTTTGCTTATGGGATTCCGAGTTCACGCAGTGGGACTCCATGGAGAAGGGCCCCAAGCGTGATATTTACGGCGAGATTGCCGAGGCGGTGCGCAAGCAAGATGACATGAAGCTGCTCGCGACTTTTCACCATGAGCGCACGTTCGGCTACGCGACAGGGTTTATGCAAAAGTCCAAGACACCAATGGACGTGAAGCAAACCTGGGACGTTTATGATCCGGCCTACAACGATTTCTATTGGAATGAAGAAGCCGGCGCGTTGGGCGCAGACTTTGCGGCTGAGTGGGAAGGTAAGATCAAAGAGGTCGTCGATAAATACAGCCCCGATTGCATTTGGTTTGATGGTATCGATACCAATAAGGGGGTGCTGCCTGAGCAGATGGTGCTCGATACCTTCGCCTATTATTTCAACGAGGCCGACAAGAAGGGCCAGGAAGTGTTGATCTGCAACAAGCATGCCGGTGATTTTAACTTCCCGGATGAGTTCGGCTTCCTCTGCTACGAAAATGGCCGCGAAATGCCATACGATGTGGAGCCGTGGTTCCTGATCGATCGTGCGATCGCGTATCCATGGAGCTACGTCGAAAACAAGAAGTATAAGGACGGTCCTGACTACCATACCCGTAGTTTGATCGATCTCGTGTCCCGTGGTGGCGTGTTTCTACTGTCGCTCACGCCGAAGGGCGATGGCTCCATCCCTGAGGAGGAAGTTGCGATCATGAAAGGCATTGGTCGCTGGATGAAGGTCAACTCCGAGGCGATTCACTCGACCCGTCCATGGGCGGTCTTCGGCGAAGGCCCTGCGGATCTGAAATACATCAAGAAGAGCAAGACCGGCAAGCCACTGCCAAACTGGAACTACCGCGTCGACTTCACGTCAGAGGACATTCGTTTCACCCGCTCCAAGGATGGCAACACACTGTATGCGATCGCCTTGGATTGGCCGGAAGACGGTAAGATCCTGATCAAGAACTTGAAGGCAGGTTCCGAGCATTACACTAAGGAAATCAAATCGATCTCAATGATCGGCTCGGATGAGACGATCACCTGGGACCGCACAGCCGAGGGGCTCGAAGTGACTTTCCCGAAGGAAAAGCCGTGTGAGTGGGCCTTTGCCCTGAAGATTCAATAGTCGGAAGACGCTTTCATATGATTCACATTTCAGCCCATCTGCGCACGTCGGGGATGGGCTTTTTTGTGAAACAATTTGAATGGCACAAACTGAAGGACGTGAAAATTCACTCATTGGATGCGAGGATGGCCTGAGCTGTCGGATTCGCAAAACGTCTCATTTTGGAAGTTATATCTCATATCATTTTTTGGCATGATTTGTTATGATCTTTGGCTGCAATCACAGTTGGCTCGTATGTCGCTGCGCCAATTACTTGAAATCTGAATGTTTAAACTGATGAAACTGAAACTCATCTGGAGCACCTTGATCGTCTGCGCGGCGTCCTGTCTGTTGGGAGCCCGCCCGAATATTATTCTGATCTTTTCCGATGATGTCGGGTTTGAAGAAATCGGTTGTTATGGGGTGCGTGATGAGCCTACCAAGACGCCGAATATTGATCGTCTGGCCGATCAAGGCACGGTGTTTCAGACTTGCTGGGCGCAGGCTATTTGCGGGCCCTCGCGCGCCATGCTCTACACCGGTAAATATGCGATCAACAATGGTGAATATGATAACAAGCTGCGTTTGATTCCCGGTGGTGGGCGACCATATGCTCACCGCGAGACATTGCCCAACCTAACCCGCACGATGCATGACGCGGGCTATACCGTGGGATTTGCCGGTAAGTGGCACCACGCGGCCTTTAACGGAAATGTGCATAGCGGCCAGACGACGCTCGGCATCGATACCTATATGGAGACAGGCACGAATCCGGCTCCCTATGAAAAACTCCTGGGACGTAAGCTTGTGCCTGACGATACTTGGGAGGTTGCCGCGCTGGGCGGATACCCAATTATTTCCCGTTATTGGAAGCCGGGCATCATTCATGATGGTAAGATGCTGGAAACCACCATGGACGACTATGGCCCCGATATGCTCAGCGATTTTATCTGTGTGTTTATCAGCAAAAATGCTCATGGCGAACAACCTTTTCTCGCGGTTTATCCGATGAATCTGGCGCACTCCGCGCATTGCGTGACCCCGATTGATGTCGCTAATGGGATGGAGCGAAGCAATAAGCACTACAAGAAGGGCACGCCTGAGGGCAGGGCCATTTTCGACAATCAAGTGCGCTATATGGATCAGCTGATTGGCAAGATCATCAAGCAGGTGGAGGATGCGGGCATCGCCGATAACACCCTCATTATTTATGCCTCCGACAACGGCACCACCTCTTCATCCAAGAGCAAAGGCGTCGAATACGCGGTGCATGTGCCCTTCGTGGTTGCGGGTGCGGGCGTCAAGTCGCGCGGCATGGTCGAGCAACTGATGGACTTTACCGACATTCTGCCGACGCTGGCAGACTTCGGCGGCAGTCCCGTCGCCGATGGATTCGTGGACGGCGTCAGCCTCAAGCCCTTCCTGACCGGGGCATCGGAAACCACCAAGCCGGTGATTTACTCCTTCCCCGGGCCGACGCGCTTGGTGCGCACGGAGGCCTTTTTACTGGAGGCGGTCTGTCCGCTGTTTGGAAAGCCAGAGGGCCGCTTCTACAAAACCAATGGCTCTTACGATGGGCGGGGCTACGATAACATCACTCACAATCCGGAGTTTGCGCAGGTGCGATCTACGTTTGATGGCTATCTGAACCGCTACCCGACGCTCTTGCCAAGTTCGTTCGACGATCCCATCTGGCAACAGCCCGCCATGCAGCGGGGCTATCAGCACTTCACCAACCCGAAGATGCGCAAGAACCACCTGACCTTGCCATTGGAATACAAGTTCTACGATCCGGCATTTTAGAGCCTTTTATTATGAATCGATTCATCATTCTATTGTTGCTGTGTGCGACCACTGCGGGAGCCAGAGAATGGCAAGCGACACCAGAGAGTCTGCAGCAAGTATTGATGCAGGCCAGATCCGGCGATTCGCTCATTCTTTCCGCTGGGCGCTACGAAGCACCCATCCAGTTACGGCGTTTGAGTCATCTCACAATTAGTGCTGCCGAGGGAGCCGAGGTGATCATCGACGGTTCTCGCGCGCTCCCGCAAGCATGGGTGCCGTGGAAGGATGGTATCTGGAAGCAGACGATCGACTTCGATGTCTGGCAGCTGTTCAACGATGATCAGCTGGTGTATGTTGCGCGCTGGCCGGACGCTACGTTTGAGGACGGTAAGATCTGGCGTATGATGGAAGGTATGCGCAGCACCGATGGTGGCTATAACAAGCGAAAGCACGCATGGGGGGGGCAGTCCCGACTCGGACTCGCCTACGACGATCGTTTTCACGAGCCAAAGAACACGGGCTTTCGCGAAGGAGACACCCGTTTCCTGATCGACCCTAGCATTGGTTTCGACAAGCAAACCTGCTCTCTAGCCGAAACGGGTAAGGATTTTACGGGTGCCGTCGCGGTGCTCAACCTCGGCCACTGGCTGACCTGGTCGCGGCCGATTACAGCGCATGCCGCGGGCTCGGATCATTTTTCTTACGATCCGTCTGGAATTGAATTATCTGAAGTGCATGCGTTCAGCGCCTATCATATTCTGGGCTTAGCCGCACTGGACCGACCCAACGAATGGTGGTTCGATGCCGCCACCAAGGCCATTTACTTCATGCCGCCGCAGGGCATCGACCCCAACAAACTCGCATTGCGCGGGCGTGTGCGCGACTTTGGGTTGGATCTCCAGAAGTGCAGCGAGATCACCGTATCGGGACTCCGTTTTCAAGCGGCCGGATTTTTTGTCAACAGCTGCTCTGATGTGGAAGTTCGGGACTGCACATTCAACTACCCCGCGACTCACAAGTTTATGTTCGGTGAGTTCGATTGGTTTCAGTCGTTTAACCCAGCAAAGACGGCCAACAAGATGTCGAGCTTTCATCTCGGCGAAAACAATCGATTTATCAACAACATCGTGCGCTGGAGCAATGCACCACTGGGCTTTCGAAGCAAAGGCATGCGTGTTGAGAACTGCCTGTTTACCGACATCGAGTGGGAGCTTAATTCCAATGGCAGCTCGGGATCCATTCTGATGGGTGAAGCAGGCGTGTTTCGCCAAAATACCGTCAGGCGTTGCGGCAACTCGGAAGGGATACGCGGCACCGAACCGGGGGCCACCATCGTGCTGAACTATCTCTCTGATATGAGTAACTTGCAGCACGACGGTGCGGCTCTGAACATCGGCACAAAAGACCATGCCCGTGCTCTAGTCGCTCAGAACTGGGCGCACGATTGCAACCGACAGGGCATGCGCTTCGATTACCACGGCACCGGCGTTTACCGTCCGGATGGCTCCATTTATGGCGATGGCACCTACATGCGAAACGTCTCATGGAACACCCAGCCAAGCGAAATCAAAGGCGACCGCCACCTCGTGCTGAACAATACCGTGATCAGCGTGAACTGCCATCCCGATCCCTTTCAGGAGGTGGTCACCATTTCGTTGCAAGGGTTCAAGGCGCTACATGATATTAGCGGCAATGAGAATAGCCTAGCGCGCAACAATCTCGCGAGGATGGGGAGTCGTTCGTTTTTTCTAGATCAAGAACCGAAGAAGTGGTGGAAACGTTCCGACGGAAGCATGATGCCGATGGCACACGTCCTCCCCGGTCAAACCGATCATAATCTGCGTGAGCCCGGCGCCTCATGGCTCTATCTGCGCGACCCGGCCAACTGGGATTTTCGCCCGAAGGCCGGCAGTCCATTGGTCGATGCCGGTGCACCGGTCGGGCAGGACGAGATTCCCAGCTCTGTTTCACGCTTTTCCAGTCTGAAGTTTGAGGGAGACGCGCCGGATATCGGTGCTTACGAATTTGGCGACGAGCGCTATTGGATACCTGGTCGCCGTGAAGCACGTGCCTCCACCCCAATTCCAAAAGATGGTGGTGCCCACGTTCCACTCGACGCGGATCTGATGTTTCTCGAAGCCTACCAATGCGAGCAGCATCAGGTGTATTTCGGCACCGCGCCTGATACGCTGAAGTCAGTGGCTTTGCTGACGGATCTATCCGGCAACATTGTTAATCTACCGGAGCTTAAACCCAACACGACCTACTATTGGCGAGTGGATGCGATCAATGCGGAAGGCCAAAATTTACAGGGGACAGTGTGGCGCTTTTCCACTGCACAGTAAGAGCTGGTTTCGTATGACGGTTCAATCACTGAGTCCCCAAATTCGTCAATAAGATGCCCCTCTGCGGCATCTTATATGTGACTGGTCTTAATAATGGCTTAGGCAACAAATTATGAATCATCGAAATTTCTTTGGTAGGATCCTCGCGCTGGGCAGCTTGCTCTGCACGGTGGCTCTGGCGCAGCAGCCCAACTTTGTCATCATCTACTGTGACGACCATGTCACCGAATCGATTCAGCATGGAGCGCTGGTGCCGAACATTGATTCGCTCAGGGAAGAGGGGCTCTTCTTTCCGGAAGCCTATTCCGCTGCGCCTGCGTGCACACCGGCGCGCTACAATGCATTGACCGGGCAGTATGCCGGTCGCTGCCGCGGCAAGTTCCTGCAAACCGGGATCACCGAGGAAGGGCAGAGCTGGGTGCATTGGAATGCGGAAACATCGTCCGACGATTGGATCGGCGCAAAAATGCTGCGCGATGCCGGCTATGCCACCGGCTTGGTCGGCAAGATCGGCGCGTTCGTCACTCAGGCGGCCAAGCCCTCTAAAGCGTATGCCGACATGAAGGCGGATGATCCGAACAAGAAGCCGCTGTTTGAAGAAAACCAACGCATCATGGTCGAACTGATTCAGCCGTTCGGCTTCGATTACGGCGGTGCGCTCACTCATAGTAATATGTCGGGCGATGACCAACGCCATGCGCCCGAGTTTCAACTGGAGCACTGCATTGAATTTATCGAAGCGAGCAAGGATCAGCCGTTCTACCTACACTTTGCGCCGCATTTGATGCATATGCCGCAGCCGATGAAATCACTTAAAGGCGATCCGCGAAATGCGTATGGTGTGATGCTGGATCAAGCGCCCGCCACACAGCCTTCGCGCGAGTCGGTGCTGGCACGCGTCCAGGCGGCCGGGCTCGACGAGGAACTCGCACCCGCGACATGGCTCGACGACACTATCGGCGTGCTTTTACAAACACTGGAAAAGCACAATCTGGCTGATAACACGCTCGTGATTTTTATGCAGGACAACGGCCACCACGGTGGCAAAGGTTCGGTCTATGAAGGTGGAGCCAATGTCCTGGGTTGCTGGATGCGCTGGCCGGACGGTATTAAAAATCCCAGCTCCACCAATCCGACATATGCCATGAATATTGACTTTGTGCCCACCATGTTGGACGCGGCCGGCGTGCCACAGCCCGAAGGCTATCGTCCGGATGGCATCAGCTTGCTGCCCGCGTTGCAGGGGAGTGAGGAACCACTGCGCGACTCCGTCTTTGTTGAGATCGGCCACACCCGTGCAGTCCTTAAGGGGGACTGGAAATATATCGCGTTCCGTGTGCCGGAGAGTCACCAACTTTCTTCCGAACAGATTGAGCAATACAAGGAACTCGCTGAGATCGATCCGACCATGGATAAGCAGGCGCGGGTCACTCATATCCATCGCCAACTGGGCGGCTGTAATACCGAACGAGCCGAAGCCATGTGGACCAAGCCCGGTTTCTTCGATGCCGATCAGCTATACAATTTGTCCAACGATTCGAACGAGCAGGCGAACCTTGCCAGTAACCCTGAATACGCAGCCAAGTTGAATGAGATGAAACAGCTGATGCGCCAGCACATGATGCAAGCGCCCGGAACTTTTGCTGAGTTTAAAGGGTTTGAGGATATGTCGCCTGAAGAGCGCGCTTATACGCAGAAGATTGGAGCCGGCAACAAGTGGACCGATCCACCGGTCAATACTAAGAATCTCGAAAAAGCCAAACGACAGGCCCGGAAGAAAAAGAAATAGAGTGAGTCAGTTATCTCCTAATCTCACCTTGCCCTGATAGAACTCATAACTATGAAATTGTTTGCTACTATTCTCCTCGCGACTGCCCCTCTTGTCGCGCCACACCTATACGCAAAAACCGAGTTGTCGCGGCCAAACATTCTGATCCTGTATGCGGATGACCAAGGCACTTTAGATGCCGGTTGTTATGGCGCTGAGGATATACAAACACCACACATCGATCGCTTGGCAACGCAGGGGATTAAATTCACACAGGCGTATGCACATACGGTTTGTTGCCCATCCAGAGGTGCCTTGCTGACCGGGCGCGCGCCGCAGCGTGGCGGCGTCAATAGCTGGACCAGCTGCAACCCCAAGGATGAGGCCGGCCGTAAGATGAATCTCAACGAGGTCACATTAGCGGAGCATTTGAAGGCGCAAGGATATACGACCGGCTTGCTCGGTAAGTGGCACATGGGAGCAGTTCCCGGCTACGGTCCGCTGGAGCAGGGCTTCGATTATTTCTGGGGCTTCCGTGGTGGCTTCATCGATTATTACACCCACCGCTTTTTGCATGCCGGTTGGCAACGTCCGCAGTTTCACGACCTCTATCGCAACAACGAAGAGATTTTTGCCGACGGCAAATATTTCGCAGATATGCAGGTCGAAGAAGCCGAGCGGTTTTTAGAGCAGAATCAGGAAACGCCTTTCTTCCTCTATATGGCTTTTAACCTGCCGCACTATCCGGAGCAGCCGGACCCCGCGTTTGCCGAGCAATACGCCGAACTGCCGTGGCCGCGTAATTCATATGCGCCGATGATTACCACCATGGATGATCGTATCGGCCAAGTGCTTGCGAAGCTCGATGCGCTGAACCTGAGTGACAATACACTGGTGATCTACATGAGCGATAATGGCCACTCGACCGAAGACTACTACAACTGGGGCGAAAGCTACGGCGGCAATGGTGGCGGCGGTCTCACTGGTCAGTGGCGCGGTGCCAAGGGCTCGTTCTTCGAAGGCGGCTTGCGCGTGCCGTGCGTCATTCGTTATCCGCAATTGATTGCGGGCAATCAGGTGCGCGATCAGGCAATTACCAATATGGATTTCTTGCCGACGCTCTGTGACTTGTTGTCCATCCCGCTACCGGCCAATAAACTGGACGGAAAAAGTATTTTACCGATTCTACAATCCGAAGAGGCGGTATCGCCGCACGAGGTGATGCACTGGATGTGGCAGCACATGTGGGCGGTGCGCAAGGGCGACTGGAAGCTGATTTACAAGGGGCATGACACCACCGGGCCTTATTCGACACACCCGGAACTAGCGTTTAAGATGCCCGAGTTTTGGTTGGGCAATCTGAGCGACGAGCATCCCGAGGAGATCAACTATGCCGAGAGCCAGCCAGCAGTTTTGGCAGAGCTCAAGGCATTGCACGAGGCATGGGCAGCCGATGTCTTCGAAGGCTCCGGCTATCCTGACTCCAATACCGTATCGGCCGAAGACGCGGCCAAGAAGCTTGGCACGACGAAGTTATAGCTAGTGTAGGCCGTCGTAAATAATGTAACACCCCATAGGCCTGTCAGAGAGCCTCAGAAAGATGAAAAGTCACTTGCGTAGGCAGCTTCCTTTAGGTGGTTGCCCCGTTTAGGGACGATGGTAGCGAACTGTGAATACTGTCGGGCAGCTAAAGCAACCCGACTACGGGACTTAACTGGCAAGTCTAGACGAGACTTAATAAGTCGTAAAATTTACGACGGCCTACGCTAGAAGCAAGCTATGCTCGTTAAATCATAGTGTCCTCTTTGGTTCGTCTGTCGATTGTTGTGTAGAACGCGGTTCTTTGCGTAGCAAAGGCCGTGTTTAGTGTCTTTCTATCTAGAATCGCGCCCTCTGCGAGAGGCACGTCCTACACATTCACATATAATACCATTCTGCGTCTAAAGCTGGTAATATATCAACCGCAGATGCACGCGGATTAACGCAGATAGATTTACACATAAATCGAGTTGAAATCTGCGTTTATCTGCGTGCATCCGCGGTTACAATATACATCTCATGGTGAAATGGAAATTCTACCAGAAATCGTAAACACTCGCTTTGCCTTTACGGTTGCGGTGAAAGTCTTTGTCGGTGCCCTCGTCCGGCACATCCAGTGCCAAGTATTTCGCTGGATAGCTGGCGGTTAAGCCAATGCGGTCGAAATCGATTTCCTTAAATCCGAGCTTAAAAGCAGGGGAGTCCGGCGCCAACTGGAAGCCTTCCTCTTCCAGCCCGATAAATAGTGGGTCTTCTGCCAGACTGTGCGTATCGACTCCCTTGGTGCGCCATAGATCGAGATGATCCTGCATCACTTGCGGATTTCCGGCACACCACATCAGATTGTAATCGGTATCACAGTTGTGTGGCAGTGAGATGCCTTCGGACGCACGATACGATTCGCGGTAGAGGTTTACCTTATCGCCCGTTTCATAGAAAATATTGTTCCGAATCTTTGACCCGGTATTGTCGGCCTCGTCGGGATACGATGCGAAGCGGATGAACTCGATCGCACTGCAATCGATGATCTTATTGTTCACGATGTGATTGTAGCCCTTATGCACGATCCCCGAGATGTTTGACTTGTAGATGATGTTGCCTTCGAAGGTCGTGTGCTGCTGCCAGTCATCTGTGCGCAATACGCCCGAGGCATGGCTGGCGATGCGGTGCACGAAGTTGTGGCGCACCACATTGTAGTCGCCGGCACCGGACACGTTGAGCACCGAGCCGTCCCCCAACGCTTCCAGAGCGCGATAGACCTCATTATACTCTACGATGTTTTTGCGCGCGTGCAGATACGGTGTCAGGCGCTTCCATTCTTCGTCCAGAGAGTGCGGCTTGCTGTCGAAGCGCTTCGCCAGATCCTCACGAATCTCGTCCCAGCGAATGGTGCGCGATCCTTCATCGAAGTCGCACCATTGTTTGTGCAAGATCGGCAGGCGCACACCGCACAGGCCGATGCCCTTGCGTGGCACGTTGTGTATCAAGTTGTGCGAGATCGTATTCTCGCCGCTTTGCCATGCAAACACGCCGGCACCATGTGTGATCACGCGACCGACGCGATGGATCAAATTATTGGTAATGATGTTGCGCTTATTGACGTCCTTTGGCCCGGCCCATACCCGCAAAGCAGGATTCCCATATGGCCGACGCGGTCGATCAGATTGCTTTCAATGCGAATCCCCTGACAGTGCAGATCCAAGCGCAGCGCCGAGTTGCCAGAATTAGTAAAGCGACATTCCAGCACCTCACAATTCTCTGCGCCGCGAAAGCGCAGCATCGCATTGGCCGTGTCGAATTTGTCCCAGTCATGCTGAATGCCCCAACCTTTGTGGCCTTCCTGCCATGCGTAGCGGTCGGCGTGCATAAACGTGATGCCTTTAAATACGAGATTCTTGACCGGCACATCGGTCGGCGAACTGTAATTGATGTCGCCCTCGATCTTCACCAGTTCCTGCAACTGTGGCGCCAGCACACTGTCTGGCACCTCGCCGTTCTCAGGCCAGTAATAGACCTTCCGATCCCGATTCAATGTGACGAAGGTGCCTGCTTCGATATAGTCGATCGCATTTTCAATCCATGGTTGGGTATGCGAGCGCTTGGCTCCGGGAGGCGAGTTGGCCTCGATTTCCAAATAGGCCACCTGACCGTCGCGATCCACTGATTCCAGTGGAATGATATTCATCGCCCACGGCACCGGTGCGAAGCCGACCTCGATCCCTTGAATGCGCTCCCACTGTTTGAGAATACCGTCCGGATCGTCAAAGAAGAAGCGCTTGAGTTGCGAGCGGTCCTCGTTGTGATAGACATTCATACTGCGTGCTGCGATATACTCAGCCGTTCGATCCACCGCCTGCTCGTCTCCGTGCTTGGCGACATTCAAAGGCTTGATCGCCCGAATCTCAAACCCTTCCTGACGCGCACGCGGGATGCGATCGAATCCGTTGAAGAGTGTGTAGAACTGTTCCAGCTGTTCAGGGAAATTCGCCACGTAAACCTTGCCCATGGCTGCTTCGGGGAAGCCCTCAGGATACACGGTCGCCTTTTGCCAGCCCTCGATTTCAATGCCTGAGGACAACACCGGTGTTTCGTCCTGATAAGCGGCATAGCTGTATTGCACGCCGTCTGGCGCGCTGTCACGCAGGTCAAAGACGAGCGTTTGATCCAAGGTATAGGTGCCGCCGCGCAACCACACGGTAATGTCCTGCGAGCGCTGACTCGCATCGAGTGCTCGGATCGAGTCACGCGCCTGCGTAATACTATTGTAGGGCTGTTCGAGCGTGCCCTGACCGCCGGTCCCCGCAGTCGGGGCAACATAGAGTTCGAGTGCGCAAGCAACGCTTGAGCTCATAAGAAGGGCGCAGGATAGTTTTAGAAATGGCTTCATGTGGAGTCGTAGAGAGTGGCAAGAGGTCAACATTGTGTATTGAGATACAACATTAACAAACAGTGGGGGGTTCAATTCGAATCGCAATTCAAAGTAAGCCCTACAGTTATTAGATGCCGCTGCGCCTGATATTTTTGATAGGAATCAACGGTGGTCGCATCGTGGATGACTTTGTCACGCTGCCGGATCTGGCGCCGACTTTCCTTGAGGCAGGTGGGCTGACTCCGCCGACTGTTATGACCGGGCAATCACTGTGGGATGTTTTGAAATCCGATCAATCGGGGCAGGTGGATCCGGAGCGGACGCAGGTTTATCTTGGACGTGAGCGGCACTACATCACCGCACGGGCAGGGAACTTGCCTTATCCACAGCGTGCGATTCGCACCAAGGAGTTTCTGTTCATTCTGAATTTTAGGCCGGAGCGTTTCCCGGTGGGGGATCACTATCAGCTGAATGGAGGCAAGGAGCCGTCCGTCAGGAATCTGACCAAGAGCACCAAGGTGACGATCCCGGATGAAGACAGCGGTCCGACCAAGGCCTGGATTGTTTCAAATCGCAAGGGGGAAGCGAATGACTTTTTCGAGCATGCCTACGGAAAGCGCCCAGAGGTGGAGCTCTTGGATGTGAAGAAGTGGTGAGCGGTGGTCTCCGAGCCAAAGTGAACACCTGTGTGCCAGCATAATGCAGTTCACTACTACGAAAAGCGCAAAACACACGAAAACATTGAGTTACAAACCTTGATCTTTCGCCATTTTGGCGAGACGCCAAAATTCCGCATTACAGTGGTTTCGTGCATTTAGCGCCTTTCGTAGTCAATCAACGCATTTTCTAGGGTAAACACAATCGGGACAAGAGTGTCCCGACTCCTGCCAGAAAGGAGAATGGACACTCCTGTCCATTGCAGGGGAGTGGTCTTTGAACATTGGCAGAAGTTGCCATGCTTTGCTATATGCACACAGTCTATTATCCCAATTAATTCTCATGCAAATTTCCCGATTCTTTCATCTCGCCGGCCTGATGGCTGCCTGTTGCTCCCTGAACGCCGCTCCGCAGCAGCCCAATATCATTCTAATGATGGCCGACGATCTCGGTTACGGCGACACGGGCTTTAATGGCAACACCATCATTCAGACGCCGCATCTGGACCAGATGGCGGCGGACGGCATCAAGCTCACCCATTTCTATTCGGGCAACTCGGTCTGTTCGCCTACGCGTGGCACCTGCCTGACGGGGCGGCACCATCATCGCTATGGGATTTGGACGGCGAACGTGGGCCACCTTCCCAAGCAGGAAATCTCCATTGCTCGCATGCTCAAAGAGCAGGGCTATACCACCGGGCATTTCGGCAAGTGGCACCTCGGCACACTCAATAAAGAGATCTCCGCCAAGGGAGCAAAGCGCAAGCCGGCGGAGAATTTTGCGCCGCCCTGGCAGCGCGACTATGACCGCAGTTTTGTGACTGAGTCTGCGGTCACCACCTGGAACCCCGGCGTCGGTAAGCGCGCAAAGAATAATCCGTTCTACGACGATGGCGTGGCACTCGATGGGGAGGATCCGAGTCTTCAAGGTGGTGCCGCCAAGGTTGTTGTGGATCGTGCGATTCCGTTTATGGAAGACGCGGTGGAAAATGAGACTCCCTTTTTGTCAGTCGTATGGTTCCACGCGCCGCATGAGGATATTGAGGCCGGACCAGACTATCTAGCGATGTATCCGGATTCTGGAGACGCTGCGCATTACTATGGCTGCATTACCGAGTTGGATGAGCAGGTTGGTCGCATCCGCGCAAAGTTGGACGAGCTTGGTATTGCAGAAAATACGCTGCTCTTCTTCTGTTCGGATAATGGTCCTGAGGGGAAAAAGGTGCAAGGGCGCCGTGCAGGTGTGACGAATGGCCTGCGTGAACGTAAGCGCTCGCTCTACGACGGCGGTGTGCGTGTGCCGGCATTGGCATGCTGGCCTGGAAAACTGGAGGCCGGTTCGAGCCTGGATGTGCCGCTTTCGACACTGGATTACTTCCCTACAGTGCAACAGCTGGTTGATTACGAGATGCCAGACGCGCGTCCAATCGACGGGCAGGACATTTGGCCGATTCTGACCGGAGCGCAGACGCAGCGCGCAAAGTCGATTCCCTTTATTCGCAGCAACGAGGTCTCGTTGGTCAAGGATCAGTTCAAGTTGCTACTCCCTAAGGGCGAGCTCTACGACCTCTCCAAGGATTGGAGCGAGGCAACGAATGTCGCGGCGGAACACCCTGAGCGTGTGGACGGCATGCGCCGTGAAGTGCAGGCACTCCTCGCCAGTATGAAGGCCAGCCATTCAGGGGCCGATTATAGCGATCCATCATTCAAACCGGTAGGCAAATGGAAGTTGCTATTGAAGTCGAAGAGTGGCGGTAAGAAAGCAAACAAATAGCAGTCAGTAAACCGCCAAGGGCACTTAGTCATGTTTCGATACTCTCATACCAGTTCGTTTCAGCACTGTGCCCGTTTGTTGGCACCTTTGTTACTTTGCATCACGCTCTGTCAGGGGCAGTCGGAGAGTTCTAAGTCTGAACAGATTCGTGCGATTTTCGAGGAGGCCTCGGCGCCATCCGTGCTGGTGGTGACGCATCGTTCGAATTATGGCGGTGCACCGGAGAACTCCCGCGCGGCGGTGCTCAAGGCCATCGAGGGTGGGGTGGATATGATCGAGATTGATATTCGCAAGAGCCGCGATGGGCACTTTGTGGTGATGCATGACGGCACTCTGGATCGCACGACGAATGGAACCGGGCCTGTCGGGAAACTTAATCTAGAACAGTTGGAAGCCTTGCAGTTGAAGTATGCGGACGGTCGCCTTTCCACTGAAACAGTGCCTTCGCTGGAATCTATACTACTTCTAGCAAAGGACAAAGTGCTGGTGAATTTGGACAAAGCAGAACCGTATTTTGAAGAGCTTATGCCAATTCTTGAAGCAACCGGAACCACGCGTCAGGTGCTCCTAAAGGGGCAACAATCCAAAGACGAGTTCGACCGTTTAATTGGAGAACAGACTGAGGTGCTCTACATGCGTAAGGTGAGCTTTAAGAAATCGAAGAAAGCACCGGCGCTAAAGGCTTGGCCGACGTTCCATCCAGAATTGTCGATGGTGGAAGTGAAGTTTCCCTCGTTGGAAGGCCCCTTGGTCTCCAAGCGCGTGTTTGAGCATTTGAAAGCACAGAACGTGCGCGCATGGGTGAACACTTTGAAAGTGTCGCATTCGGCTAACTTGACTGATCGAGCAGCTTTGAAGGATCCGGATCAGGTCTGGGGCGTTCTGATTGATCAGGGCTTTAGTATTATTCAGACCGACGAGCCCGAGGCGTTACTGGCCTATTTGCAACGCAGAGGCCTGCGCTAAATCGCAGCATCTGCCGATAGGGGCGGTGCACTATTTAATCTACGAATCTATTAATGAATACGAATACCCTTTTCACATCCATCGCATTACTTGCGGCCATCGTTCTGCCGGTCACTGCGACGGTGGCGGCGAGCCGCCCCAACGTCATCATCGTCTGTGTGGATGATGTCGGATTTTCGGATCTGGGCTTTAACGGCAATCCGGTGATCCAGTCGCCCAACCTGGATCAAATGGCCAAGGACGGGCTCAACCTGACCAACTTCCACACCAGCACCGTTTGCGCTCCGGGGCGGGCAGCGATCTTGACCGGACGGGACCACCTCCGTGCCGGTGTTTGGTCGACGACCATGAACTATTACCGCATCCGCCGAGATGAGACTTGTATCGCAGAGCCCTTTGAGGCGGCTGGCTACAAAACCGGCATGTTTGGCAAATGGCACAACGGAGACAACTATCCCTATCGTCCTGAAGACCGTGGCTTCAAGGAAGTGGTTCGCTGTGGCGGTGGCGGAGTCAGTCAGACGCCTGATTACTGGGGTAATGATTATTTCGACGACATCTATTTTCACAACGGTAAGCCCACGCAGTATGAGGGATACTGCACCGATGTCTGGTTCAGTGAAACCATACGCTTTATTGAAGAGAGTAAAAATGATCCGTTCTTTATCTACTTGGCTCCCAATGCCGCTCACTGGCCTGCCATTGCTCCGAAAGAATATATCGATCTCTATCGCGACCATCCGCGACTTCAAGGCGGCAGAAAGTCCACTCCGATGGACAGCTGGATCTTTTATGCGATGATCACTAACATCGATGACAACATGGGGCGGTTGGACGCCAGGCTCAAGGAACTCGGGCTGTTCGACAACACTCTCGTAATATTTACCAGTGATAATGGCTCGCGGGATTCTGATGCCGTCAAAGACTTTACTCCACGTTTCCCGGGTAGTAAAGCATCCGCCAGAGGGGATGCCGGCACGCGGGTGCCCACCTTGCTTCGCTGGCCGAACGGAGAACTGCAGCAAGCCGGGAGTATCGAAAACACCCTGCTCGGCGCTCAAGATTTGGTGCCGACCTTCATAGATATGTGCGATTTGCCCAACCCCAAGAATACCACGTTCGATGGAGTCAGTATTCTACCGGTGCTCAAAGGCACCAAGGACTGGCCCGAGCGGATACTGTTCGAACAGCAAGGCAGCGCGATTCACCCTCAGGCCAAGGGCTTGAAGTTCTGTGTGCGCACCCAGAAGTGGCGACTGTTTCAAGACAGTCTCTATGACATCGAGAACGATAACCGCCAAAGCAAGAACCTGGCGAAGGAATTTCCCGAAGTGGTGCAGGAGCTGACTGCCGCCTATGAGGCCTGGTATGATGCGATGCGTCCGGGGTTCAAAAACCTGACTCATATCGTCGTCGGCAACCCGGCGGAAAATCCATCCGTCATCACCTGTCACGATTGGGCACCTGAAGGGGACGATCTGAAGCGACTACTCGAGCTCGAGCGCAGTGGTAAAGGTCGTGCAAAGCACAATGTGCCATGGCTGCAAAAATCCGTCGCAGGCGGAGCGCCCGTCAATGGCTACTGGCACATCGATGTCGAGCAGGCAGGCACCTATCAGGTGGAACTACGCCGTTGGCCGCGTGAAGAAGACAAACCGATGAATTGGGGCAACGAACCCACTGCGGGGATGAATGCAGTTTACGAAGCCGCACGAAGCGCAGGGCAAACCCCGCTTGAGCGTAAGTCCGGCAAAAAACTCAAGATCGACGCCGTTCGTCTCAAGCTCGGTGATACCTTTGATGAGACCAGAGAGGTTCAAGCAGATGACCACGCGGTCACCTTCGAGCTCACGCTGCCTCAAGGCAAAACCACCATGCAGTCATGGATGATCAACCGGGACAAACCGGAGGAGAACCGCGGTGCCTACTTCGTCTACATCTCGCCGGTTCAATAAGAGCTTCAATTTATATGAAACGACAGACACTTCTTGGAATGCTTGCCTGTGTGAGCTGTGCAATTGTCAGTTATGCAGTGGAGCCGGGGTCGTTTGAGGAACAGGCGGCTGCCTACAGTTGGGCATGTGAACCGGTCGAAGGCTTGCCGAATGTGCTGATTCTTGGTGACTCGATCTCGATCGGATATACCCTGCAGGTGCGGGAGTATTTGACAGGCAAAGCGAATGTCTATCGACCGCTCGCCGAAGATGGCGGCCCGCAGAACTGTGGCGCTGCAGATACCGGCGTGCGCAGTTTGCCGAACTGGCTCGGCTCAACAGAATGGGATGTGATCCACTTTAACTGGGGCTTGCATGATTTGAAGCGTGTCGGGCGTGAAGACGGCAAGATGGTCTCTAGTATCGACCTCCCGCCGCGTATCTCGATTGCGGATTATCAGAAGAACCTGCAGCGCTGCATCGACCAAATGAAGCTCACTGGAGCGCGGCTGATTTTCGCCACCACGACGGCTTATCCGAATGGCGTGAGCCCCGTGCGTGTGCCGGAGGATGCGGTGCGCTACAATGTGGCCGCGTTAGAGGTGATGGGGCGCAATGGCATTGTAGTGAACGATCTATATGCCTTGACGGTGGGCCGTCTTGATGAGTTGCAGAAGCCGGTGAATGTGCATTTCTCAGAAAAGGGTTCCGCTGTGATTGGCAAACAAGTCGCGAGTGCGATCGCCACGCAGCTTGGTGTTACGATGGAAAACTAGTGAAACGCGGATAGTTTCTAGTCGGAGGCAGTCTTCATCGTTTGATGTTATAATATTGTATGCTTAGCTCCCGAATTGTTTAATTTGAATGGTCGGTTGCCGCCTTACCTCCTATGTCCGAACCCCTTAAAACCCGCTACACATTGCTACATCGTGCTCATGATGTCGGCGATGAGGCGGCGTGGCAGGAGTTGGTGGTCTATTATCGCCGCTTTATCGCCTATGTGCTGCGGCGGATGAATGTGCCGTCCAATGATGTGGATGACTTGACCCAGCAGGTGCTCATTAAGCTGTCGCAGAATTTACCATCCTATGATCGCTCGAAGGCACGGTTTCGGACCTGGCTGAGCACCATTATCCGTAATACTGCGATCAACCATTTTAACAAGGAGTCTCGGAATCCTTCGCGGCCAAATGCGTTGGAGGATTCTGAGCTGGCGACTCAGTTTGAGCGTCCTGCCGAGTTAGATCAGTTGATTGAGTCGGAGTGGGCCGCTTTTATCGCAAGCACGGCGATGGAGCGAGTGCGCGCGGCCTTTAAGGGACGTGCGGTCGAGGTGTTCGAACTCGGGCTGCAAGGCTTGTCGGCCGAAGCGGTTTCGGAGCGCACTGGATTGAGTGTCTCCACCATTTATACGTTACGCAAGCGGGTGAAGCAGCGTCTCTACACAGAGATCCGTTCGCTCAAATCTGAATTGGAATAATGTCGAACGAATTAGATACAGAGGGTGCTGAGTTTGTGCCTGATTCCCGCCTGAAGGATGCCTTGCAGGAGGCCTACCGCGAAGCGAGTGATTTGGACTCGGGCGGGATCGAGGGGCTGTGTCCGACTTACACGGAGCTCAGGCAAGGCACTGCGCATTATCAGGATGAATCCTTTATCGGGCGCGGTGGTTTGAAAGAAGTTTACCGGACCTTTGATCGGCGTGCTCAGCGTTGGGTGGCGTTGGCTCGTTTATTGGAAGAACGCGGGCCGGATTACTACGAGATATTTGTGCATGAGGCGCGCTTGGTCGCGTCGATGAACCATCCCAATATAATCAATGTGTATGAGCTTGGGGTGGATGCCGAGGGGCGGCCGTTCTTCACCATGGATCTCAAGGGCAATGTGAGTCTAGCGGATGTCGTGCAGGATGATTCACGAACCGATGCGCTATTGTTGGCCTTTTCTAAGGTCTGCGATGCGATGGGCTATGCGCATACGCGTGGTGTGATCCATTTGGATCTGAAGCCGGAAAATATCCAATGCGATGATTTCGGTGAGGTGTTGGTGTGTGATTGGGGCTTGGGCGCACGTGTCGAGCCTATCGGTGATGTGGAATTGGAGCTGCCTGTGCCTGTCAGTGAAGAGGCGGAGCTGATGTTGATGCGAGCGCAGGCTAAGGGCACTCCAGGCTTTATGGCTCCGGAGCAGTTCACTGCCGATGCAGTGATGGATGCCCGCACCGATGTCTATGCCTTGGGCTGTTTGTTGTATTTTATTTTAACTGGATCGGCACCTTTTGAGGGCTCCAGAGAGGAAGTCGAGGCTGTGATGCAAGTCACGCAGGAGGTATCCCCCAAAGCTAGGCACCCCGAGCTGCGTATCTCCGAAGGTCTGGATGCGATTGTGCGTAAGGCGATGTCCCGCGAGCCGGAGCTGCGTTATGCCAATGCCGCTCGATTGCAATCGGATCTTGCGCTCTATTTGGCCGGCTTTGCCACACGAGCGGAGCAACCAGGCTGGTTGCGGCGCGGCTTGCTGTTTGTCGGTCGGCACCGTTTACCTGTGGCAATTATTACGATGGCCCTCTGCCTCGTTGGCGGGTTGACGGCGGTGTATCTGCAAGATTTGGCTGAAGAGAAGCGTGCGAAGTTGGCCGAGGCCCAGCGGGCGAGTGAACTGAGCACGCAGGTGGATGCGTTGTCCGATGAATATACACGGCTGGCGCATGATTCTGAGGCATCCAATAGTCAGGTGGCCAAGGAGATTGCCGAGTCGGCGGATTTCTTGAAAGAGATGTCGATTTACGAGCGGCCGGTTGAGACCGTTGATTTGGCGCGTGTGCTCACCAACACTGCACTGCGAATGGATCCGGATTCGGTTGAGGCAAAGACACAGGCCTTCGTGTTGGACTGCCTGCAACTCAACTTCAGGTCTGCGCTAGAGTATTCGCCGGATGCAATCGAGGCCGAGGCGTATGCGCAACTGATCGATCTGGCACGGGCATTTCCGAAGTATGACTACAGTAGCCGTCGGCGACCTTCGACTGAAGAGATCGTCGAGGTCTTTCAGCAGGCGGCTTTGATACGCACCGTCGAGTGGCGCTTCTTGGAAGCGCTGCTCAGCTATGATCATGCCGTGCGACAGAATTACGACGACTATGATGCGGTGCTGCAGGCGTTTCTCAGGGTGGGCCCGCGGTTTCCGGAGGATTTGGTCTTGTCGTATCAGTCCGAGGCAGGAACGCTCAGCTTGTGGGCGAAGCGCCGTGTCTCGCTGAATCGCTTCAACGCGCTTAGTGAGAAGAAGGACATTGTGTTAAGCGAAGCGCGGCCAAAGCATTGCTATTTACGCTTTTTGGAATTTCACACCCTGAATTTGGCGATCGAGGGGCGGTTCGATTTAGCGGATATACATGGCTTACCGATCAAGGTGTTGGACCTCAGTCGCTGTGCACGTGTTGAACTCGGAAAGCGCTTGAGGCTGCCACATTTGCGCACGGTTTATGTGGCACCCGGACAGTTTGAACCGGATGCGCTGCAGCAATGGATTAAGAGCAAAGAGCCGTTTGAGGTGATTGAGCGGACGCCTTAACACCATTCTGCGACTAATACCATTTCGTAAAAGGTTTTAGCTGGTGCGTAGGGCCCTCTAGCCGCAGGATAAAACTCAATGCCATTGCATATTAAAATTGCAGGGGATTTTTACCACGGAGGCACCGAGACACAGAGCCAATCATCATTAAATTTGCCTTTGTAAGGTAAGTTTCCTCCGTGTCTCGGTGCCTCCAGCGATAGCGGGTGGTTAAATTCAGCCGTCACTTAATCATTCCAGTGCCTCAGCCGATCTCTGAATGGGACAAGAGTGTCCCAACTCCAGTGTAAAAAAAGGAGGATGGACACTCTTGTCCATCAACAGTGCTGGGGAATACTGCTGTGTCTCAATAACATCGCGGGACAAGAGTGTCCCGCCTCCTGATTGAAGTGTTCGCTTTGCCCTTTTAGGTTCGTGCCATTCTGTAAGGCCGTCTTTTTTTTATAAGCACCGTTCAGCTGTCCTAATGACTCTGGATCTCTTGTAATAGTCAGTGATGCCGCGGCCAAACTCCCTATCGTTGCTGAGGCGTCGCAACAAAAATGATCATGAAAAAAAGCCTATTATTTGTCTTACCACTTTTTCTAGCCAGCCAGCTTCCCGCTGAAGCAAACAACCTTAGCATCGATCACTATCAGGCGAATATTGATCAAGCGTTTGAAAAGATGGCCATTGGAGCGGAAGCCGGGCCGTTCAAGCCCAATTGGGAATCACTGCACACTCACAATGCCATACCTGACTGGTTCTTGGATGGTAAGATTGGGATCTATTTCCACTGGGGGGTTTACAGTGTGCCGGAGTATGGCAACGAGTGGTATCCGAATTACATGCACTGCAAGCCTGGTGAAGGGCGCAGATCCTACTACGAACATCATGTCGAAACCTATGGTGAGCCGGACGAATTCGGCTATCATGATTTGGTGCCTCTGTTTAAGGCCGAAAAATTTGATGCGGACGAATGGGCGGAACTCTTTAAAGCATCCGGTGCACGCTGGGCAGGGCCTGCGGCGGAGCATCATGACGGATTCTCGATGTGGGGGTCGGATCTCACTCCTTGGAATGCGCGAGACAAAGGGCCTCACAAAGACCTCACTGGATTGCTGAGTGTCGCGATTAAGAAGCAGGGGCTGAAGTTCGTCACTTCCTTTCACAATGAGCGAACGTTCAAGTGGTATCCACGTATCGACGGTTGGCCGACCACAACGTCTGATCCAATCTTACAGTTCTTGTATATGAACATCGAACCCGAGCTGTATTACCAAATATTCCAAACCAAGCTCGGTGAAGTGATCGATAAATACCAACCCGATTTCATTTGGTTCGACAGTAAGATGGACCTGATTCCGGATGACTATCACCAGCGGTTTCTAGCCTACTATTTTAACAAAGCGAAGGAGTGGGACAAAGAAGTGGTGGTTACCACTAAGAAGCGTCAATACCCGAAGGAAGTCGCGATCTTTGATTACGAAAAAGGCCACTCCGAGCACCTGACCTTATTCCCGTGGTTGGTGGATGATACGATCGGTTCCGGGAGTTGGAGCTACACCTCCACCTTGAAGATCCGTGAGTCAGATGAGTTGCTGGATGATTTCATTGATGCGGTGAGTAAAAACGGCCAGCTGCTGCTCAACATTTCACCCAAGCCGGATGGAACGATTCCAGAGGATCAAAAGGAACGCTTACTTGAGATTGGAAAATGGTTAAAAATCAATGGCGAAGCAATCTACGCCACCCGCCCATGGCTTGAGTATGGTGAAGGGCCAAACCGATTGGACGACGAAGGCGTCTTCCAAAAGTCTCTCAAATATACTGCCGAAGATATCCGCTACACGCGGTCCAAAGACAACAAAACGCTGTATGTGACACTGTTGGACTGGCCTGAGGGCGAGTCCTTTTCACCGGAGATCCTACAGGTCGATGCGCTCAGTAATGCCAAGGTGGAGCTGCTTGGACATGCCGGAGAATTAAAGTATGAGTTAAACGACAAGAAGCTCTCGATTCATGTTCCGGACAGTAAGCCCTTTAAGTATGCCTACTCATTTAAGTTGACGGGCTTCGAGACCAGTTTGACTCCGGCAGCCGCAGCTCAAAGAGCCGCGACGATTGAAAGCTTCAAGTTGAATCCACCTGACAAACACCCACGCGGCGACAAGGATAAGAAAATGATCAGCCGCGAGAAAAACGCCAATAAGGGCACCTCTGGAAACCTCCCCTTAATTGTTGAATCTTTTCATTTCTAATCTTTACATCGTTTGCCTAGTATCTATTCTTTAAACATGAAATACCGTAATCCCAAGAAAGAGAATGACCTGTTCAGCATGATTGATCA
>CAJQOS010000011.1 GCA_905479975.1 uncultured Puniceicoccaceae bacterium | reverse complement strand
GCTGTGTTTTCCCCATCTTTTCCAACTTTCTCATGCAGAAAACACGTAAATCCATCGCCAAACGCTTCAAGAAGACAGGCACCGGTAAACTCTTGCGTCGCACGCCAGGGCACCGTCACCTCCTTCGTAACAAGAGTGTCAAGCAACGTCGCCGTGCAGGTAGCAGCAAACTGGTCGCCCCCGGCCAACGCGCTAACCTCATTCGCGGATTGCCTTTCGCTTAAGTCGAAGAACGTTTGATACAAAAACTCACGCTAGCAGGGTAACATGAAAATGGGCGACCCTGCAGCGACTAAATCGAGAGATTATATAAAACATGCCTAGAGCAACCAATGGTCCGGCAACCTTAAAACGCCGCAAAAAAGTTCTGAAGAAAGCTAAAGGCTACTTCGGTAACA
Source organism: uncultured Puniceicoccaceae bacterium (assembly GCA_905479975.1). GTDB lineage: Bacteria > Verrucomicrobiota > Verrucomicrobiia > Opitutales > Coraliomargaritaceae > Lentimonas. The sequence goes on along the minus strand of CAJQOS010000011.1, from coordinate 23,808 downwards.
AATCACGCCTCTTTCGCTATGCGAAGGATGCAGTCGACCGCGCTGAAGTTTACGCTTATCGCGATCGCCGCAAAAAGAAGTCCGAGTTCCGTCAACTCTGGATCGTTCGTATCAATGCTGTATGCCGTGCAAATGGTATCAACTACAGTCGTTTCATCCGTGGCCTCAAGGCTGCTGGTATCGAAATGGATCGTAAGCAGATGTCCGAACTTGCGATTCATGACGAGGCAGCATTCTTGACATTGATCGAGAAGGCTAAGGAAGCAAACGCAGCTGCATAAGCTTCGGACTTAATCAGTCTTTCTATAAGGCCGATCCTGTTATGGGATCGGCCTTTTTTGTGCTAGGTGTGTATATTAAACCTCATTTGATTCGCTGCGCCTTCGTGTTTCTTGGCGAAACTTAGCGGCCTGTTGAGTTGCGTGTTTAGGGATTCTGGCTTTCGTCTGAGCTGTGTTGATCAATTTATTATTACATATGGTTCGAGCGAGCCTTGTTGGCGGAACGCTGTGTTGGTTGGCTGGCTGCGGGACGATTCAATCGGTTCAGTTGCCGGACGAAAATGCCTATGCTCCTGCGGATAATGGGGTGTGGACGGCAGTTGCCGAGGTGCGCGAGGGGGATTGGGGTGAGCTGCTCAATGTGGGTGACGAGGCGTTGGAATGGCGCTTGCGGCTGATCGACAGCGCTACGGAGTCGATTGACCTGCAGACCTTTCTTTGGACGGATGACACCGTCGGGCTAGTGATTCTGAGGCATTTGTTGGATGCGGCGGATCGTGGCGTGCGCGTGCGCTTGCTGTTGGATGATACGTTTACGGCGACGCATGCGGAGGCGATTTGGGATATCGACCATCATCCGAACGTAGCGTATCGGATATATAATCCGTTTGGGCGGCGCACGGAGAGTATGGTGCTGCGGCAGTTGATGAATCTTGGGGATTTCGGCCGTTTGGACCATCGGATGCACAACAAGATTATGATCGTTGATAATCGCGCCTCGATTTTAGGCGGCCGTAATTTGGCGGATGAGTATTTTGGCTGGCACGAGGAGGCGAACTTTCGGGATTTGGAGTTGTTGACCGCGGGGGAGGGTGTGCAGCGTTTAAGTGCGCTCTTTGATGAGTATTGGAATAATGATTGGTCGTTTCCGGAGGCGATGGTCAATCCTTACAGCGAGGCGTATCGAACGCCTGAGGAGTTTGTGCAATGGTTGAGTTCGGTCGCGCCGCGTAAGTTGAATGAGGGGGAGGCGACGCGTGTTGCTGCGTGGCGCGCATTGGCTGTGGGAGCGCATCCGTTTACTTATGAAGTGATTGCAGATACGCCAGCTCCAACGCATCCAGAATTGAAGGACGAATTGCCAAACCAACTCGCGCAGCGGTTGGTCGAGAGGATTGATGAGGCGGAGCGGGATTTGCTGGTGGTGACTGCTTATTTGATTCCAACACCAGAGTTGGAGGCCGCGTTGGAGCGAGCGACCGGGCGGGGCGTGTGTGTGACGATTTTGACGAATTCTCTACGTTCCAATAACCATCTCTCGGCGCATAGTGCGTATCGTAAGCATATTCATCGTTTGTTGGAGATGGGGGTGGAGTTGTATGAGGTGCGCACGTGGGCAAGGGATCGTGATCACTACATGCGTTCGCCTGTGGATGCGAAGCACTTGGGGCTCCATGGTAAATTTGCGCTGATCGATTCGCGCTATTCGTTTATCGGCAGTGCAAATCTGGACCCGCGCTCGTTGCGTTTGAACACTGAAATGAGTCTGATGGTTGATAGCCCTGAGCTGAATGCGGAGCTTCGCGCATTGTTGGATATCGATTTTCTACGGCGTAATGCGTGGCATTTACAGCTCCAGCCGAATGGTTCGATTCATTGGGTGGGGGATGATGTCGAGTTGAAGCATCAGCCTGCTGATTCGAATCTGCAGCGCCTAGAGGACTGGTTTTTCAGCGTGTTGCCGGTCGAGGGAGAGTTGTAGTTGCTGGCTGCGTCAAAGTTGGTGGCTTCCTTTAGGTGGCCACCCGATTCGAGGATATGCTCTCAGTGGTGGTGGCGGTCGAGCACCTAAAGGAACTCGACTACGAAATCTGCTTCTTTGGTTCGGTCGTATTATGTGTATCTATTGAACCCAAAAAAAGCCCGCGATGATTCGCGGGCTTTTCGTGTTTAAATGGTATGAATCGTTTAGATCTTTTCGATGATTGCGTCGGCGAGGCCATATTCGATGGCTTCCTTGGCGGTCATGTAGAAGTCGCGGTCGGTGTCTTGCTCGATCTTTTCGAGCTTTTGGCCAGAGCTTTCTGCGAGGATCGCGTTGAGCTCGTCGCGCAGGCGCTCCATCTCCATCGCTTGAATGTGGATGTCAACCGCTACGGCGACCATTTGGCCGGAGATGAGTGGTTGGTGGATCAACACGCGTGAGTGCGGGTAGAGGAAGCGGTTGCCTTTATCGGCGCCACAGAGAAGAATCGATCCCATGCTGGCAGCCATTCCAGTGACGACCACTTTGATGGGGGAGCTGATCAACTTCATCGTATCATACACGGCCATGCCGGCTGTAATAGAGCCGCCGGGTGTGTTGACGTAGAAAGTGATCTCTTTACCTGGAGCATCGGCTTCGAGGTAGAGGAGCTTTTCTGTGATGTCGCGAGCCGACTTGTCGGAAACTTCGCCCCAGAGGAATATTTTACGTTCCTTCAGGAAGGTCTCTTGAATCTTTGGGCCTGCGCCTTTGTCTGCGTCTTTAGTCTTTTTGTCTGCCATAGCAAGGTTGTGTGATTGATTTAAATTGGAAAATGAAAAGGTGGAGCAGGGGCTTAGCCTTCGATTTTTTCGACGCGGCGCTCGTGGCGGCCGCCTTCGAAGTCTGCGTCGAGCCAAATGCCGACGATCTTAAGTGCCAACTCTTCGGAGACCGGGCGGGCGCCGATTGAGATACAGTTGGCGTCGTTGTGCTCTTTAGTCATCTGTGCGGACCATTCGTCCCAGCAGAGGCCGCAGCGCACACCTTTGACCTTGTTGGCGACGATGGCTTCGCCGTTACCACTGCCGCCGAGCACGATGCCGTAGTCGGCTTTGCCTTCGGCTACAGCTTCGGCTGCGGGACGGATGAAGTCAGGATAGTCGCAGGACTCGGTGGAGTCGCAGCCGCAGTCGATGACTTCGTGCCCGCGATCGCGGAGGAATTGAATGATCGGAGCCTTCAGGGGGAAGCCTGCGTGGTCGGTGCCGATGGAAACTGTGAGGGTCGTTTTGCTCATGGAAGCGAAGAGTAAAAGCGTGCTGCGGTGAATAGGGCAATACGCAATCTATTGAATTACGGTGATATTGGTGGTGAGAATGACTGTCTCAGCTTGTGTTGTATGGCAGTGCCCTGTGATTTCAAGTTTAGGTCAGCATTAACAAATGAAATTCATTTGAAAAAAGGGTTGCGCTAACCTTCGAAGCACCTACTTTTCGCTGTTTTTCAAAATCCACCTTTAGAATTTTTTAGTTATGGCCAGAGAACACGTAATGATCGAATGCACTGAGGCTCGCGCCGAAGGCAAACCAGTATCCCGCTATATGACTACTCGCGATAAAAAGCAGCAGCCAGACCGCGTAGAGAAGAAGAAGTATAACAAGTTTCTTCGTCGCCATACATTGCACCGCGAAATCAAGAACTAATCTTGATTGGCGAAACTGCCACTTTACTAAAACCGCCTTACGAGGCGGTTTTTTTTGTGTCTGTAGCGGCGTTCGTCGCAAACGCCATGCGTTTAACTAGGAATACCTGTCGTGGGACGGGAGTTCTGTGAGAGCTTGCTCGCGCCTGATCGGGAAGTCGCTCCGTGATAAATGTATGGCGTTTAAGTCGGTGGCTTCCTTTAGGTGGCCACCCGTTTGGAGGAAGTGCTGTCACGCCTTGTCGGTCGAGCACCTAAAGGAACTCGACTACGGGAACTGCTTTTCTGGTGAGTAATAAGCACAAAAAAACCTCAGCCGAATCGCTGAGGTTTTTGAAAGTTTATTTTCTACCGGTTGGGCGATTGCTGCGCCAGTTTTCGCGGTGTTTGCGAATCCAGTCGAGTAGGGCCCGTTCGAAGCCGATGTCTTTGCCTTTCTTTTCCGACTCGATCCATTTGTGCCGTAAGATTTCTTCGCGCTCGGCGAGGAACTCCTGATACAGGCTGGATCGTTCCGCGAAGTCTTTCGACGAATTAGCGGCTGGTTGTGCGGTAGGCATGTCTTTTTTATCCTTACTCATTGCAGGCAATGTGCCATTTTGGTGAACAATATAACTTGAAACATAGTGACACGGGTTACCGTGGCTAGTTCAAAAAATAAGAACGATGCAGTTTTAACAAAAAATTATGCGTTTAACTGATCGATGATCTGCTGTGCGACTTTGAAGAATTCCTTGGCCGCTGCGGATTCGGGCTCGCTGACGACGATGGGGATGCCGTTGTCGCATCCGATTCGAATCGATGTATCGATTGGAATTTCGCCCAAAAGTGGCGTTTCGAGGGCTGTTGCAGTGGCTGCGCCGCCGCCTTCGCCGAATAGATGCTGACGTGTGCCGTCGGCACCTTCGAGGTAGCTCATGTTCTCAACGACGCCGAGATAGGGCACGTTGACCTTTTCAAACATGCGTGCGCCACGGCGCGCGACATTGGACGCTGCCGGTTGTGGCGTTGTCACGATGACTGCGCCATCGAGTGGAATGGTTTGCACCAGAGAGAGCTGCGCGTCGCCAGTGCCTGGTGGTAGGTCCACGACGAGGATTTCCAACTCACCCCAGTTCACATTTTGAGCGAACTGTTGAATCGTCTTCATGATCATCGGGCCGCGCCAGACGACGGGTGTGTCTTCATCGACGAGAAAGCCCATTGACATCGTGCGGACACCGAAGTTTTCGAGTGGCACGATCAAATCGTTTTCAATTTCGGGGCGTCCTGCGGCGCCGAGCATGAGTGGGATCGATGGGCCATAAATATCGCAGTCCATGATGCCGACGCCGGCCTTGCCGTCTGCTTCGAGCAGGCGTTGTAGTGCGCAGGCGAGGTTCACGGTGACGGTTGACTTGCCCACGCCGCCCTTCCCGCTGGCTACGGCGATGGCGTATTTGACCTTCTGCATCGCAGCGCTGTTGGTGGGAGTGCCGCCGTTGGCGCCACCGGTGGGGCTGGGCTGATTCTTTGGCTGCGAAATTTCCATGCGGACTTTGACATCCTTGATACCTTCGAGCGCGCCGACGGTGGACTTGATGTCTGCGGCGATTTGCTCAGGGATTTTGGCATCCGCGGTCGTGATTTCGACGCCGATCAGGGCTTCGCCATCTTTGAGATCGACGTCTCTGACGAGGCCGAAGGAGATGATGTCACGGCTAAATCCTGGGAATTTGACCGTCTTGAGAGCTGCTTTGATGCTTTCTGTATCCACTGTAAGTATTGGTTGAAGGAAGGAAGCAGAGTGGAACTCTCTGGCTACGACTCAACACGAATCGAACGATTTTTTCCTAAAAACTGGAAAGTTATTCACTTCGTGGATTTGCGTTTGCGGTTTTCGCAAGGCTCGCACTATTTCATTGGTATGCGCTTTTTACACTGCCTTTTGCTTCTAGTTACTTCGTTTTCTTTGCTGCCGATCATTTCTGCGGAGCAACCTATTCAGTTGAAAGATGCCGTGCGCCCAGGTGAGGGGCGGCTTGCGATCTCGGTGAACAGCACGGATGCATCGATTGCGAAGTTGGCGCGCCGTGCGTTCGGATTGCATGGTGGTGTTACGATGGCGACGTCTTCGAAGTCCGCCTATACCTTTAACATTGAGCGTGCGAGTGGTTCGTCGGTGACGTTGGCAATCAGCTCTGGAGGCCAAGAGCAATTGCGCCGCAGCGTTCCAGGTCGCGATCTGCAAAACGCGGTGCTCCGTGCCTGCGATATGGCGGTAGAGGCGACATTGCATACGAAGGGATTTTTTGCCGGTAAGTTGGCGTTCGTTGGCAAGCAGCGCGGAGTGTCTGAGGTCTACACTGCGGATTTGTTGTTTAATCGTGTGCGCCCGTTGACGGCAGACCGTGCGCTAGTGACGGGGCCGAGCTGGTCGCCAGATGGCACAAAGCTACTTTACACGACATATTATAAGACTGGTTTTCCTGATATCTATATGATGGATCTGAGCACTGGGATTAAAAAGCCAGTCGCGACCTACAAAGGCACGAATACGGGAGGTGCTTACAGCCCGAATGGCCGTAGTGTTGCGATGTCGCTCTCGAGTTCCGGCAATGCCGAGATTTTTGTGGCCGAATCGATCAGCAAAAAGCCGCGTCGTTTGACAACAAACAAGAGCTTGGAGACTTCGCCGACATGGTCGCCGGATGGTCGTCGCTTGGCCTTTACTTCGGATGCGCGTGGTAAGCCGCAGATTTATGAGGTGTCTGCCAATGGTGGGCCGATGCGCCGTATTCCAACGAATGTGAGCAGCTATTGCTCGGAGCCTGCATGGAATCCAGTGAAAGAAAACTTGATCGCGTTCACTGCGGCAGTGCGTGGTGGCTTTCAAATCGCACTGTATGATAGTGTGAAACGTAAAAGTGAGATCGTAACGTCTGTGACGCAGTCTGCAGTCGAGCCGACATGGCTGAATGACGGTCGCCACTTGGTATTTACACAGCGGCAGAATGGCCGCACGCGCCTGATGCTATTGGATACTGAAACCAAGAAGGTAAGTGCGCTGCATGTTCCGGACTTCGGCGATGCTTCGTCGGCGAGCTTCGTTTATTAAATTAATAGCAAGCTGCCTACGTTGACGAACAGTGGCGTTGCTTTTCAGCTAAAGACTGTCCTATCTTGTGGGCATGAATTGGAACAAAGTCCGCGAGTTTGAAGAGATTATTTACGAGAAGTGCGATGGCATTGCGAAAGTGACGATCAATCGTCCACATCGCCGTAACGCATTCACGCCGGATACGGTATCCGAGATGATTGAGGCCTTCACCGATGCCCGTGAAGATACGTCGATCGGGGTCGTGCTGTTGACAGGGTTTAACCCACAGACGGATGGCAAGTTTGCTTTCTGTGCAGGCGGCGATCAAAAGATCCGCGGCGAGAAGAAGGGCGGCTACATCGGTAAAGACGGCGTGCCGCGCTTGAACGTGCTCGAATTGCAAAAGTTAATCCGCTCGATGCCGAAGGTGGTGATCGCGCTCGTTGCCGGTTATGCGGTGGGTGGTGGTCATGTGCTGCATGTGGTCTGCGATTTGACGATTGCTGCGGACAATGCGGTGTTCGGTCAAACCGGACCGAAGGTCGGTAGCTTTGACGGTGGTTTCGGCTCTAGTTATTTGGCGCGTATCGTCGGCCAGAAGAAGGCGCGCGAAATTTGGTATTTGTGCCGCCAATACAACGCTCAGGAAGCGATGGACATGGGGCTGGTCAATAAGGTCGTGCCGTATGAAGATTTAGAAGCCGAAGGTGTCGCGTGGGCAAATGATGTGCTGCAGCACAGTCCGTTGTCGATCCGTTGCTTGAAGTCTGCATTTAACGCCGATGTCGATGGCCAACAAGGTCTGCAAGAACTCGCCGGTAATGCGACCTTGCTTTACTACATGACCGAAGAAGGCGAAGAAGGCCGCAAGGCATGGAACGAAAAGCGCGAGCCCGAGTTTAAGAAATACCCTTGGCTGCCGTAGGCGGTGTTTGGTTACAACTGCACGTCCACCGCACTGGATGCGTGGCAGGCTTTGGCGCGGGCGTCTTCGATTGTTTCTGCTCGCGCGAGTGCGACACCCATGCGGCGCTTGCCGTTGACCTCAGGTTTGCCGAAGAGGCGGAGCTGTGTGTCGGGCTCGCTGAGTGCTTGTTCGAGATTGCTGAAGCTGACTTGTTTGGACGTGCCTTCGACTAAAATCACGGAAGAGGCGCTCGGGCCAAATTGGCGAATCGTAGGGATTGGTAGGCCTAGAATCGCTCGGGCGTGGAGCGAAAACTGTGGCAGATCCTGTGAGATCATCGTGACCATACCGGTGTCGTGCGGTCGCGGGGAAACTTCGCTGAAGATCACGGTGTCATCTTTGACGAAAAGTTCGACGCCGAATAGGCCGTAGCCGCCGAGGCTGGCGGTGACAGATTCGGCCATGGCTTGTGCGCTGTTGAGTGCGGCCTCGCTCATCGCTTGTGGCTGCCAGGACTCGCGGTAGTCGCCATCGACTTGAATGTGCCCGATCGGATCACAAAAGCTGGTGCCGCCGACATGGCGCACGGTCAGTAGGGTGATCTCGTAGTCGAACTCGACGAAGCCTTCGACGATGACTTTGCCCTTGCCGGCGCGGCCACCTTCTTGCGCATAGTCCCAAGAGGCTTGGATGTCGGCCTCGGTCTTGACGACGCTCTGGCCTTTGCCGGAGGAGCTCATGATCGGCTTGATGACGCAGGGCATGCCAATCGATTCAACCGCGGCGCGAAAGTCTTCGAAGGTGTCGGCAAATTTATAGGGCGAGGTGAGGTGCCCGAGTTCTTCGGCCGCGAGGCGGCGAATGCCTTCGCGGTTCATTGTCAACTGCGTGGCGCGTGCGGTCGGGATGACGGTCACGGCACCTTCGCGCTCTAGCTCGGCGAGTGTGTCGGTGGCAATCGCCTCAACTTCCGGCACGACGAGGTCTGGCTGCTCGAGCTCAATGACTGCCCGCAGGGCATCACCATCGAGCATGGAGACGATGTGTGAGCGATCTGCGACTTGCATGGCCGGCGCGTCGGCATAGGCATCGACGGCAATGACTTCCACGCCGTAGCGCTGTAGTTCAATCGCGACTTCTTTGCCCAGTTCGCCTGAGCCGCAGAGCAGCACTTTTTTTGCAGTCGATGTAAAAGGAGTCCCGATGGTGGTCATCTCGGCAGTGAATGTGCCTGAGGCTGAGGACTCAACTAATAAACACCCATCTGCAAGCTGTGTTGCCAAACAATTGAAATCGTCTTCGGCATTATCCTTAACTCGTGCGGGCTTGGAAGGCTTGCCAGTTTTGCCAAGCAAACATGGCCATGAAGATGGGCAAGAGGATCGACTGTGAGTAGCTGTAAGCAGCGAGGCCGATGGCCACAGCGACGATCGCGCTGATCAGGTGCACGAAGTGCGAGCGCTTGGGGCCGAGCACTGCGGCCATCATTTGACCGCCGTCCATCGGATAGATCGGCAGGCAGTTGAGCACTGCCCAGACGATGCTGATATTGATCAAGTCGAAGAGGAGCGCCTTGAGGAGTGATGCATCTGGAATCGGCACCATGCGGTAAATGATAAAGAGTAGGATGCCTAATGTGAATTGCAGGACAGGGCCGGCTGCGGTGACGAGGAAGGACTGCTTGCGGTTGAGTTGGCCTGCGGGAAAGGAGGCGTAGCCACCGAACGCTTGTAGCGTGATCGCGGTGGGCAGGCCGAATTTACGCACAGTCAGCGCGTGCCCGAGTTCGTGCACCAAGATGGAAATCAGGCCCGCGAGCATGAACGTCATGACGTAGTGGGTTTCTTTGTGCCACATGGTGCCGATGAGCGCCATGGTGATCCAAAACCACGGTAGAATACGGACGGGAATGCCGAATAGAGTAAAAGAGAGCATTGCTGGAAGTGGGAACGTTGAAAGGAGGGAAGGATGGAAAGGTAAAACCAGATAGAGTGGGGGTGCTTCCTAGTTGTTCCCTGTTTCCGGCGTTTCTACTTTTTCGATGCCTGCTTCGGTGATCAGAATTTTGCGCTGTTTGTAGAGCACCCCAATGCCTTGTTTAAATGCCTTTTTACTAGTGTCGAACGTCTCACGGATCGATTCGGGGCTACTCTTGTCGTTGAACGGCATCTTGCCGCCTGCGGCTTCGAGCTTTTGCATGATCTGCTCGCTTACCGTTTCTGCGCGTTTAAAGCCGGAGGGGTCGCGGCGCAGGTCGATGTTGCCATTGGCATGCACCTTTTTGATGTAGCCGGTGAATTGATCGCCTGGCTCCAGCTTGTCGGAGGTCTCAGCGTAGTAAAGTAGGCCGCGGTGCTTCTTATCGATGATCGCTTTGAAGCCGAGAGGGGATTCGCCGTAGATCAACACGTGCACGGGTGTGCCAGGCTCGTAGTCTGCCTTGGTCTCATGCAAGTGGCGGTGCAATCGGGTGGATGCGACGATGCGGTTGGTGTATTCATCGACGTAGACCGCGACGACGGCTCCATCGCCGGCAGTGAAAGAGATGTCGCCTTGCTCGCGGAAGGGCAGGAATAGATCCTTACTGAGGCCCCAGTCGAGGAAGGCACCAACGCGCTCGTTGACGCTGATCACTTCTAGGTAGGCAAACTCGCCGGCCTGGGCGAACGGTGTCTCAGTAGTGGCGACGAGTCTGTCTTCCGAGTCGTTATAGATGAAGACTTCGACCGTATCGCCGACCTTCATGTCGGGCGTGACATAGCGGTTGGGGAGGAGGATGCTGTCGTGTTGGCCGCCGTCGAGGTAGAGTCCGTGGTCGGACGGTTCGACGATGCGAAGGGTGTTAAATTTGCCGATGTTTGCCATGTGTGTGGGCTACGAAATGTGAGAAGCGCGTGGTATGCGAGCGTAGAAGCCGCTTCTAGCCGCTTGCTTGTGTGAAAAGCGACAAGGTGCCGCTCCTACTTAAACGAATAGGGCTGCTCGGGCGAGTCCTCGTTGATTGCGAGGCGGTCTTTGGTGATCGGCCGGGTGATGATGATTGAAGTTTTGTCGTCGGCCTTGCCTAAATAAGTGACTTGCCCGAGCCATGGGCTTTTCTTTACTCTAAACTGGTAGCCTTTGCTTTCGAGGTCTTTACCTAGCGCGGTCATTTTGCTGGCATCGCCGTCATCATATTTGAGGATCAAGTGGCCGTGCTCGCCTTTGTCTTCATCAAGGAGACTGTGGACGTTGGGCGTATGCTTCTGAACCAATACTAATGCTTTCGCTGCTTTTTCGAGACGGTGACGTAGGCTCCTTGGTTTCATAAGCACAGAAGTATGGGGGTGATGTCTCTTTAATCAAGATTTGCATTGTGAAGGGAACGCCTTGTTTTGCTTGAGCAATTAAGGGGAGTGGCGTGCGTCCCGCTCGCCATTGCGGTGCAGGCAGGAGCTTGCGAATGCTGGTGCGGTGCGAGACGCACCTACGGCTACCTGCTCAACCCTTTTTAGAGTCAATCCTGAGTCGTTGCAGTTCGGCCGTCGCAAGCGACGACGCCACATGGCTCTGTTTATCAAGGCACAACAAAAGATTCATCGTCGATTGACGGGTATGGAGCGTATGACTGGTCGCTCTCGTCACTCCAGCGGTAAAGTAAAAAAAAAAACGGCAGCTAAAGCAGTCGATCCCAGTGCCCACCAAGGATCGGCTGCTGTAGCTGCCGCCGAGCCCCCGTCTCTTCCACAGGAATCATTGAAGAGGCACAAAAAAGCCCTCGGGACTGATTTGTCTCCGAGGGCTTTGAAATGGGTTGTTACCAGCGCTTATTTCTTCGCGGCGCGTGACATCTTGCGGCGCACGTTCTCGTCGAGGATACGCTTACGCATACGGAGGAACTGCGGTGTGACTTCGACTAGTTCGTCGGGGGCGATGTATTCGATTGCGCGCTCGAGAGAGAACTTAATCGGTGGTGAGAGCTGGATGCTCTTATCCGTGCCAGAGGAACGCATGTTGTCGAGTTGCTTGGCCTTGGCAGGGTTGACGGGCATGTCTTCTGTGCGAGGGTTTTCGCCAACGACCATGCCTGCGTAGACTTCTTCGCCTGGGCCGACGAAGAGTTTGCCGCGGCTCTGAATCAATTCGAGCGAGTAGGGCATTGTCTTGCCTTGCTCCATGCTGACGAGCGTGCCGGTGAGGCGTGTGACGATCTCGCCGCAGTGTGGGCGATAATCGAGGAAGGAGTGGCTCATCACACCGTGACCGGAAGTCATGGTGACGAGATCACTTTCAAAACCGATTAGGCCACGAGTTGGGCATTCTGCTTCGACTGTGACACCGGAGTTGTGGTGCTCCATGTTGGTGACTTTGCCTTTACGCTTGCTGAGGTTTTCCATGACGCCACCTAGGTGCTCTTCTGGAACTTCAACCCAAACTTGCTCGAATGGCTCGTGCTGTTTGCCGTCGACTGTCTTGTACAGAACGGTCGGGCGGGAAACGAGAAGCTCGAAACCTTCGCGGCGCATGGTCTCGACGAGAACGGCGATCTGCATGGAGCCACGTGCATTGACGAGGAAGCGTGTGCCATCGTCAGTGTCTTCGACGCTGATGGAAATGTTGGACTGTGTTTCGCGGATTAGGCGCTCACGGATCTGGCGGGAAGTGACCTTCTTGCCATCTTTACCTGCGAGTGGACCGCTGTTGACGGAGAACTCCATCTGGACGGTTGCCGGATCAATCTCAACGAAAGGCAGTGCTTCTGCTTCCTTAGAGGCTGCAAGTGTGTCGCCAATGTCGACGTCGTCGAAACCTGCGAGGCCGACGATGTCACCTGCAACGGCTTCAGTTACGTCGTCTGTATTACCAGCGCCGGAGAAGCTCTTCATTTTGGTGACTTTGACGCGGTCTTTGCTGCCGTCTTTGCGGAGGGCGAAAATGGTTTGTCCGACTTTAACTTCACCCGAAAGCACACGGCCGATCGCCATGCGACCGACGTAGTCGTCCCAGTCGATGTTACTTGCGAGCATGCGGAAGTCACCTTCTTCGATCTCTGGAGCTGGGATGCGATCAACGATGGTCTCGAACAGGTCGAGCATGTTTTCGCGTGGGCCATCGACTTCGCGGTCGGCAAAGCCCATCTTGGCGGATGCATATAGGAAGGGCGCGTTGAACTGGTCTTCGTCGGCTTCGAGGTCGAGGAAGAGTTCGAGCACTTTGTCGTGCACCCACTCTGGACGAGAGGTGTCGCGGTCAACTTTGTTGATTACGCAAATTGTAGAGAGACCTTGGTCGAGTGCTTTGCGGAGCACCCAGCGAGTCTGTGCTTGTGGGCCGCCCACTGCATCAGTGAGGAGGAGCACACCGTCCACCATTTTCATCACGCGTTCCACTTCGGCGCCGAAGTCGGCGTGACCTGGAGTATCAACGATGTTGATGGTGTATTCTTCACCGTCTTTCGGGTTGATCCACTTAACCGCGAGATTCTTGGCCTTAATAGTAATGCCTTTTTCGCGTTCGAGATCCATCGAGTCCATTGCACGCTCTTGCACGCGTTCATTTTCACGGTAAGTGCCGCTCTGAGCGAGCAGGCAGTCAACGAGTGTGGTCTTGCCATGGTCAACGTGAGCGATGATGGCGATATTGCGGATGTTTTTAGCGTTCATGAGAAAAAAATGAAAACCCCGCCGTGGTTAGTTGCGGCGGGGTGGTTTTCAGCGCGCGATAACGCGCAGACGATTCTGGGAAGTCAATGGAAATCCACCGCACTATTCATCCTTGAAGTAATTGAGCACTTCGGGGCGCTCGATGAATTCGGATGCGGCTTGGATGGTGCAGAAGATGCCAAGCGTGGTTTGATCGGGGATGCGCTGCTGAAAAATCTGGCTGAGGGCGACGACGATGGGATCGTCTGCGACGATTGCCCATTTGGATTGTCCAAACATTTCGGTCTCACTGATGAGGCTGGCAAAGCCATAGAGCTCGACTTTCGACATGCGCGATACGGCCTGCCGCAGGTCCATGACGCCATTGTAGGTCGGCTTGTAGAGTGGGTCGGAAAAGACGGCCTGTGTTTTATAGGCGAGCTCTTGGACGGTCACATCGCCTGTGATTTTCTCAACAACGAGTTCGTGCTCCGGGATGATTTGATAGGTGTATTCCATGTTAGACTTCGCCTGTATCGAATCTATATCGGCTGCGTGCGCAAGCCCAACAAAGGCTCTGCCCTGAAAATGAGGTGATTAGCCTATGTAGTTCAGCACCTCAGGGTTGTTCAGGAAGTCGGCGGCCGCTTGGGCTGTGCTGAATGCTTGCGCATACTCGCCTTGGTTCAGTCGATTCTTATAGGTTTCAGTGAGTGTGAGCACTATGGGATCCGTGGTGATGAAGGCCCATTTTGTTTTTATGGCAAATGCGCCTGTCTGTTCCAACAGATCTGCAAAGCCGAGTAGTTCCACTTTTGAGATATTGGCAGTGGCCTTGCGCATATCGACGATACCATCGTATCTGGTATCAAATGACGGATCTGCAAGCATGCGCTTTGAATGGGAGATGAGCTCTTCTACAGTGAATTCGCCTCTGATGGTCACAATAATCAGCAGCTGATCCGCAGAAATTTGATAGGAATAGTGCATTGGTTAATGAGTAGAGAGGAAGACGCGCGAGGTTATGATTCGCGCTAGGTCTAATCTGTTACACTGTATATTGCACGAGTGGCTCTGGATCGAGCACGGTGCTGTCAGGCATACGTTCGGTTAGAGTGGCTTCAAACCACGCGCGGGCTTCGGGGTCGCCGTGGGTGAGCACGATCGAGCGAGCCTTGCTGTGGATGGCATAGTCGGCGAGTTCGTCGCGATCGGCATGGCCGCTGAGGTCGAACTGCTCGATGGAGGCGCGAATCGGGGCCAGGTAGTCCATCGTCTCAAAGAAGAAGCTGCCTTCGTCCTTTTCGGCCAGGAGTTTGCCGCCGGGCGTGTCGATATCGCAGTAACCGACGAAGCAGAGGCCGTTCTGAGTATGTGGTAGCAGCGAGGCGGCGACCTTATAGGAAGGAGTGTGCTGCACCATCATGCCGCTGCTGACGATGTAGATCCCTTTGCGGGGCAGGTCGCGTCCGGGGCGCATATTCGGGTCGAGTGCGCGCACGTTGAGCTTCTCCATCATTTTAAAGCTGAAGTCGATGAGCTTGGTGCGTTCGTGGATTTTATGGAAATAGTTACAGATATCCATGCCCAGGCCGGCCGCGTAGATCGGCGTCTTCGGGATGCGGTTATTGTTGCGCGCTTCGTAAATGATCTTGAAGAGCTCTTGCATGCGACCGAGCGCGAAGACGGGGATGAGGCAACTGCCGCCGCGTTGGAGAATGGTGTCGATCTGCTCAAGTAGACGGTCGACTTCGCTCTTGCGCGACAGCCCGATGACGCGTGCTTTCGCGCCGCGGGTGGTCTCCAGGATCAACGTGTCGATGTCGCCTTCCGGCAGTTTCGCGCCCGGGAGGGTGCGTTGATTGTCGAACAGCACGTCGCCCGAAAAGACGATGCGGCGGCCTTGATGAAGGATCTCGATGCAAGCAGCACCTGCGACGTGGCCGGATGTGTGTAAAATGACTTCGATCTTGTCGTCTCCCTTTGTGTAGATTTCGCCGCGCCCGTAGCGCTGGGCGACGAGTCGCTTGCTGAGGGCTATGACGTCGCGGTGTAGGAAGAGTGGGTAGTCACTGATGCCGTGCTCCTCGCGTTGGCGTTTCATGACGTTGATCGAGTTGCGCAACATGCGGGGTGCGAGCTCGATATTGGGCACGGAGGTGATCACGGGGGCATCCGGGTTATGCGCGGATGCGACCGGTAGTGAGCCGAGGTGGTCGAGGTGGCAGTGCGTGAGGATGATGAGATCCATCTCCACGTCTTCGATTGGGGCAAAGTCCGGCATCGCGTCGTAGCCGAGCTCTTTGGGGTTGAGCCCCGCATCGATCAGGATGTTGAAGCTGCCAATTTGAACGTAAGTGGAGTTGGCTCCGATGCCGCCGAGACGATTCAGGTCGATAAGTTTCATGTCTGCTATTTTAGGTCGAGCTCAGTCTGGCCGTCGTTGGCTTCAGGAGGGATCGTCATTTCAAAAGAAGGGATACGGACATGGATGGGATCGCCGGAGCTGTCAATGCCGTGGAAGGAGCCTTCGGCGGTGCAGTTGCCCTGAGCCGCGTGGTGGCTGTTGTAGGAAAATGATTCGCCGGGGGCGAGGGTGGGCTCTTTGCCGACGATGCCTTGCCCCTCGAATACGTTTTGATGGCCATCTTTACCTTTGATGACCCAGCGCCGCCCATTCAAAGTGACCGTGGTGTTCGAGAGATTGGCAATGGTGATGAAGTAGATGAACGCATGTGGCGCATCGGTTTCGAGTGCGTCGGGTTCGCGAAAATAGACGAGGCGATCCAAGGTGGCTCGTAGGCCGTAGAGTTCTTTGCTTGGGGTAGACACGAATAAAAAGCCTAGTTTCTGGAGCTTCGCGGGATTACTGGCAAACAGATAGTGACGTTTTATTCTAGATTCAGAAGTCCGCTTAGGTTCGTTTTTTGGCCGTTAACGGTTGTTCACGGTTCAACTCATTTTTCTATATTTATTGAGTGTGAGTCGGAATAATCGCGACATCCGGAGACGGGTTTGCTAACGATAGCAGGTATGCAGGGTTCTGGAGATGGCACACGAATCACATGGATCGGCCTGTGGGTGAATCTTCTGCTCGGTGTGGTTAAGACGCTGGCGGGCTGGTTGTTCGGCTCGAAGGCCTTGATTGCGGACGGCATGCATAGTCTGCTGGATTTGTTGAGTGATATTGCCGTGCTCCTCGGACTGGCGATGGCACGCCGCCCTGAAGATGAGAATCACCTCTATGGGCATCACAAATTCGTGAGCCTCGCGAAATTTTTCATTGGTGGCGTCTTGATGGTGTTTTCATTCTTGTTGGTGGTGTCGTCTGTGATGGATTTTCGCTCTGGCGGGAGTGTGGCGCCCGTAGCCGGAAGTGCGGCGTGTTTTGCGGTGCTCTCCATTGCGGTGAAGGAGGCGATGTTTTGGTGGACGCGCGGCGTCGCCAAGCGCTTGCGCTCGGACTTGCTGATGGCGAATGCCTGGCACCACCGCATGGATAGTATCTCGTCGGTGGGTGTGGCGGTCGCGTTGATCGGGGTGTGGCTCGGCGGGCCTGATTGGGCGTTTTTAGATGGTGCGGTGACGCTGGTGCTCGGTTGCTACCTCGTATTTGAGGCAGCGAAGATCTTTCTGCGGGCGTGCTCAGACCTGCTGGATGCTGCGCCAGAGCGTGAGGTGATCGAAGATTTGCGCGAGCATGTGCTACAGGCGCCCGGGGCGCTGGCCTATCATGATTTTCGGGTGCGGCGCATCGGCGATGTGTATGAAATCGACTTGCACTTGCAGGTGGACCCGCAGATTACGGTCGAAATGGGGCATCACATCGCGAGCGAAGTGAAGGTGCACCTGCTGGAGCAACACCCTGAAGTCTCAAAAGTGTTGGTGCATCTTGAGCCTGCAAATGAGGTGCATGTCATCAAGCGCGGCATTTCGGACGACGGAACGGTGCAGTCTCTAGGAGAGACATGATGCGCAAAGTGTCGCTGCTGGTGAGCTGCTTAGGTCAGTTTGAAACAAATTTTCAACTTAGCATCGCCACGGCCTGAAAAAGCCTTTTCCCTTCGCTTCTCTTCTTCCACATATGAGCGACTTTCTTAAGCACGAATGCGGCATCGCAATGATCCGCCTCTTGAAACCCTTGGCTTACTACCAAGAAAAATACGGCACTCCACTGTATGGTTTTAACCAGTTGTTTCTCCTCATGGAGAAGCAGCATAACCGCGGCCAAGACGGCGCGGGTATCGGCTGTGTGAAGCTGAATGTCGAGCCGGGGCAGCCTTATATGGCGCGTGATCGCAGCATTAAGACCAATCCGCTGTCGCGCATTTTCCAAGGGCAGCTCAAGGA
This sequence comes from uncultured Puniceicoccaceae bacterium, assembly GCA_905479975.1. Classification (GTDB taxonomy): domain Bacteria; phylum Verrucomicrobiota; class Verrucomicrobiia; order Opitutales; family Coraliomargaritaceae; genus Lentimonas. The sequence goes on along the minus strand of CAJQOS010000011.1, from coordinate 6,181 downwards.
CTATCAGAAGAAAATCGATCGTGGCGTGATTCATCCGGAATTTCCCGATACGGTGAAAAAGCACTTCGGTTATGGTGGTGAAGTATTGATGGGGCATCTGCGCTACGGCACGTCCGGTGTTTATTCGTCGAATAATTGCCATCCTTTCGTCCGCCAATCGAATTGGCCAACCAAGAATCTGATGCTCGCTGGTAACTTCACCATTACCAATGAGAAGGACATCAACAACGACCTGATCAATCGCGGGCAGCACCCGATCTTCGGCACCGACACGCAGGCTGTTCTCGAAGAGGTCGGCTTTCATCTCGATGAAGCGCACGACGCGATTTACCACCGGATGCGCGACCAAAATGTCGAAGGCATCCGCATCCCGAAAATCATCAGCCAAGACCTCGACCCGATCCGTATCCTGAAAAAGGCGGCGGCAAATTGGGACGGTGGCTATACGATCGCCGGCTTGATCGGCAACGGTGACTCGTTCGTAATGCGTGACCCGCAGGGCATCCGCCCGTGCTTCTATTTCCAAAACGACGAAGTGGTCGCATACGCCTCCGAGCGCGTGGCGTTGATGACGATTTTTGATCAACCAATCGAGAATGTCTGCGAACTGGAGCCCGGCACCGCGATGGTGATTAAGGCCGATGGTAAGATCTACTCCGACCGATTCACTCCCGAGCGTCCGATCACGCCTTGTTCGTTTGAGCGCATCTATTTCTCGCGTGGCAACGATGCCGACATCTATCAGGAACGTAAAGAGCTGGGGGGCGCACTGCTGGAGCAAGTCGTCGAGTGTATCGGTAATGATTTCGAGAACAGTGTCTTCAGCTTTGTGCCGAATACTGCAGAGACGGCTTACTATGGTTTGTTGGATGCACTGCGCTTGCATCGGCGCACGGAGGTGAAGGCTGCACTGCTAGAGGCGAATGCCAATGGCACGCTCGACGAAAAGCTGATCGATAAATTGATCATGGGCAACTGGCCGCGTGGTGAAAAAATCACACACAAAGACATTAAATTGCGCACGTTCATTTCGCAAGAGAAGGGGCGCGCCAAGCTCGTCTCACACGTTTACGATATTACCTATGGCATCGTGAAGCCCAAGGACAGCCTCGTCTGTATTGACGATTCCATCGTTCGCGGCACCACGCTCAAAGAGTCGATCCTGAAGATTCTCAGTCGCACAAATCCGCGTAAGATCGTGGTGGCATCCACTGCGCCACAGATTCGCTACCCCGACTGCTATGGCATTGATATGTCAGAGCTCGGCAAGTTTATCGCGTTCAAGGCGACAGTGGCACTCATCAATGACGATGGTCAGAGTGATCTTCTCAAAGAGGTGTATCGCGACTGCTTGGAGCAAGTGGATCAACCAGCAGCTGAGCAGGTGAACCATGTGCGCCGTCTCTATGATCGTTACACCGATGAGCAGATCTCCACGAAAATCGGTGAGTTGGTCTATCCGAAAGATATCCCGTGGAAGGGTGATTTGGACATCGTGTTCCTACCTGTTGACAAAATGCGCGCCGCGCTGCCGAACAACAACGGCGACTGGTATTTTACCGGGAATTATCCAACCCCCGGTGGTTTCGCCGCGCTCAATAAGGCCTACATCAACTTCTTCGAAAACAAAGACGGTCGCGCTTACTGAGCGAGGCGAGTCTTCAGATTTCAAAACAAATCGCGGTTCCGAAAATGGGTCGCGATTTTTTTGTGCCTAAAATTTAAGTCTGATTCCAAATGGGTAATAGTTTGACATTTAAACCATTTGGCATTTCATATGTAGGTATGGCTACAGCTGTTTTAGAGCAAGCGCCCGCAATTAATGTAAACTCTGCTAAAGCAGGGCAGGTGGCGTTGAAGGGTTTTTTTCGTATTGCGAAGCAATGGGGCTTAAAGCCGGCGGAGCAGCGGGTGCTACTTGGAGATCTGCCGCAGACGACCTATTGTCGCTACCAAAAGTTGCCTGAAGTTCAGTTGAGTCGCGATTTATTGGAACGTCTTTCCTACGTCTTGGGGATCTACAAGGCGCTACATATTCTTTTTCAAGATCCGGCGCATGCCGATGGGTGGATACGTCGAGCCAATGAGGCGTATCCGTTTAACGCAAGCAGCGCGCTTGAATACATGTTGCAAGGTAGTTTAACGCGACTCGCCGAGGTGCGTCTCTATTTGGACACTCAGCGAGGCTAGGCCATTGTGAAACGCTTGCCCAACCCCGATCTGGCTCCGTATCAACGGGCGGAGTTTTTTCGGATTATACCGAGCCGGTTCCCGCCGATCAGTCTCTACGAGGCGATTTACGATACTCCGGAGGAGTTGGAGATTGCCTATGCGATCGAAGCGCTGACGAATCCGCGAGTGCTGCAAGAGCTAGGCGATTTGAGCTTAGTGGCTCCCTCTGAGCGAGTGACTGGGCCAGGTGCTTTGATTGTGATGGCACCGTTTACGCATTTATCGTCGCAGACGCGTTTTTCAGACGGAACCTTCGGGGTTTACTACGCAGCGAAGTCGTTGGAGACGGCAATTGCGGAAACGAAGTATCATCGTGCATACTTTTTGTCGCAAACGAATCAGCCGGATCAAGAGATTGCGATGCGTGTTTACTCAGGGAAAATTAAAGGACGGATGTTGGATATTCGGCCATCTGTATATGCTAAGCTTTTGAACCCTTCAGACTATATAGATTCGCAATCATTTGCTCGAGTCATGCGGGACGGCGGGGCTAAAGGAGTATTGTATTCAAGTGTGCGCCATGCAGTTGGCTATTGTGTGGCGGTATTTCGTCCAACAGCGGTAGGAATACCCAAGCAGCGCATGCACCTGAAGTATGTTTACAGCCAGTCTTCCCAATCGATTGTTCAGGTTTACGAAGCGAGGGAGCTCTAGCGTGAAGCTATAGCGAGCGTCCGTCGTGCTGGCTTTCGTGCTGAGGCACTGAACACTCGCTAAAGCTTCGCGCTACCGAACACAAAAAAAGGCCCGCATCGTTGGATGCGGGCCTTTGTCGTTAAAATCTGAATACGTGACTTACTTGCCGTAAACTTCCACTTCGATGTAGTGGTTCATATCGTTGGCGGTGTTGCCGTTGCTGTAGAGGCGGACGTATTGTGCCTTCGTGTTCTTGGCGTCGATCAGCTTGCCGAAACGTGTTTCGACGTATGGCTTGGCGCTGCCTTTGCCTTGCTCGGCAGAGTTGTCGTAGTCGTTGTTGAAGAGTTCCGTCACTCCAGTTGCGAATTCAGGGTCGTTGGATACCTGCACGACGACATCATGGTAAGCGCGGGCTTGAGAGTGGTAGTGCCACATCCAAATCGCTGCGAGTTCGGCTTCGGCTCCGAGGTCGATTTGCACCCACTGTGGGCCGTCCATGAGCTCGACGAAGTAACCTTCGCCGGCTTCTTTGTCGCCGTCGGTGATGTATTCGAGTTCGCCGATGATTGGGAAGTCGTCACTGCCTGTGACTGTCTTGCCAGCAGAGAGTAGCACAGTGCCTTCTGGAACCATGAGCGTCGGTGCGCTGGTCGGCGCTTTTACCAGATTAGGAACCTTGATCGGCTGCGGAGTGCCTTCGATCAGTTCTGCTGGGATCTCAGTGGTGAGTGCGATGCTGCCACCGGATGCTGCGGGTGCATCGCTTGCTGCTGCTGCGTCGTCGGAGCTGGCTGATTTGTCGCCGCAAGCCGTGAAGATCAGTGCGCTGCTGGCGAGTGTAATAAGTGCGAGGTTTTTCATGATAGTGTTGTTTGTTGTTTGTTGAAGGTTTTTTGTCGAAAGTGCTATACTCTGAAATCTCAAGTCTCAGGTCTCAGCCCTCAAGTCTCTACGTATGCAGATGTTCTTCGGTGAAGACAATGGTTTCTTTACTTTCTGCCGCTTGATTGACCCAATAGATCGGTGCTTCGGATTCGAGGGCGTGGCGGGCATCGCAAGTGAGCGTGGCATTGCCGCGAATCGTATCAAGGAAGTTTTCAATATGCGGCTGGTGCGGCGCTTTGCTGAGGCCGCCTGGCAGTGCATATTCGTCGGGTGGTGCGGACTCGTAAGAGGCGATGGCATCTGCGCCGCCTGCTGCTTTACCTGCTGCTTGCTTTTTGAGGAGCCCACGTTGAGTGAGCTTGTCCCACTTGGCATTGTCGGCACCGGATTCTTTGAAAATCTTGGTGTAGGCTTCGCGCTCGGAGATGTCGATGGTGCCTTCGGTGCCCATGAAGGACTCGTAGTAACCGCCGCCAGAGCTGGTGGTGGTCAGCACTTGGTAGAAAGCGCGCACGTTACCTTGTGGCGTGTCGTAGTCGAAGATGCACATGACGTTGTCGAAGTGCTCGCGATCCTTGAAAAAGCTGCGTCCACCGGATGCCATGAGTGATTTCGGTTGCGCGCCGAGATACCAATTGAAGATATCAATTTGGTGTGCACCGAGGTCGGAGATCGGGCCGCCGGAAAGGTCGGTGTAGAAGCGCCAGTTGAGGAAACGGTGGCGGAGCTCTTCGAGTGAGAGTTCGTGATCGGCACCTGTATTAAATCCAGCTTTTCTGAGTGTTTCAGCGTCTGGCAGGATTGACGGTTTGGATACGATATCCTGAGAAGAGCTGAGCGCTCGGTTCCACTGGCCGTTGATGTTGACGATTTGGCCACAGAGATTCTCTTTTTGAATGAGTTGCTCCAGTGTGTAGCGATAGCGTGGATTGCTGCGGCGCTGGTGACCGATTTGGCAAAGTTTGCCTGTGCGATCCATGGCGGCGACCATGCTGCGGGCGCCTTCGATGGTGTTGGACATCATCTTTTCGCAATACACATCGCAACCGGCCTCGAGTGCCATGATAGTGTGTGGTGCGTGCCAGAAGTCAGGTGTGGCGACAAAGACCGCATCGAGCTCTTCTTTTTCGAGCATTTCCTCAACGTTGAGATAGCGGGTTGGCATGTAGCCGAAGCGTGATTTGATCGCAGAAGCGGTGCGGCCCACGCGGGCCTTCATGATGTCGGCAGCCGCGACATACTTGATGCCGGGGATGTTGACCATCGCGTTGAACAGCACTTCGTGTTGCTTGCCGCAACCGATGAAGCCGACGCGAATCTCGTCGGCCGGAGCACCGGCTTCCTTAGCGCGAAGAATGGAGGGCGCACCTAGCACGAGGCCTGCGCCGAGCGTGGACTTCGCGAGGAAGTCACGCCGGGAAAGAGTTGGGAGTTTTAAATTCATGGCTGTGTCTCGGTTGGGGTTACCACTTTTTCATGACGGCGAAGCGATTGTGCTTAGCCAGTGCCAGTGCCATGACGACCATGATGATATGCACACCGAGCCATGCGATGCCGGCGTCTTGCTTGATGAGGATGAGGCCGAAAGTGAGGCTGGTGTAGAGCAGGCCCATCGCGAATAGCGAGATACGCTGTGCAATGCCGAGTAGGACAGTGAATCCGAGGATGATAAGTGCTGGCCCGAGGATGCAGTCGTAAAGGTTGAGTCCCCAAGTTGGGATGAGTGGCTCGCTGGCGAACTTGTCGTAGAGCGGGACTGGCACGCCGTGGTATTCAGAAAACGAGTAGAACTTGTCCGCGCCGTCTTTGGTCAGTCCGTAGCTGTTGGGCACACCGTCGATGTCGACGACTGATGAATTGGCTTTCGAGCCGGCGAACTTTTCAATGCCAGTTTGGATGGCGCGGAAACCGAGCCAGATACGAAGGGTGAGCATGCCGAGCGTGAGCCCGAGATCGTTGGAGCATTTATCTTTGGAGGCCATAAATTTTATTTAATTGGTTGGGATACTGACACCAAACTTGGTGAATTGTTCTCGTTTATACAAAAAACTTTAATCGAATCAATGAGTTTTTTTGCGTGGTGTATTTAGGGATGTGCTTTTCTACCTGACTTTTAAACTGTTTAAGCTGCCTTAAGTTGTTCTTATATAGCTGTATATCTATTGTTTGTGGGTGTGTTTTTTTTAGCTAATGCAGTATGGTAGAGTTTTTAATTTGTAGTAAAATTGACAAATATCGTCACCTCTGGGGCTGTTCTGAGCGTGTTTTGAGTTGTGTGCTGAGTTGGTGGACGATCTCGGGCTGAGTGGCTTTAAGATTTTTGGTTTCGGCGTCCGCGGTGCGACGGTTCGGAATGTGGAAAACATCTAAAGTGGTTTGTGGAGTTCTCCCTGTGGCGTGCGGTATCATGCCCGTTGGGTGCTTT